>JBJMLU010000234.1:0-21527 GCA_045805145.1 Flavisolibacter sp. | reverse complement strand
TACCAATACACGCAAGGTTCAGCCATTACCTTTAATGTCATACCGATGCCGATCAAACACTGGACCATTGCAATGAAGGGAATGATGTAATTGTGGTGACTGAACCCAGCTTTAATAAAATGCTGGTATGGCGGTAAGACCAACCGCGCAAAAGCATGGCCTCAAGCACCCTGCGGCATTAAGACCGATGGCTGATGCCCTTCCTTCATCCACTCGTAAAAGCGTATCGCATCTTCTTTCTTAAACAACTGCGTGCCGCTATTTATGGTTGCAGCTGTTCCGCAGGCAACTCCAAATTGTACAGCTTCTTCCAGCCTCTTTCCCTTTTCAAGCATCCATACAATTCCCGCCACCATACTATCACCGGCGCCAACGGTGCTTATTTTTTTTACCGCTGGTGCCGTAAACAATTCTGTTTTATTTTTTGTTACCAGCATTGCCCCTGCCGGGCCCATAGAAACTACCAACACTTCACATCGTCCATTGCTCAAAATCCGTTCAGCCGCTGCTTTGATTTCTGCGGGCTCCAGGTAGTCTTTCCCCGCAAGCAAACAGAGTTCGGTTAAACTGGGTTTTAGCAAATAGGCGCCATTTTGCAAAGCGGCCTTCAATGGCTCACCCGATGTATCTGCAATAAATTTTATCCCTCTCTTTGTTGCCATCTCTCCTAAACGGCCCATGAAATCAGATGATAGCCCTGGCGGTAGACTGCCGCTGAAAACAAGAAACGTCACGTTGTTGATAGTGTCTATGGTTTGTTCTATTCGTTTCAATTCTTTTTCTGCAATCGTGGGTCCCGGCAACACAAACCGGTACTGCTTGTTTGTAAGTTTTTCATTCACCACAAAACTTTCCCTGGTTTCGCCTTCTATTTCCACGGGCTGAACGGGAATGCCTTTTTCAAGCAGCATTCGTGTTAAATGTCCGCCGTTCGTTCCGCCACAGGTATACACCGCAGTACTCGTGCCGCCCAATTCATGTATCGCTTTGCTTATGTTGATGCCGCCACCGCCAGCGTCCACCTGCATGGCAGCACAACGCATTTTCTTTTCTGCAATCAGCCGTTCCACAGCAATGCTTTTGTCAATGGCAGGGTTGAGTGTTAAGGTTACTATCATGGGTTAAAGACGATAGTGGTTGAATAATTCAGATTTTTGTGAACGTCACCGAAAAACCGAAGATACCCTTCTTTCGTGTACCATACGGTGCTGTGCAACACCACAACGGCTAAAGGCTTTTCGACTTTTACAGTGACAGGTGATTGGTGATCAATGCAGCCTTTAGCCGTTAAGGTGTCGATGGCAGTGTAAAACAATTGTTTCAACTGTTGCAAGAGACAATGCCGATCCGTTTTTTGAATTAAGACTTCGTACAGCTTTATCAGTAGCGAAGCAATTACTCCTTTTTCATGACTATCGGTTTGTGCAAGCTTATGGCGTAAAACCAATTATTAAAATGACCGTGAATGGCTGCAGCATTGACCGGCGTCAGTTGAGAAGAACGATGTGAAAGGAGTAGTAACAATAGACAGACGAACACAAATAAATGTAAACTCAGCTAGCTGGTTAATTCAGCATCTTTTCCAACTTAGCAAGATTGAGAATGGTAATCTTGCCATCCGCAATGTCAATCAGCTTCTCCATCCGAAAGTCCGTCAGAGTTCGTATCAGCGACTCGGTGGCAGTTCCCGCAACGGCCGCCAGGTTCTCCCGGCTTAAGCTAATGCGCTTGTCGGAATTGTCCTTCGCTTTTTTGTATATCGATAGCAAGGCATCCGCCACTTTTTTGCGCAGTGAGTTATACGCCACACGTATCAACTGGTCGTCCTTTTCGGTAACATCCGACGCCAATAGCCTGATAAATTTGCGGTTAACTTCCGGGTTCGAGTTCATCAGCTCTTCAAACTCTGTTCTTGGCATGGCTGCTATTTCCGCATCTTCCAGAGCTTCTGCGTTCTCCTTGTACACTGCGTCTTCGAGCAGGGATGTGTAACCGAAAAACTCACCTTCACCGGCAATACGTACAATCAATTCTTTGCCGTCATCATTGGTTTTATAAACTTTTACTTTGCCTTTTTGTATATAGTAGAGACGGATGGGATGATTGCCTTCATTGTAAATCCGACTCTTTTTTTTGTAAAAGTCAAGATGGCGGCCCTCTACAAAATCTTTCAAAGCTTTCTCGCCACCTACAATGGAAACCACTTCGTTTTCACCTTTCAAGCCGGCAGAAATTTGCTCCTTTATAAGCCCGGCTTTTTTTAATCTTCCTTCAATGGTGGTCAACAGGTCGGTGAGGTCAAAGGGTTTGGTAATATAATCGTCCGCACCGAGCGACATGCCTTTGCGCACTTCTCCTTTCTCTGTTTTCGCCGTCAGAAAAATGAACGGTGTGTTTTGCAAATCAGGATTTTTTTGCACCATGTGCAACACGCCGTAGCCGTCTAGTTCAGGCATCATGATGTCGCAAAGAATAAGGTCGGGCTTTTGTGTTAGTGCCTGTTCTATGCCTATTTTCCCGTTGGAAGCTGTGGTGACTTCGTAATGCGAAAGCTCTAAAATTTCCGCGGTGTTTTCCAGAATTTCTTTATTGTCCTCTATCACCAGAATTTTTTTCATGCGGTCAACTTAAGAAGTGAAAAACTCATTCCCAGAGAGTGAGATCACCAGTAAGGTTTTTGAAAGACATTCTGCAGAATAAAGCTACCGGTTCTATTAGCGGGTTGGATGATCAGGCTCATAAATCTTGCTGATAACTGTCACCCAGCGTATGAAAAGGGTGTTCAAAAAGCCTTACTTCCTTTAAGAAACAAATCTCTTTCGAGCTTTTGTTGAATACTGTGAATACAGCCTGTAGATAGATAGTGAAAGCCTTCAATTAGCAGCATTATTTGAATTTGTTCGCCGGTTCCTGGCGAAGAAGAAGGTTGGCCAACACACTAATCCAAAGCAGGAATACAGCAATAAGGATTCGCTCCCAGATCCCTATCCACGGCGTGGGCAGATTTTGGGAAATCTTTGGTCCATCAATACCTGTTAGTACACCGAAAAAACATAAGACGACTAAACTGCTAATGGAATAAATGCAAAACCTTTTGCCGAATGCGCCTGCCCCAAAACCAATCGCCAGCAACATCAATGGAACCGTTATCATTGCAAGAGCAATGTGTAGACTATCGCTTATTGTTTCACCACCTGCAGCCAAAACTTCTCTTTGATGCATTGGGGCAAAAGGCCATGCCAGGCTAATAATGCCATATACCAGCAACAGGTTTCCGGTGATGCGCAAACGGCGATTCGTTTTACCCGCTTGCTGCACACCCCAGGCAAATGCAAGAAAGAGCACCGTGTACAATGCTGCCAGTGCTACCCAAAGTGCCCTTGTAGGCGCACCTATCGCTGACAATTCACTTACGGTTTGCGAAACAGGTCTGTAGTTTCCGTAAAGCATTGGCCCAACAATATTCATCATTACGTAAAGCACTGAAGAAAGAATGCCGCAGGCGAGCAGGTCTTTGTTAATTTCCTGATTGCCTCTTTTTTTGTTCCCTGTTCCATCACGCGATTCGTTGCTTATCTTATCATAGGAAGTAAAGGAAGATTTCATGTCAATAAAATTGGATGAAAAAATAGCAGCGCCTCGCAAATACAAAGTTTTTCTGCTGAAGTGATGCGAAAGCTTGTTGCTGAAAGCAAGTACTGATTATCCGGTGATTTATTCAATGACGGTAATCAGGTATTGTTCCCTGGCCCATCATGCTTATTACGAAAAGGCCATGTTATATCAATGGCTAAAAACACACACCATGTCAGGTTCTTTACCACCCTTGAAGTTGAAGATGTTTTACAAACCGGAATTATCGGCCGGTCTGAGCACTCCTATATACGCGCCGAATAGGGCTGGGTAATGGTTATAACCGCTTGAAAAGCCACTTCTTTGTTTGCTCTGCGAGGAAAATGTACAAGGCTGTTATCAGAAGAATGGAACCAAGCAATGACAAAGGCATCGGGTACAATTCGAAAAGCGGCGCAAACGGTAAATACGGAAGAGAAACACAAAGGCCAAACGTTAGCGTTGTTGCCAACAATAAATACTTGGAAGGACTGCTTTTGAAAAATGACCGTCGGGTACGAATCACCAGCAAAATAAAAATCTCCGTCATCAAACTTTCAGTAAACCAGGCTGTACGAAATTCTTCTGGTGAGGCCGCAAAAACAAAATACAACAGAGCAAACAGTGCAAAATCAAACACGGAACTTTGCAGGCCGAATACAACCATAAAACGTTTAATAGAACGGATGTTCCATTGCTGCGGCGCAGCAATCAATTCTTTATCCACTTTATCTGATGCAATGCCAAATGCCGGCAGGTCTGATAAAAAATTGTTCAGCAGAATTTGGACCGGAAGTAAGGGCATGAAAGGAAGCAGCAATGAAGCGATAGCCATGCTGAACATGTTGCCGAAGTTGGCGCTGGTTGTCACAAAAATATACTTCATGGTATTGGTAAATGTTCTGCGGCCTTCGTCAATTCCTCTACTGATAACATCCAAATGACGGTCGAGCAAAACCAGGTCGGCCGCTTCCTTCGCCACGTCCACCGCACCTTGCACAGATATGCCTACATCTGCGGATTTCAGGGCCGGAGCGTCATTGATGCCATCACCCAGGTAGCCCACTGTATGGCCGCACTTTTGAAAGGCTTTGATGATGGTTTCTTTTTGCACTGGCAATATCTCGGCAAAAAGTTCTGTCTCATTCGCCTTTTGTACCAACGTGGCAAAGTCCATTTGCGCAACATCACTGCCAAGCAGAATTTTTTGTGGTGACAGGGCCAGTTGCGCTGCTATGTATTGCGCCACCCTGTAGTTATCGCCGGTGATAATTTTCAGGGATACTCCTTTTTGTTTCAGCGTTTGAATGGATTGCAGTACTCCTTCTTTTAACGGGTCGGAGAAAAGCAAAAGA
This sequence comes from Flavisolibacter sp., assembly GCA_045805145.1. Classification (GTDB taxonomy): domain Bacteria; phylum Bacteroidota; class Bacteroidia; order Chitinophagales; family Chitinophagaceae; genus Flavisolibacter. The sequence continues at coordinate 16,560 of JBJMLU010000234.1, read as the reverse complement.
CCGAGGTAGGTCATGTCTGTTTCATCATCCTTGTTAATCACCGGGTCGCCGGTCACGTCCCTGCAGGCAATGGCAATAGCGCGAAAGCCTTCGTCACTGTAGGTTTCGAATTGGCGTTTCACCGCTTCGTTTATCTTGTCTAAAGGGACAACCTCATTTTCGTTCAGCTGCGCGTTCTTACAAACTTCCGTAACGGTTTTAAAAGAGCCTTTTGTGATCATCAGGTGACGGCCGTTTTTTTCCACAACCACGCTTAAACGTTTGCGCAAAAAATCGTACGGCACTTCATCGCACTTGGTGTATCCGGTGATGTCTATTTCTTTTTGCCGGCGAATGGCTTCGTCAATGGGGTTGGCAAAGCCGGTTTCAAAATATGCGTTTAAATAAGCGTAACGCAAAAGATTTTTATCTTCTTCATCAGCCGCATTTACGCCTTTGTGAAGTTGCACAAGGCCATCGGTCACGGTACCAGTTTTGTCGGAGCATAAAACATCAATGGCACCGAGATTTTGTATGGCACTAAGTTTCTTGACAATCACGTTTTGCTTTGCCATTCTCCTGGCACCTGCGGCAAGTGTGATGCTTAAAATAGCCGGAAGGAGTTCGGGTGCAATGCCCACGGCCAGGGCCAAAGAAAACAAAAGCGATTCGAAAAAAGGGCGATGAAAGAGTAAATTGAAAAGAAGAATCGCGGCAGAAAAGATAACGGTTAAACTCACCAACAGTTTGCCAAAGGCCGTGATGCCTTGTTCAAACGAGGTGATGGTAGTGGCTTTTTGAACCGCCCATGAAATCTTTCCTAATTCCGTGTGAGCACCTGTTTCAACAACAATAATGATGGCTGTACCGTTGATGACACTGGTGCCTTTGAAAACAATATGGGATACGTTTGTCCCTTCAGTTGCGGCAGATGCTGCCGCAAACTTTTCTACCGGAAATGACTCACCCGTTAAGACGGCTTCGTTTACATGCAGGTCGTTTGCTTCAATAACGATTGCATCGGCCGGTATGATGTCTCCGGCACGAAGGAAAACAGCGTCGCCTTCCACCACGTCGTCAATATAAATTTCTTGTTCTTTCCCGTCCCTTCTCACTCTGGCTTTACTGTGCACCAATGCCTGCAAGGCCTGTACGGCTTTGCCTGCGTTTCGCTCCTGCATAAAACCTAAAATACCCGTGATGAGCAACACAGCCAACACGATGAGACTATCCGAATACTGCCCCAAAACAGCAGAAAGTACCAGTGCAAAAACCAACAATAAAACCAGCGGGCTTTTGAATTGCTGCAACAAGAGCAAGGCATCGGCGAGCCAGGTCTTTTGAACGTTGCGCTGTTTGCGTTGGACCGTCAACTTTCGTTGGGCTTCAGCTGCGGATAGTCCGGCTGTTGATGCATGCCACCGGGCCATGGCTTTTTCGCTTGTAGTTTTTAAAAGTAGTCCGCTTGTTTCCACATTGCAGGTTTACCGAACAAAGTATACTAATGTTACGAATGCTTTGCTAATGATGGTCACCGGGCAGGTTGATAGGCCTCAGTAAAGTTGTTCAAATGGATCAAAAATCCTGAAGCAGCCATTCAGGAAGGAAAAATTTATTGAAAAAGATCTGGCCGGATGCAGGGCCATGCTTTTTGCTTTTATCTGAAAGGAAAGAATGTTATGTGGTTATCAAAAGAGAATTCTAACGGGCCAATAAACGGTCATTTCAATCAATAACGGTTAGCAGGATCCGTCTACATCTATGGCCCATTGTATGAAAATTACATCCTCTGTCCAATGGCTTTGGGAAAGGAAAGCAGAAATGTTCTGCCGTGACTTTCAGTGATGTGATAATGGGAATGATTATCGAAAGAAGAGAAACAAAACAAGGTTTTAAATGAAAAGCAGACAAGAATTCCGTCAGCAATGGAGGGCAGGAAGAATGACAGCTATCATTGCCTGCGCCAACTCAGGTCATGGTTTATGGTTGCAAATCAACGCAACTTGGGGGCATGTAACGCTTAAACCTTTTCATCATGAAAACAATCCTGGTTCCAGTTGATTTCTCACCCGCATCCCGCAAGGCCGCTGAATATGCCGCCATGCTGGCAAAGCAACTGGATACAGAACTGTTTTTGTTGCACGTATACACAGACCCTGTGCCGGTAATGGAAGGCAGTATACCCATTGCTACCATCGACATAGAATTACAGAAAGAATACCGGGTGCAGGTGCAGGCTGAAGCAGGCCGCTTAATGGAAGAATACGGCGTTCGTGCAAAAGGTGAAGCCATGACGGGCTTTAAAGGCGATGTCATAAAAGAGATGGCGGATGAATTGGACGCAGGTTTGATTTGCGTCGGACGAAAAACAAGAAAACACAAACCAATATTTGAAAGCACCGCATTGAAAACAGTGCGGAAAACAGACATCCCGGTAATGGTCGTTCCGGAAGGTGCCGTGCTTCAACTGCCAAAGCACATTGTACTGGCCGTGGATTATAAAGAGATGCTGCACCAGGATTGTGTGATGCCGCTCTTTGACCTGATAAAACTTAACAGCGCTTCTTTAACCGTGTTGCACGTTGAAAAAACAGGTGCCGAAATTTTACCCGGAGAAGTGCCGGAAAAGCTGCAAATGGACCGGGTGCTTTCAAGGATAACCTACATGCACGAAAAGCTTGAGAACGAAAATGTAGAAGAAGGCATACTGAAATTCATCGGCTCGCACCCGACGGATTTGCTGGTGATGATAGCGCACCGGCATAATTTGTTCACCCGGATTTTTGGCGACATACACACCCGCCCGGTAGCGTTTGCAACTGCTATTCCGTTGTTAGTTTTAAAAAACGAGGAAAATTAGAATTAAGCAACAAAAATGGATGTATTAAAGACGTATCAAATCAGGCAGGAAAATACCGATACGCAAATTCAGTTATGATCTTATCAATGGCATTACCCATCACTACTAACCTATCGGTGCTGCAGGCGTATGGACAATTTATCAAAGCTTTGTTGGCCGGTCACCTGTTCAACCGTGAGTGGTTTGCGTGTCCGATTGAATGCGAATCGCCGCCTTCTGCTATTTTTTCAAAGCCCTTCTTCCTTTCTGCTTTCCAAATGCTCCATCGCTTCGGCTTTCTTCAATAATGCCATTCGGCCACATACCGGCACATTGCTTTCTTGAAAAAGTTTCGGCGCCAGCCAAATGGCTGACGCCGAAAGATAGTTGCCGTCTTAGGCTACTGCGCCTGCTGGTTCCTTTTCCTTTTTCGCCATCATCTTTTCAATTAGTCCGGGTACTTTTTCAAACATGGCCGAAAGCCCTTTGTGATTGCTTGCGGCGATGAAAGAAATCTGGTCTCCTTTCGTGGCCAGAAAGCCGATTGGCTCTACGCCAACACCGCCACCAGCGCCACCACCTGTTCCTTCGCCATTACCCTTTCCTTGCTGGCCGCCTTTGCCCTCACCGCCGCCGTAGCCAATGCCCAGTCCTAACTTAATGACTGGCACGCAGGTAAATTCACCCAATTGAAATGACTGACCGATAACGGTTTCAGTCTTTGCTTCTGTGCGTAAGAAATCCGTAAGCTTTTGTACGGTTTCATCAAAATCGAATGCCATAGTATTTCTGTTTTAAGGTTTGAAATCAGTTGCGCAACCAGGCATAAACTACCCGCCACGGAGCGGTTGTTATTTTCATCAACAGGTAGCTATCCCCCGTAAAATCAATGGAAAATTTATACGGGTAAGGAAGTTTAATAAAATTCAGGGGATACAGTTGCGCCGTTACAACATAGTTGTCGGGACGCAGAGCCAGGTCGCATTGTTTTATCTGGAGGCATTTCATTATCCGGATTACTTTACGAAAACTGAACCGGCTCTTGCCTTTCTTTACCTGCACATTTTTTGTTTTTGCTTTTGCTTTTTTTGTTCTGTTCGTCAGGTCGGCCAGCCGCCATTGCCACTGCCAAAAAACTAAGTTTATCCGCAGCCAGAATTCTTCCTCTTCAAAAAAGAAGGATGCCCTGCCAAACAATCGCCATCGCAACACAACGACGGGCACTCTTGTATCAAGACTGGCTTCAACTGGAGCGAAGAACATCCACACCGGCAAAGCAGCAATCACTATAACAATGAGTAACCATATCATGAGCAACCAACATTGAGCTTCCCTCTTTCAAAAACATTCATTGCCTGAAACATTTATGCAGCGGCATCCTTGAACATTGTTTTTCTTTACCAACCGAAGGCCTTTAGATGGCCTTTGCAACACCTTCACTTGCGCAGCCTACTACCTGAAGCGATGTTTACCCTGGCCGTCCACGCAGCAAACAGCAGGAAGCTGACGTGAAGGTTAAGAGTAATGCCTTTCAAGGAATGAGCCTGACAGACCATTTCATACAACAAGTTTTTGAGCAGTGGCCTTATTTCACGGCAATCCGTTTCGTTGCCATTGTTTTTTTAGTGTCTTCTTTACGGGGTAGCGTAATTTTTAATTCGCCATTTTCGTACCGGGCATCAATGGCTTCCGGCTTTACATCATCAGGCACGGTAAAGCTGCGGGAAAAAGAGCTGTAGCTGTATTCCTGGCGGGTATAGCGGTCGCCTTTGTCCTCGGTGCTTTGTTCTCTCTCCGACGAGATGGTGATCATGTTGCCGTTTACATCAATGTGGAAGTCTTCTTTCTTCATTCCCGGAGCGGCAAGTGATACGGTGTAGTGGTTGCCATTCTCTTTAATATTGACAGCGGGCAGGTTGGTAACTCTGTTTACGAGGCCGCCATCATCGAACCATTGGCTCCAGGGTTTGAAAAAATCATCAAAAACGGAAGGTATGGCTGATGGCCGGGTGAGTGCTTTGCTTGACATAGTTTGAAGTTTTATGGTGATTATTTATTAATAGCACGAAGCTATTTTCAACACACTGCCAATTCAATGATGGCTGTCAACGAAAGGCCTGTTTGTGATCACTAAAACCTTGCAGGAACAGCGACCGTTTTTTCCAGCGTGTATGGGAACGATTGGTATACGTGAGAAAAATATTGCTGAAAATTAGGGTGCTGAAAACAATCGTTCGCACAAGGGCAAAGAATAATCTTCTGTCGAAAAAAGATAAAAGGACACCAACACGTCGCTTGCATTGACAAGGCCCTGCATGATGCTGATGCATATTCCTACCTGTTCAAATAACCCTGCTTTCACTTTTCGTGGCTGCTTTTGACTGATATGACTAAAGAAACAAGGTTGCCAGGTTCACACACATTGGTCTGCAGGCAGCTTCACTCATGGCATTTTGGCTTTCCAGCGAGAGGTAATATGTACCAATGGTTTCCAACGACAAGTCGCCGGACCTGCGAAATACCTGCACTGCCAGGCCAAACTCTTTTTGCAGGAGGCTCTTAAACGCATCAGTCGTCATGGAGGGCTGAAACGATAAAGTTCCTTCGCTGTGAAAGGTCTTGATCTGCGACAGTGACAGAGAATCATCCAGGGGCTGTTGCGTTAGCGAACCTTTGCCGCCGGTGTGCGGCAGTGAAAAAACTTCCAGCTTCAGATAAGGAAAACATTTTGCAAACTGTCGCTTCACATCTGCAATCGTCGTTTTGCGGAAAAGGTTCAGTTTCATATAATTGTTTTTGGTTTTTAATATGGATGATACTGCAATTTATTCTTGCCGGCAGGTGCTTTCAATGACAACCGTCAGCTAAAAAACTGAAGTGTATCAGCCTATAAAATTGGGATGGAAGAGCGAATTATTAGTGCGCTGTATTTCGCAGGAAGAAATAAAAGGTGAGAAAGAGCAAAGCCTGCATCAGCAATACCAGTCACAAAAAAATGAGCGGTCTTTTGCAGCACCCATTTAACGGGTCTTCGTTTGGGAGAAATTGTTTTCATAACAAAACTGTTAGAAAAGTGAAAGGCTTTGGTAAGCAACATCAAAATAGCAGTAGTAAGTTCTTAAACCTATTACAGCAACAATTGCGAGCATCATAGCTACATCGACATCTGCATTCGCCAGAGTATCCATGTTGTTTTGCTGTCTGCTAAAGGCGAAGCAGATGTCTTTAGGGAAGCGTAAAAGGATTGGGCGTCATTCTGCGCCATTCCATTTACACAGTAAGGCTAAGAGGCTTTGTCAATTCGTTTCCTGTCAAACAATAATTTTCCCACGCGTTGATATTTTCAAACGTTGTGGCCGCAATGTTTACCAGGGCTTCTTTTGTAGCAAACCCCTGGTGTGGTGTTATCAATACATTGGGCAGATGTATTAATTTATCCAGCAGTTTGTCATTTAGATTTTCGTCCTGATGATTGTAAAAGAAAATGCCTTTCTCGCCTTCGTACACGTCCATTCCATACCCACCAATTTGTCCGTTTTCCAGGTACCTGATGATGTCTTCGGTTTTTACAATCGCTCCCCGTGCCGTATTGATTACGATCACACCTTGTTTCATTTCACCTAAAGCTTGGCATTTACCAGATGCTTTGTTTGCTGTGTTAGCGAAATGTGTATGGAAATGACATCGTTCCGTCGGCAAAGTTCTTCAACCGGTACGTAATGAACATCAAGATTATACTGTAAGGCTTTGTTTTCTACTACATCATAGCCTAACAAATGACAACCAAAGCCGTGCATGATGCGGGCAAATGCAGCGCCAATACGGCCGGTGCCTATGATGCCAGCGGTTTTGTTCTTCAGGTCAAAACCAATCAGATTGTCCAGTGAAAAGTTTTGCTCTTTTACTTGCTCGTTGGCAAGAACTATTTTCCGGTTCAAAGCAAGCAGCAAAGCCACGGCGTGTTCGGCCACGGCAGACGGAGAGTATTCCGGCACATTGGACACAGTAACGTTGCATTCGTTTGCTGCATCCAGGTCAACGTTGTCGTAACCGGCGGCACGAATAGCAATCAGTTTTACACCAACTGCTGCCAGGGCTTTTATGACGGGGGCAGAGGCGTCGTCGGCAGTAAAAATGGAGATAACATCAAAACCCTGTGCTTTAGAAGCGGTTTGAAGTGAAAGCGCTTCGCAACGGAAGGCATACAAGTTGTTCCCTGTTTTAATCACCACCTGTCCGACTTTATCGGTGCAGGCCAGAATTGCGGCTTGTTAATTGAACAAATAAGAGAGTATTTTGATAACGAAGATCGAACAGGTATTCCCAGGATACTCACGATACTATTCAAAAAATTATAAATGGCAGTAAAGAATTAGAAGCGAGCGAGCTCATTTAGACTTTACGCTTTTTGTTGAATGATTTCAATATACTGATGAAGCTGCTCTCTTGAGATCTTAATATAAATATTGAGAATTATTGCGAGTGTTCTGTACATATCAATTTAAGTTTGCAGTTGAAAAACACCTACGAATGCCCAACAAAATAAAGATGCTCATTGTTGAAGACAACGAGGATGAGCGCTTGTTCATGAAGGATGGATTCAACCAAAGCGGTCTTTATGAAATAACAGGTGCGGCTGAAAATGGAAATGACATGTTGGAAATACTCAACAACCCTGTTTTTCTTTTACCTGATATAATTCTTTCTGATTTGAACATGCCTGTCAGAAACGGCTATGAAGTGATCATGGATGTAAAAACCAATAGCTCCTTATCGCATATTCCCGTAATTATTCTTACTACTGCCCCACTGAGGCCTTATGCAGAACGCTGTAAAAGTCTTGGCGCTTGTGCCTATTACACCAAGCCGGATACATTTCTTGAATACAGGGAATTTGCTGAAAAGATTTACCAGGATGTGAAAACATGTATTAGTGATGCCAAACACGATTTTGCCGGTTTAAAAGGACCAGACAGGAACTTCATTCAAAAGATTTATTCATCTATCACCATATCGTGGCTTAACTCTTTTGAATCGCTTTTCCTGCGCACTACTATAGGGGCCAGTTGAATTTTAAACTTTCCTTACAAAAAAAGACTCGCCCAAAAAGAGCGGGTCTTTTACAATCCTGACTCCTTTTTTTTATTTACCACAAATTTCTCTGTTTTTATTCCATCAGCCGAAACCACGGTTCTACCGGGTGCGATCAGAACTTCCGAAAAAATACCCAGCCAGGCATCTGCCATTTAATTATTTGTTGGTCATTTTTGTTGTAGTTCTGGTTGCTCCTATTATTCTGTTTGGATGATAAAATAAATTTTAAAATGATATTTATGATGTTCTCTTTTTTACTTTGTGGTGAACTGCCGGCAGGGATTGCAAGTACGTGTAGATGGCATGAACCTGATTATCGGTCAGGCTCTTAAATTTTCCCATGGGAGGCGATAACTCATTTCCCGATGGTGTAATTCCTTCCCGAACGGCTCTTATAAAATCTGGTTCTGTAAAACTCCCAATACCTGTTTCTTTATCCGGCGTGAGGTTTGGACCGTACAATTTTTTTCCTTCAGGATCTTTTAATTTAATGCCTCCTTGCAAATAGCCTTTTGATTTTTCAGGGTTCAAAAAATCAAGTCCAAGAGCTTTTTTGGAATGGCAATGATAACAGCCAACAAGAGCCACCATGTATTTGCCGTATTGAATGGCATCGTTTTCGTTTGGTCGTTCTACTCCTTTTAAATAAGGTTGTGGTTTTGCGCCTAGCCTGATCCCTGTTTTGCCGATAAAATTAATGTGTGTTTTTCCCACAGTAGTATCGCCTGCAGTTAATGGAGGATCATCAGACCGTAGGTAAACAATGATGTCATTTACATCCTCATCCGCCATCATGGGACGCATCATGTAAGGCATGAATTTGCCGCTTCTGGAAATTCCTGTTTTCAATAAATAAAATAGTTCAGCATCCGTGTATTGTGGGGGAATCCCGTTTGTTTTGGAATGCGTAAGATTCGCTGAAAATAAATGTCCCGCAATCTTAGGGAGATCGTTTAGAGATTTTCCGATAAATTTCTGCGATTTCGAATCATAGTGACATCCGGCACAGATGGAAAACACAAGATTTTTGCCTCTCTGCAATGATTGGGGCTGGGTCTCCGTTGTAATTTGGTCTTTTGTAGTGTTGAAATAAAAACTACAGCTTGTTATAATCAGGGAAAGCATCACCAGAAGAATCTCTCTTTTATGACGTATACAAATATTCATTCTGTCCAATTCTATTGGTAAATAATAGACCTGATACGGCAAACACGGAGCACAGTCAGTCCATTGGCCGGTTACTCAATGTGGCATCCATACTCATCCGGCCTCCTCCTAAAATAAAAGCAGTGATGACCAGTCCAAAGAGCAGGATAAAATACTCCAGTCCTTCTCCTTTACCGGGTTGCTGATACCAATTCATGAAGAAACCGTTATGGATATGCGCTTTTAGGACAATGCCAACAAATTCAACGCCGATAACAAAAGCAGCAAGCCTTGTCAAAAAACCAAACAATAAAAGGAGCGGAGCAAAAAACTCAATGATAATTACAAGAAAAGCTATGACCCCTGACAATCCTTCATCCTGAGTCAGACCTTTCAGTGTTGCTGAAAATCCATTCCCTCCAAACCAGCCTAAAAGTTTTTGTGCTCCATGCGGAAATACAACGGCCGCTAAAAATAATCTTGCGATCAAGGCTGCTGTGCTTTTCGAATCGGTGGCCAATAATCTTCTCATAAATTAAAAGTTATACGCCAGTCGCAATCCAATTGTTGGATAATGTCCCCCGTAGCCACCTCCTGTACCACCTCCTGTACCACCCGTTCCACCTCCATAGGTTCCCGTTGAACTTGTGCTGTCCTGAACCAAATTTTGTTTCCAGCCCATATATTGTAACTCAACATCCATTGCCTTACCCAAATTCAATCCATATCCTGCGCCATACCAGAAACTTGTTCCCAATCCATTGCTTCCGAAGCCGGCACCGAGCTGAAGATGCAGATAAGACTGTCCCAAATAATATTTTAATCCACCTAGTAAAGGCCAGTACTTAAAATCAGAATAGGTTTTTCCACTGGCTGTTTTTCCAAAGTAGTCGATGTAGCCAAAATTCAGGGTGATGCCGGCACGTCCGGGCTTATATTCTCCCTGCACATCGCCTCCGATTCCGAAACCAGAATAGGTGCTGAAGTGACCAAGCGGTATAGATGGATTAAGACCGATGCTCCAGATAAAATTTTTTGATGTTGTGGAAGTTTTTGTCGAGTAAGTGTTTTGACTGTTAACAGTAACAATGCAACTAAAAGTTACCAGGAAGAAAACAAGCTTTTTCATAATAAATAAAACTTAATTGTGAGTAATAGATCCTCCGTAATTGTGCGTTTGGCAGAAAAGGATGGTAACCTGTATGTGAAGGGATGAAGGCTGTTATGACGCTATCAGCTTATACACCCTTCCGGTTATACCCCATAAACCCTTCACCCCATATACGGTGGGGTAAGGTTTGCCCCAAAAGTTTTCTCTAAATACATTGAGACAATATTCCAGACTTGTTGTGCGATTTTTGAATATCAGTTCATGGACAGATGTGGCTGCATGGAGTTTTCCATTGGCAATAGGGGATGTTGAAAAAAAGCTAAAGCAAGCCTCTGCAATTGCTTTCATACATTGGTGTTATCAAGTTAGCAATAGCAGCAGTTTTGGAAAACTCTAAAGGCGAGGAGATGGCTGGATTAAGAATACGAGGACACAATTGGGTGGGTTGCTTTCAAAAAAGAAAATGCAAAACTCATCAACCAATATGAATGAAAACACACTGATTAATGGAATTGAAGAAAAATCCATTAGGGTAAACTTATTGGTTTTCGGTATGGATGAGGAGGATTAGCCAGAGTGATTTAAGATATTCGACTAATCATTTTTTTCCACCATTCCTTTTTTATTAGAATATCCTCTCCTTGATACATTAGCACAAACCGAGACACAAATCCAAACCCATGCAAAGAAATACACTAATTGTGTTGTATGGTAAAGGAGCTGACCTTACGGACCCAAAAGCCATACAGCGCCGGGCAAGGTGTAAACTGATCGCACAAACAACCATCCTGAAGCTTATCGATGTTGCGAAAGAAAAGAGGCTAACGACAGGGTAAAAGCTTATTGGAATACCTACCATTGTCAAAATCATATTTATACCTCCAATGGCAGGATGTATGCTACGCAATGCAAGAACCGTTTTTGCACTTACTGTTGCGGCATTAGAAAAGCAGAATTGATAAACAAATATTTGCCCGTTTTACAATCCTGAGAAGAACCATACTTTATAACTCTTAAAGTAAAAGCGGTAAAAGCCGCACAACTGCAAAAAATGGTAAAAGGGTTGAACAGCAATGAAAGAGATAAGACTTATAGATCGGTTTGGATTTAATGCTCCAAAAGTTGAGAAAATAAAAGCTCAAAGCCGTTTAACCGACGATTATATGGAGCGGGACTATGATCGAAAAACAGGGATTGGCTGAATGAAGCACATCAAAGCACGTTAACTGCCTACATGCCGGCTGCAGAATTAGTTCAGCTTTTAGAATCAAATATTGACATTTCTATCGAGTAATTTTAAACAACGGGATCAAAGACAAGCTAAACATTGAAAAATAGTTTTGGGAGCTCGAAAATTTTAGAGCTTTGTAAACATTAATCAATAAACAAAACGTATGACCGGCTATCACACTCAACTCAATGTGTCGTTTGAGGAGGCCCAGAAATGGTCTATTGGCATAGTCTCGTAGTTTTCTCCATAGATAGTATTAGCCACAAAAGTCAATGCAGGTTTTGGAACAATTTCTTTGATAAATATAACTCCCCGTTTCCATGTTCCTTTGTCATTGTACTGAACATAAAATCGGAGATTGGCTTCTTCGAAATTAGTATGAAACGGAATTCTTAATTTCGAACGCACGAGTGATTGAAATTAAAATTACTTGCGTCAAAAGGCCACATTTAGTAGCCAAACTTCGAACTAAAAAAGCCTTCAAATCCAACGACTTGAAGGCTTTTTTAATTTCAGCGGGCACAAGGGGAAACCTTTCAAACCTGTATAGAAAGGATTTAGAAGCAATAATGGACTTCCTTCAAGAATTCAAGGTTTACTACTGAAAACGGGTCGAGTACAATTATTCAGATAAATCTCTTGTTCATGAAGGCTTTACCAGACCCTGATTTCAAATAATTCTTGAAGTGATAAGCTTTGTATTTGTCGTTGAAATTGATTGTTACAATCAAATCAACTGGCAATCTTGAAGATGTGTATTTGACTTGTCCCTTATTATGTCGATTTAATCTATCGGTCATATTGCACGTGCAGCCTGTATAATAGGTTCCATCATTACACTTAAGGATGTACACATGCCACATAAATCTTTTAGGTAAATGTTGGAAATTTGTGATCAATACGGACAAGAAAAACACTAAAAAATGAGAAGAAATTTTTGAGCTGACTGCGTCCGCCGAAGGTCGCCGAGAGTGAAAACAGCTTCGACAAAAAAAGCGAAGGTCGCCTACGCTAAAGCTTCGGCGACCGAAGGCGGAGAGAGAGGGATTCGAACCCCCGGACCTGTTACAGTCAACGGTTTTCAAGACCGCCGCATTCGACCGCTCTGCCATCTCTCCGGCGCAAAAATAGGGGCGCGAACCTGATTGACAAAATCGATTTTCTGCTCTCAGTTCAGCGCACAACTATTGATGTTTCAGAAAGATATTTAAGGTCTTCCGACCAGCGCGGACCTGATAACCGGATGAATTATTAAGAATAAAACTTGACTGGCGTGCAGATTTTATTTCTCACTTCGACTTTTTATCTAAAATGGATTGCAGCTTACTGAGCTTATTGGTCCAGAACTTGTCAAAGAAATCAATGAAGTCCTGCAATTCCTTAAAGCCGTCCTGCTTCAGGGTACAATAACGTTCCCGTCCTATGTCAGTAATGGAGATAAATCCGGCATTGGACAAAATTTTTATATGCTTGGATACGGCAGGACGGCTCATTTCAAAGTTTTCGGCGATGGAGCTGATGGTCATGTTGTTTTTTGAAAGCATGACGAGCATTTGCCTGCGGCTTGGGTCGGCAATTACCTGAAAGGCATTGAGTGACTGGGTTTTCATTTTACGACTGAATTCAACTGATCTTCCATTTTTAATAAGCAACTCTTCCAACCGCTGGTGTGATTGAGAATGTCGTCTGCTATTTCAAAGCCATTGTGCTGCAACTGAAGCTCGGTTCCATTTTCTTTAGGAACAAGTGTCCATACAACGATCGTATTGAAGCTCCTGCTTCGATCGAGTGTTCTTCCGTTCCAGGAGTAGGATAGCCTGGTAAATGGTTTCACCTCTAACACTTCACAATTCACTAGACCTTCGTAGGGACTGCCTGGCTTTGGCTGAAAAGTAAACCGGAATTTATATCCTGCAACGGGTTGGAAATCGGTTTTCATGAGCCATTGTTCTATCAATTCCGGTTTGGTGAGGTATTCCCAGACTTCAACTGGTGATTGCTGGAAAAACCAAGTCTGTTTAATTTCTTTTTGCATAATAGGTAACTTTAATGTTACATGAAGATAGGTAACTTTTGGGTTACCAAACAAATTTTATTGAAAGAATCTCATTTAAATCGCCGAATGGTTTTGGTAAGCTTGGTCAGCAACCCAAACCCTTTGTCTGGTTTCGCGATAAGAACCATATTTTCTAACTAACTTCTCTAATAGTTTGGCTGATGCGAAAGTTCTCTTTTGGTCTGTTGCATGAATTCTTCTGAAGCAAGGAGAAACACACGGGCTTTTAAAAATATTGCACACTATGGCGAAGAAATCGTTTTTATTCCTGGTTATGTGTTGTGGCCTGGTGGCGCATTCTCAGGATCACCGCATTGTTCTTATGAAGAAAAACAAGGTAAAGCAACAGTTTTGGCTCAATGGGCCAATCACCTTTCAAACCCGTGATGGGCAATGGCAATACGGTATTATCAAAAAGATCCGTTTAGACTCCTTTGATCTGACTAAGGAATATATTTATCGAAACTTCGGTAGAACCGACACGATGCATGTGAGCGGATATGTTTTTTCACTCAAGGATATCCGGGGCTTACCTTCTAAAAATCAAATCACTGTAGTCAATGGAAACCAGGTGAAGCTGATTTTGGGTCATGAAAAATTTGTCTGGATCCGCAATGGATTTTTATTTCAGGCGGCCGGAGGTGCTTATGCTGTTGTTAGTGTCACAAATTATTTAATTGACAAGGACCATACTGGCGGGCAGGAACAGCTGAATAAATTAGCGATCGCTGCTGGTCTTTTTCTATTCGGACAAATACTCCACTGGACTTTTGATCCGACCGTGAAAATAAAAAAGAATGTACGTTTGGAAGTAAGGGAGTATTGAATGCGGAATAAATAATAGACTGAGAAGGAGAGATGCCCCGAACTTGCATGTCACTATCAGATATTTGCCCGCCCCTCATGAAAATTGGGAAGGCGGTAATTTCTGCCCAACCTTCCCCTGATTACTCCGGTAAATAATCTCCAAGCAAATTCCAGTCCATTGCATTGCCCCATCCCTGTCCATGGTCACTGGTGTTTTTGATTTTGTTGGACCCACCAATGGTAAACCCGTCATAGGAGAGGAGCGATAAAATAGAACCAGGACGTAAATGCTCGCTGGCCCAACTGAGTGGAGAATCTCCATGATGATCTTTTGATTCCTTGTCTGCGCCATTTTCAATTAGGAAAGCAATTGTTTTTTCATCTGCATAAGCTGCTGCACGGTGAAGCGGTGTTTCTCCTTTTGTTCGAACGTCTCGCATGAAAGCCTGCGTCTCAACCCCGGGAATGGTTTTGGCATTGACATCTGCTCCCTTCTCTACCAGTAATTGAACGGTATAGAAATAATAAGGCCTGCCTGCTTTGGAAAGTGCACTGTGAAGCGGCGTTTCACCCGTGCTTTTTACACGCGCATTGACATCAGCGCCCTTGCTGATCAGAAAGTCACAAACTTTCCAGTGACCAAAGAAAGCAGCATGCCCCAATTCCTGGTTCACGTCCAGACTATCGAGACTTCCACCAGCCTCCAGTACAGCCTTTAGAGCAGTCGTGTCGTTGTAGTACACCAGCCATTGCAAGGGTCTTACAGTACCCTGTAGCAAAAGCTCTTTCCAATTATCTTGTTTTAATAACTGAAAAATAAAATCGGTTCTTCCACGCCTGATGTATTCGATGATGGCCTGTGTGTCCATGGTGAATGGTGAATGGTGAATGGTGAATAGTTAATAGTGAATAGTGAATAGTGAATAGTGAATAGTGAAAAGTGAATAGTGAATAGTGAAAAGTGAATAGTGAATAGTGAATAGTGAATAATGAATAGTAGGGTTTCTAGGTCAGGTGTTTTAAATAAATATTTTAGTTTAGTATTCAATAGGATGAGCCGCAAGATAAAAATATAGAATACAGTCCAGGGAAATTAAACGCGCAATAAAAGCAACCGCCGAATTACAAACCAAACCAAATTTAATGAAACAGTTTTTGACACTAGTTTTGTTCCTGATTACACTGGCATCCTACGGCCAGGACAAGTTTAGTTACATTCATTTCAATCAGCTAACTGAAATCAAAGGCACGAACTATGTGATGGCCTCGATGGAAAGCCTCGGAAAGAAGTTCTCTGGCAGTAGTCAATTCCTCCTGTTCATTAACACGGCTACTGGTCAGACCAAACGGGTCGACTTTCCCAAAGATGCTTATCTGTATAAAATTGAACAGGTAAAAATTGATAGTCTGGGAATCAATAAAGTGATTGTCATGGGAAATACTGTCAATCTGGATAACAACAAAAAGATTGACTGGAACGATCCAAGCCAGATTATTGTGCTTTCAACGGATGGAGAAGAGAAAGTTCAATTGACCGAGGATAAATTTTTTGTAAGTACATGGGCCATCAATAACCAGACAGGAACAATCATCATCACTGGACATTATGATTCGAATAATAATGGGAAATATGACAAGACAGACAAAAACGAGATCCTGATCTTTAATCTCAAGACACTGAAGCTGGTTTCCAGGATCTAAACCCGGGATGAATGCTCAAAAGAGTCTACTAACAATCAATTGAATATTGCAGCGCTCATGTCTTAGCTGATTGAGTAAACATTCGCTGTTTTATTATTTCAGCTGTCTTCAGACAGGTTTCCGCTTTCCTGCAATTCCCACAATCCTGCAGTTCGTTTACGCAAAGCCGCTGTTCGTTGACAGGGGCTTTTCTTTCTTATTTCAAATGCCTAAGCTTGTACCAGAAACAAATGATTACCATAAAAACATTTCCTGATAAATAACTAAACCAAATCAACAATTATGAAACTGATCCTCATTGCCATTCTTATTCTTTCTGTAACGCTTCCCTGTTGTTAGAGAAAAGAAGTTGATAATTGCATGAGCCTCCATTACTGGATGCTCATGCTTTCCTAAACCTTACCAATCATGCTTAACTGCAACAAAATAAAATGGACAAGGTACACGACATCATAAAATTCGGAGAAGATGTAGAGGGTTACGCCATTCCTGTTTTAAACGAGCGTGAAGTGCGTGCCTCGGCGGGCATTCTTTTTCTGACTCTGTTTACTTCTTTGATGATGATCCTCTTCAAACAGGATTTCTTATTGGTGAAG
>JBJMLU010000233.1:0-6167 GCA_045805145.1 Flavisolibacter sp. | reverse complement strand
TTTCTTTTTTCAACGATAAGGCTGTGGGCGGTTCACTGACGATGACCTCTGTACGGTTTGGATAAAGGGTAGGGTTTTTGAGCAATAACACAGACAACAAAAATTTTTTTAATCATTGTTTGAACATTAAATACATTTGTAACAATTAAACTTTAGGTTATGGCAATTACATGGAAGATTGATCCCGCACATTCCGAGATCCAGTTCAAGGTAAAGCACCTCATGATCACGACGGTGACCGGATATTTTAAACAATTTGATCTGGTAGTGGAAACAGAATCAGATGATTTCAACACAGCCAAGAAAATTGAATTCACTGCTGATGTCGATTCTATCGATACCAACAATGCGCAGCGCGACGCTCACCTTAAATCCGCTGATTTTTTTGATTCTGAGAACCACAAGCAGGTAAAATTTACAGGCAAACGTTTTGAAGCAAAGGGAGACGAGGCCAAACTTGCGGGAGACCTCACCATCAGAGGTGTCACAAAACCTGTTACCCTCAATGTAGAATTGGGCGGCATAGTAGCAGATCCCTGGGGTCAAACAAAAGCAGGGTTCACTGTAACGGGCAAGATTAGCCGAAAAGAGTTCGGACTGAGCTGGAGTGCCGTAACAGAAGCCGGACATGTAGTGGTGAGCGATGATATCCGCCTTCATGCCGAAATACAACTGGTGAAGCAGGCTTCACAGGAACAAACAGGCAACACACAAAGCAAAGAAGCAGTTGCAGAAACACACTAAGACTGCTGCTGGTGGGTTTTTATAATAGCCAGATAAACATCTTCAATTGGCCTTTGGCAATCAAGAAAAAAATTCTTGTCTGGCCGGAGGCCATTGTATTAAGAGCATTAAACTTGATAGGCATCCACACACCAGTGGCAACTACCATGCTGTTTTGTAACTAAGGCTCAGTGTCAGCGTAAAACATTTAAATGCCCGAAGAATGCCTTTGAATTTTTTTAACGTTTGACCCTTGAGTGAAATCTTCGAATCACTTACCTTAGCCCGCTATGACAGTAGAACAAATCGAAACATTTTTGGCTAAAGAGACAATTCCGCAAGGAAAGGTGATTCGTTTTGAAATGAAGAAAAGAAATCCCGTTCGCGGGCTGATTGTGCAGGGCAGAGATTATAATGAGCTGAAAACCAAAAATTTCTGGCGCATAGTTACACAAACAAACCTGGCAGCCTATCAAAAATCAAATGATATTAACCTGGCCAAGATTTTCAGTGGTTCTGATTTTGCCAAGTTATCGCTGGTCAGCAATAAGCCGGAAGATTAATAAACACCCCATAGTTTTTTCTTCAGCTTCTGATAATGGTGCGTTCACCATTAGAGCGTTTTTTTGCTATATCATTCAGAATTCTTACAGCATGTTCTCTTGAGTTTTCGATAAAGAGACGATGAGTATTCATTCCGCCGCAGATGACACCGGCCAAATAAATATTTCTCCTGTTTGTTTCCTGCGTCTCCTCGCTGTAGCTTGGCTTGCAGGTAGCGTCATCACAAAGTTCCACTCCAATCTTTCTCAGGAAATTCAGGTCAGGCTGATAACCCGTCATGGATAATACCCAGTCGTTCTCCAGGGTTACCATTCCTTCAGGTGTTTGAACATCCACTTCCTTTTCGCGGATGGATGAAATTGAGGAGTTGAAATAAGCTTTGATGGAACCTTCTTTGATCCGGTTTTCTATATCCGGACGAACCCAGTATTTTACTCTCTGTCCAATCTCTGGTCCCCGTATCACCATGGTTACTTCTGCACCCTTGCGCCAGGTTTCCAATGCGGCATCAACAGCAGAATTCTGTGCACCCACCACAATGATCTTCTGGAAAGCAAAGTAATGCGGATCCTTGTAATAGTGTTTCACCTTGGGAAGTTCTTCACCCGGCACATTGAGCAGATAAGGAATATCATAAAAACCGGTAGCAATAATGATGTATCCTGCGTAATATCTCGATCGTGTGGTAATGATCTCATACAGTTCATGATGATTACTCTCATGATTTTTCCCACCATGAACATCAGACTTCACGTTAATTACCTCTTCGAACAGCTTCATATGAATTTGATTATCCTTCGCTACCCTCCGGTAATATTCGAGCGCTTCACTGCGGGTAGGCTTTGGATTATTGGAAACGAAGGGAACTCCTCCTATCTCCAGCCTTTCAGATGTGGAGAAAAAGGTCATGTTCACCGGATAGTTATAAAGCGAATTGACCAGGGTGCCGCGCTCCACAATCACATAACTGATCCCATGCTTCTTCGCTTCCAGCGCGCAGGCAATGCCAATAGGACCTCCGCCAATAATGACCAGCTCATAATAGTTTTCCTTTTCCAAACCAGGATTTTTTTAATGATGATTTCGATGAATAATTTTCGAGCAACATGGAAGAATGTGAGAAGCCAGCTGACTGGCGAATCCAGAAACAGCGCAGATTATATTTTCAGGCATGCCGCAAAGATAGCCCGCCTCATTTTTTTGATTGAACTTCATATTTTGCACTGAGGAGGCCTGAAGCATAGGATTTGGTTTCTTTCAACTTGAACCATTTTCTCTCACTCAGAAGTCCCAGCATTGGTCTTCCTGCTCCCAGAACAACTGGCACCCACACCAGCTGCAATTCATCAATGAGTTTTGCTTCCATCAAAGAAGTTGTTAGCGAAGCCCCGCCAAACGCCACAATATTGTTACCTTTTCCGGATTTGATTTTTTTTACTTCCGTATCAAGATCTCCTTTCATCAACTCATAACCTTCCTTTACCTGATGCAGCGTTCTGGAAAAAACACAGTGACGCATGTGAGCAAAAGGATCAGATTTGGATCGGGAAACAGGATTCAGGGCAATTGCCATTTCATAGGTCTTCCTTCCATAGAGGAGGGTATCTGCATTTTTCCAGAAAGCAGCCCTTTCAGAAAAGCTTTCCCTGTCCTGAATAATCCAGTCGAATTCGCCTTTTGGCCCTTCCATATAACCATCCAGGCTCAAGACAAAACTTGCGATCAGCCGGCGCATTTTTTTTTGCAAAACTATTAAAGAATCAAAAAATTCGCGACTTCCAAAGGCATCCGGAGCACAACGCTTCTTAACAGATTTGATTCACCGAATCGGCTAACTTAGCGCCGCAAATAAAGCATATGAATAAACCTGTTTATATAGTTTCAGCTGTTCGCACGCCAATGGGCTCTTTTGGCGGTGCGTTCAAAGATGTTCCCGCAACGAGGCTAGGAGCTATTGCCATCAGTCATGCCATCAAACGGGCAGGCATAGCCGCAGATCAGGTGGACGAAGTACTCATGGGATGTGTGCTTCAGGCCAACCTGGGACAAGCGCCCGCACGGCAGGCCGCGCGTTTTGCCGGACTTCCGGATAAAGTCATTTGTACTACAATAAATAAGGTTTGTGCCAGTGGAATGAAGGCCATTGCCCAGGGGGTGCAGAGCATTTTGTTGGGAGATGCAGACATTGTAGTAGCAGGAGGTATGGAAAACATGAGCGCCGTGCCTTTTTACATGGAAAATTTGAGATGGGGAAACAAGTATGGAAATGCTACTGCCATTGATGGATTGCAGAAAGATGGACTTACGGATTGTTATAGCAACTTCGCAATGGGTTGCGCGGCCGATATCTGTGCTGCCGAAAATAAGATCAGCCGTGAAGAACAGGATGCGTTTGCCATTCAAAGTTATAAACGAAGCCAGCTTGCATGGGAACAAGGCAGGTTCAATGAAGAAGTGGTGCCAGTTGAAATTCCTTCCAAAAAAGGAGAACCTGTTGTGGTAAGCAAAGATGAAGAACCATGGAACGTGAAGTTTGACAAGATCGCATCGTTGAAACCTGCTTTCGGAAAAGAAGGAACTGTAACAGCCGCGAATGCTTCTACTATGAATGATGGAGCTGCAGCTCTTGTTCTAATGAGTCAAGAAAAAGCAGAAGAATTGCAACTCAAACCCCTTGCTGTTATTCGCGGGTATGCCGATGCCGAACAGGAGCCTACCTGGTTTACAACTACACCCAGTATTGCACTTCCCAAAGCAGTATCGAAGGCCGGACTAAAAATGAGCGATGTTGATTTTGTAGAACTGAATGAGGCATTCAGCGTCGTGGGAATCGTCAATACAAAAAACATGAAGCTGGACCCTGAAAAAGTAAATGTAAATGGTGGAGCAGTTTCTTTGGGTCACCCTTTGGGTTGCAGTGGTGCAAGGATCATTGTTACTCTGGTTCATATATTGAAACAACAGGGAGGAAAAATTGGTGCAGCTGGCATTTGCAACGGAGGAGGAGGTGCGAGTGCCATGGTGATCGAGAAGCTGTGAGAGAGGTCAACCGGCGACCGTTGACCGTCAACCGTGGCTGTGGCTCTGTTCTGATGACTGACGTGTGAGGACTGCCGACTCATTTCATCTTTTATATTTGATCCGAAGGATTACCATGATGATGTTGACCAGAAGTGAAAAACAATTGGTGGCGATGATGGGAACATCTTCTCTTTTGAATCCATAAACAATCCAGAGGATCAGTCCTGCCTGCAACACCAGCAGCATGTAGAGCGAAACGTCGTCTGCTTTTTTTTCGCGCAAGGTTTTGAATACCTGTGGAAGCAAAGAACATGCGGTACAAATTCCTGCAGCGATTCCAATGATCTGTGTCCAATTCATCTTTCTGATTTTGCAAATCTTCAGCCAATTCATGAAAAAATATTTTCTTCTTCTGATTTCAATTTGTTTGATCTGCTGCCAGTCAAAGTGGACGGAAAAGAACAAATCAGACCTTTTATCTTCCTGCATCGCAGGAGCTACTAAAGACATGGGTGCAACAAAAGCAAAAGCCTATTGTCAGTGCATGCTGGAGAAGATCGTCCGGAAATATCCAAACGCAGACGATGCCCGCTATTTGCAATACGACACGGCCATGAGACGTATGGGGAAAGACTGTTTACAGCAGCGCTAAGAAATTCTTAGGTTTTATGAAGCTTCTCCGATAATTTTGCCCCGCTTATTTAAAATCTTTCCATGAGACAAATTCCATTTCGTGAAGCCCTCCGTGAAGCCATGTCTGAAGAAATGCGTCGCGATGAGCGCGTGTTTTTGATGGGTGAAGAAGTTGCCGAATACAACGGTGCCTATAAAGTAAGCCAGGGAATGCTGGCTGAATTTGGACCAAAACGCGTGATTGATACTCCTATCAGCGAATTGGGCTTTACTGCAGTAGGTGTAGGTGCAGCACAAAATGGACTTCGCCCCGTTTTGGAATTCATGACCTGGAATTTTGCTGTTCTTGCCCTCGATCAAATTCTCAATACAGCATCGAAGATGCTGGCAATGAGCGGTGGCCAGATGTCTTGTCCAATTGTTTTTCGCGGACCCAATGGTTCTGCAGGTCAGTTGGGCGCACAACACTCCACTGCCTTTGAAGCCCTCTATGCAAATATTCCCGGACTCAAGGTAGTATCGGTGAGTAACGGTTATGATGGGAAGGGCTTGTTGAAACAGGCGATCCGCTATGAAGAGGATCCTGTAATTTTCATGGAGAGTGAAGTGATGTACGGCGACAAATCGGAGGTACCGGAAGAAGAATATTATATCGAGCTGGGAAAGGCCGACGTCAAAAAGCAGGGAAGTGATGTAACGATTGTATCCTTTAATAAAATGATGAAGGTAGCTCTGGGTGCAGCTGCGGAACTGGAAAAGGAAGGTGTCAGCGCAGAAGTGATTGACCTCAGAACCATTCGTCCGCTGGACTGGATGACCATTTTGGATAGTGTAAAAAAGACCAATCGTCTGGTGATCGTGGAAGAAGAATGGCCATATGCTTCAATCTCCTCGGAGATCGCTTACCGGATACAAAAAGAAGGATTTGATTATCTGGATGCTCCAGTTAGAAGAATTACAGCGGCCGATGCGCCGCTCCACTATGCACCCAATCTTGTTGCTTCGGGCGCTGCGTGTCTCCCGCGGCATCGAGGCGGGCAACCTGTCGGTCAACAGCCATTCGTCGGTGCGCTATTCGACGCCCTTCGGCGGCTTCAAGCAGTCCGGGTTCGGCCGCGAGCTGGGACCGGACGCCCTGTATTCGTTCACCGACGAGAAGAACGTGTTCCTGGCGACGGAAGGGTGAGCGTGGCAGAGCAGGCAGTCGTGCGCCGGCTGGTGGACCG
>JBJMLU010000232.1:0-8073 GCA_045805145.1 Flavisolibacter sp. | reverse complement strand
CAGGTTGCGGCCCAGCTCGAGCATTTCAGGAAGGTGTGAATCCTTAAAATACAATTGTCCTTTCAGCTCATTATATTCTTTGTCGAAGGTTCCTCCTGTGATGAAGATGCGAATACTCATATCAATCAGATTCGCGTAAAATTAGGAAGAGAAGTTCCACAGCGCAGAAGAAAATTGCCAATCACGGATGATACTGTAAAACAGATAAAAATTTCTCGCCAGTTTTTCTCTTAGCTTGTTACGCTTCGGCTCAATATGATTCAATCATTTTAAAAAAAGCTGAGTCAATTGTAGCCACACTCTGTCGTCCGGCGTCTGACGAGTGACGTCTCTCAAACAAAAAAACTACTGCACGAAGGCAGTAGTTCGGTATGCGTCAGTGAGAGAGAAAAAAATCAGGCGTATTTTTTATACTGAGATTTCAGTTGTTCCAGTTTTGATTTTTCATCATCAACACTCTGCGACTGCTTCTTCTGGTCTTCAGCATTTTCCTTTAAATCTTTCTGAAGGTTCTCCACCTTGTGCTCCATGTCCTTTTGTTTGTCCTGCAGCTTTTCATATTTCTTCTGAGCATCATGCACTACATCTTCCTGATCAACGATCTCCTGTTTAAGTTTGTATGCGGCGATCTGGTCTACAAATGCGTTGAGAAATTTTTCTGCAGCTGCATAAGTAGCGCGGTCGGAGGAAGAAGTGATGAATCCACCTTCCTTGCTCACCAGCATATAAATGGTACATCCACGGTTGGATTTCTTACCAGTCTGTTCCAGTTTTACATAAAGGTCAACGGGATCTTTTGTTCCGTCGAAACGAAAACCTTTGATCGCATAAAAACCTTCGTCCACTTTATTTGATTTGGAGAAAATGCCTTTTTCAGAATAACCAGCATTCTTCAAATTGGATACAAAAAAATCCTGGCAAAGATCATCGTCTCCGTCGAGATCGATCTTGATGGCAGGCTGATTAATCTTGTTGAGTGAAACTGATGTTTCGGAAGTCTGGGCCAGCAGCCAGGGAGAACAGACTACAACAGCAATGAGTACAGCAATGAGTTTTTTCATGAGGATTGGTATTTGGTCTGTAAATAAACAAAGTTTTTTTCTGAGATGGTAGTCTTAACAGTTTTTAATCTGTAAAACGCTGATTATAAGCTAACTTCAGGCGATGAAGCGTAGCGGATCCGCTGATCTTCCCCTGCACAATGGCTCTGTTCCTAAATGGCTGTACGAGCGCATGGCAAAACTTGGATTTGCCATCACAGAAGCCATTATTTCTGAATATGGAAGAAAAGAATTTCTCAGTCGCATCAGCGATCCATTCTGGTTCCAGAGTTTTGGAGCCGTGTTGGGAATGGACTGGCATTCTTCGGGCATCACCACTTCTGTGATGGGCGCTCTGAAAAGATCGGTCAATCCACATGCAAAAGAATTGGGACTGTATATCTGTGGCGGCAAAGGAAAATTCTCGAAAGATGCGCCAGCGGAGTTATTACAGGTAGCAGAAAAAACAGGACTCGATGGACAGGAGCTGGTGCGTTACAGCAAGCTTAGTGCAAAGGTGGACAATACCGCAGTGCAGGACGGCTTTCAACTCTATATTCACAATTTCATCGTGTCGAGTGAGGGCGATTGGTCCGTGGTGCAGCAAGGAATGCGCGGAGGAGATGCAATGGCGAGAAGATATCACTGGCACTCACCACAGGTTCGCTCTTTTATGGAAGAACCACATGCTGCAGTGTGTGGCGTAAACCAGGGGCAGATACTGAATCTTACAGCGAGTGAAGCGGCAGTAACAAGACAGTCTATGCTGAGAGTAACGGAAGAAAAGCCTGAGCTCATGATGCAGGAATTCCAGCATCTCATCATGCCGCTTCATCATGATGTGCGTTCCCAGAATGTTGATCTGAAAAGACTGGGAACAATTCTTTGGCTGGCACACGAAAAGGAACTCAAAAATTTTGAAGAGTTGTTATTACTCGAAGGTGTCGGGCCCAAAACGGTTCAATCACTGGCACTGGTGAGTGAAGTGATTCATGGAACACCTTCCCGCTTTAAAGATCCTGCCCGTTTTTCGTTTGCGCATGGCGGTAAGGACGGACATCCTTTTCCTGTTCCCACAAAAACTTATGATGAAACAATTGAGAGCCTTCAGAAGGCCGTTGAGCGTGCAAAGATGGGACAGGGTGAGAAGGCAGAAGCCCTGAAAAAAATCCATGAAATAGCTGTACGCGCCGAAAAAGATTTTATTCCCACCGACAAACTACAACAGGTAATTGAAAAAGAAATGGAAGACAGTTGGAAATATGGAGGCAAAACTGTTTTTGGTGATGCCCGTCCGCCACGCAGGTCAAAAGGAGTTCAGTTAAGATTATTTTGAGACCTTGACCATCGACTGATAATTCGATCATGTTATTTGTATTCTCGACGAACTAGTATTGGTTCTTTGTCATCCATGTCACAGAAAAGAATGATTGAGACCTTTAATACTCGTTTTACCTTAGGACGTCGTTGCGAACGAATGCTTGAGACCCTTAATTAGGTCTATACTTTAGGACGTCATTGCGAGCGGAGCGACCCCCGCAGGGTGCGGGGCTAAAGCTATAGCGGTTGCGCAAGCAATCTTCTACATTGAATCACCTGAACGTTTTGCTTTTGTAATGATTTTGGAAATTTGTTTAGATGATGCCGAGCTGAATAGAATTACTAAACCCTGAAGTGTGCGACGCAACAGAAGTTGAAGCTAGAACTGCAGCTGATCAAATATTTCTGCTAACAAATTATCGGTTTATCAATTCAAAATAATTGACAAGTCCATTTTACCATCATATTTCACAAAGCAAACTTGCCCTGCTCTTGTTCGCGTGCTGGCCAACGAGTGAATGAAGTAGATAGACTTGTTATTTTATGTTCACGAAGGCAGGTAATAATTTTAGATAGGATAATTGAGCCAGCTTAATGCATCCCTCAACTTTAGTTGCGTCGCACACTTCAGGGTTCAGTAATTCTAGTGAGCAAGGCATTGAGTAAGCGAGTAACAATATTCTACTACATGAACCAAACGTTCAGGTGAATCAATGTAGGAGATTGCTTCGCTCCGCTCGCAATGACGTCCTAAAATATAGACTTAACTATAGGTCTCAATCAGACTTTTGTGACATGGATAACAAAGAACCAATGCTAGTTCGTCGAGAATACAAATAACA
Source organism: Flavisolibacter sp. (assembly GCA_045805145.1). Lineage (GTDB taxonomy): Bacteria > Bacteroidota > Bacteroidia > Chitinophagales > Chitinophagaceae > Flavisolibacter. The sequence continues at coordinate 4,871 of JBJMLU010000232.1, read as the reverse complement.
TAATCGAAGTATAGAACGCTTCAGGGAAATCTTTTCATTCATTGAACCGCGTTTGATTGTAAACTCCCGACATCTGAAGACAGACGACTATCGACTCTGAATGGCCGTTAACGGTAATTGGTCGAAGATCGACGTCTCAATATTTCTTCTGACAGGTATTACAAAAAAAAGTTCTTCGCTGCGTTCTACCCAGGTATTCCTTGACGATCTTGTCTCCATCGCGCTGACATGTTTTCTTGGTATGCACCAGCCAGTGTTTACGAAGGGTATATTCTCTTTTCCATTTTAAAAAATCAAAGCTGTAGTTCCTGGCCTCATTGATCAATTCCGTGAGTTTTCTCGGAGGGAGATCTCCCAGCTTGTTCTTTGGATGCACTTTGATGCGATAGAGAACTTCATTTTTAATGATATTGCCTACACCTGAAAATATAGTCTGATCCAGCAGGGCATCAGTCACCATCATTTCGGGAAGGGCTTTTAATTTTTTTCTGGCAGACTTCGGGTCCCAATCCTCGCTGAGTACATCAGCCGACCAGTCATAGATTTCATCCGGCGGTTCTTCAATCAATTTGATGGCACAGGTATAGAAGTTGAGCTCTCCTTTTTGAAATGCAAGACTCAGCCGGGGTACTGCATCTTTTTTTTCATTGACCCGGTAGGTGCCAAACATCAGAAAGTGGATACGCACAGTAAACCCGCCAAAGTAAAGAAGGAGGTGCTTTCCCCAGGTGCGGATGTCTAGCAATTTTTTTTGAAGCATGCGCTCTTTTTCGATCTTTGAATTGCCGGACACCGCAATTACCTTCTTCCCTTTGAATCCAATCATCTCTTCTTTTGCAATCACCAGTGAAGGACCTTCAGGCATGTCTTGAATTTGTATCATCATCGCAAATGACGAGCCATGACGGGGAAAGATGTGGGATGTGGGGAAAACAGATGAGAGAGGGGAAAATAGAGGCTCACTCTTGAGAACCCTCACCGACTTCAAATGTTTTTCAGTGTAAAATTTGGTATTTGATCGTACAAACGGTCGTTCTTTTTCATACTTGATCTTGCCAGATCCAGTTTTTTCTTGCCTGGTCTCTATTAATTGTGGAGGGGCATTGACTGGAAAAAATTATTAATCATACGCGTAGGCCTGGTTTGACTTGACCGTCATTGTCCTAAAATCAGATAATACCTATGGCATTAAAGAAACTTATTTTTCCCGGAGTGTACCTCTCATCCTCCAATCTCTCATCCTCCAATCTCTCATCTGTTCTCCCCACATCCCACATCTCACATCTCACATCTTCTCATCTCATCTCATCTCACCTCATAAATCTCTTCCCACCGCGTGGTGTAACGGGGTGAATGAAACTCCTGGCGCATTTTCCAGTTTTTCTTTGTGCCCGAGGAAGCAAATTTTACGAGGTCATCGCGCATGCTGAAATTGATGTTGTCGATCATGTCCATCAAAAACCGCCCGATGCTTTCTCCTGGTGGTTCAAACAAACTTGCCTGAATGGAATCATCAGGCACCAGTCCGCTCAAAACAACACCAGCTTTCTTGTATTGCCGGCCCGGTTCAAAAATCGATTCGGCCATTTTCATAGCTGGCCTAATCAGGTCTTGCGTGAGTACAGTTGGAGAAGGCAAAATGGTATAGCTGCTCACCGAAGAACCGTGACGAAAACTTGTAGAATGCGATTCTTCCCTCGGAACTACAAAAACATTTATCACACTGGCCGCGCTGTGCTGGCGCCTCAATTTTTCTGCAGCCCTGGAAGTGTAAGTAGCAAGGGCTTCCTTGATATCGCTAAGTTCTTTTACCGGACTGCCGAACATGCGTGTAGTGGCAATCATTTTTTTGTTGGTGAGCTCTTCTTTCATGTGAAGTGCATGCTCGCCATTCAGTTCTTTTAGCAAACGAACTCCCGTTACGCCGCCGAGGTTTGTACGAACCCAATCTTCCGATAAATTATAGAGGTCCCAGGCTGTTGTTATTCCGAGCGCATTTAATTTTTCTGCAAACCTTCCGCCCACACCCCACAAAGTTCCCACCCGCGTTTTACGAAGTGCTTCAATAATTTTTTCCTTTGAATCAAGAACGGTGACACACTGCGTCTGCTCTTTATTTTTCTTCGCCATGTAGTTGGCGAGTTTGGCAAGTGTTTTCGTCGGGGCCACGCCCACTGATACTTTGATGCCTGTCCACTGCTCCACCATTTTTCGAATCGTCAATCCAAGTTGATGAAGGTCGCTCTGATCAAAATTTTTCAAGTCCACAAAAGCTTCATCAACCGAATACACTTCCACCTGTTCTTTTCCTGCCAGCTCTTTGAGTGTTTCCATTACTCGCCAGCTCATGTTGCCATATAGATGATAATTGGAAGAAAATACAGTAATGCCATTTTTCTCGATGGTCTCTTTGGTTTTGAAATAAGGACCGGTCATTTCTACACCCAGGGCCTTTGCTTCATCGGTTCGCGAAATAATACATCCATCATTGTTGCTCAAGACCACAACAGGTTTTTGTTCCAACTCCGGGCGGAACACGCGTTCGCAGGAACAATAAAAACTATTGCAGTCAACAATGGCTTTCATACACTGTGAATAACATAAGTGACAATCCCCCAAATGGAAAAAGCCGAGGATTCTGAAATATCAATGGCGGAAAGTTTTTTTGTTGCCGGGATCAAACGTTTTTTTCCCTGACTGATCTCCAACCTCCGGATCAGCATTTCTCCATCCAGTACGGCGATGATCACTTTTCCATTCTTTGCCTCGATGGAACGGTCCACGATCACTACATCACCCTGGTGAATACCCGCTCCGATCATAGCATCGCTGTTCACCCGCATAAAAAAAGTTGCTGGCTTGTTGCGGATCAACTGTTCATTCAGGTCTATGCCGCGTTCTGCATAATCATCGGCCGCCGCGCCAAACCCGGTTGCATTGGCAGTAGGCACTTCCCATTGTGTAAATCCTTTTGATCCCTTGTAGTCGGACGGATAAAAAATATTCTCATCCATATGCAGGGTTTTACTAATTTTATTAGTAAATTTATGCTAAATATTTTTGTATCCTAAAATCAGATATCCACATGCTTCAACAGAACCAGGCTGCGAGCTTTTATTCATCTTCTCATTTTCTTTCAGAATATGCATTGGTGGCGCATCCCGACGAAGAATTGAATCAGAAATTACGCGAAGAAAAAAAATCCTTTGATGAAGTTTATCAACTTGGAGTAGCAACCAATACGCCTCCGCACATAGTCATCGCCAGTTTTTTGGCGAAAGAAGCCATGGAAGCCACACTGGTTCGCTGGATCGGAAATATCTGCGCGCTTCATGCAGGTTTCACTGCCACCCTGAATAATTACAGCGGCATTCCGTCTCATGCCATTTATCTGAGAATTCAGGATCCACAGCCCTTTCGTGTTTTGGCCAACCGTTTGAAAATTTTTGATGGATTTATTCAGTCAAATGATTGTCCTGCGCTCAACACCGTAGCGCGTCCGCACCTGGCGATTGCAGAAGGACTAACTGAATCAGTTTATTCAGAAGCTATCAGAGAATATGCGCGAAAAAGTTTTCATGAATCCTTTGCGGTAAAAAAGATTTCCCTTTTCAAAAAAGAAGATGATTGCAGAAAAACCGTTCTGGTGAACAGCTTCATCCTCTCCGCCTAAGTCAGTTGAATGTTTTTGTTGTTGTTGTTAACAAAGCCTCCGTTTCCGGAGGCTTTATTTGTGAATGGTGAATGGTGAATAGTGAATGAAAGCAGAGGGCGGTCTTTTAGAAATAGTTAGTATTTAGCTCTTACGGACCGTGTAAGGCAATATTAAACTCCTCTTCGATTTTATTTAATAACTATTTTCCAACCAATATCTCTTTAGAAATAAAAAGAGCCTTGACAAGAAAATAGTTGAAGAGACAGGTACAACTATTTAAAATTAAAGACTGCTTGAAATATCAAATACCAGGTTTACACCTAATTTATTCTTTTAATTTTCACCCTTCACCATTAAGCTCTCACCTTATTCACTATTCACTATTCACTATTCACTATTCACTATTCACCATTCACCATTGACCATTCACCATCTCAATCATGGTGCGTGAACTGGCCGGTAGTAGCATGGGTGCCTTCGCCCAATTCCTCCAGCATTTTTTTGTTGAAAGCTTCGAGGTCTTCGGGACTGCGGCTGGTAACAAGTCCATTGTCTACCACCACTTCCTTGTCTACCCAGTTCACACCTGCATTGACCAGGTCTGTTTTTACAGATGGATATGAAGTCATCGTTCTTCCTTCCAGCATTCCGGTTTCAATAAGGAGTTGTGGTCCGTGACAGATGGCTGCGAGCGGTTTTCCCTGCTCCAGGAAATATTGGGCGAAGGCAATGCAATCTTTGTTGAGCCTTGTCTTGTCCGGATTGAGCACACCTCCAGGTAGCACCAGCATATCGTAGTCTTCGGGCCTGGCATCTTTGATATTTTTATCAACCGGCAACTCAATGCTCCAGTGATCATGATCCCAGGCTTTTACTTTTTCACTTTGAGGCGAAATGATTTCTACATCTACACCCGCCTGTTCCAATGCATTCATGGGACTGGTGAGCTCTACTTCCTCAAAACCGTTTTCGGTGAGGATGGCTACTTTTTTTCCTTTTACTTCTCTTGCCATAAAATTGATTTTTTGAATGAACAATAGAGGGAGCCACAAAAACCAAACCAGTGGAGGAGTCGGGAGGTCTCAGTTCGGAGTTCAAAGTTCAAAGTCGGTGAACTACGGAGCGGTTAGTACTACTGATGGCGGGGGATTGCTTCGCTTCGCTCGCAATGACGTTTAAAGATTTCGAAGTCGACAGTTTGCGCCACAGTGTTAGT
>JBJMLU010000231.1:0-20932 GCA_045805145.1 Flavisolibacter sp. | reverse complement strand
CCGGCTAAAGCTTGGAAGGCGTCCGAAGTTCATCATCCTTCACCAGGGAGAAAAACCTTTCAGAGGTTGGAGAAGATGGGCGCAGAAACTGGCTGACCGTTTCATTCATGCTTATCTTTTTACCTCCGCTGAATTCGGTAAAAGCTGGAATGCTAATATCAGTGTTCAAAAAATGCATGAAGTGATCCAGGCTTCTTCTGTTTTTCAGCCAGGTAACAGGCAGGAAGCAAAAGAAAGACTAGAGCTCACGGGTGATCCCCTTTATCTATGGGTTGGTCGCCTGGTTGCGGGAAAAGATCCGCTTACCGTTGTTGGCGTTTTTTTGAAATTTGCCAGACTTCATCGCGGCGTGCGTCTTTATATGATTTACCAGTCCAATGAATTATTAAATGAAGTACAGCAGTTGTTGAATCATGAAGAAGACCGTGCTGCTGTCATTCTGGTAGGAAAGATTGCACATGAAGAATTGGAGAACTGGTTCAATGCTGCCGATTTTATCATTACCGGTTCACACTATGAGGGCAGTGGTGTGGCCATTGCAGAAGCCATGTCCTGTGGATGCATTCCCATCACCACAGATTTTATTTCTTTCCGGAAAATGACCGGTCCGGGCAGGTGCGGCTTTATGTTTGATACCGGGAATGGATCCTCTCTGTTACACACATTGGAACAAAGTATTCAGGCAGACAGGAAAATGGAAAGAGAAAAAGTGCTCAGGCAATTCCGTGAGGAACTTTCCTTTGAAGCCATTGCAAGAAAAATAAACGCGATTCTATCTTCATGAAAATCAAAAAAGGTGGAAGAATGGTTAATGAGACAATCAAAAGAACCGCAAAGAACGCAGAGAACGCAGAGAAGCGCCAGTCTTCGCGAAATGATATCATCCTTGCGTCTCTTTGCGATTCTCTGCGGTCTTTGCGATTTTATCTTCCATTGAAAATAAATTTCTAAATTTTGGCGATGCCCTCCTCCCATCCACTTGTCAGCATCATTATTCCCACATTCAATCGGGCAGATTATATCATGGAAACCATTCAGAGCGTACGGGAACAGACTTATAGCCATTGGGAGCTGATCATCATGGACGATGGATCGGAGGACAAGACCGAAGAATTGATACAAGGACTGAATGATAACCGCATCTTTTTTTATAAGCAGGAAAGAACAGGCAAGGTGGGAAGGTTGAAAAATGAAGGAATGAAAAAAGCCCGCGGAGAAATGATTGCTTTTATTGACTCCGATGACCTCTGGGCAAAGGACAAACTGGAAAAACAATTATCCCTTCTGCAAAAATTTCCGACGGCAGCTTTCTCCCTGACCGGTGGTTACAATTTCAAAAAAATGGGAGAGCCGATTGAATATTATTACTCCCGTCGCGATGGCTATTTCCATGGCAATATTTTTATTTCTCTTTTTCAATCACAAATTGCGGCATATACACAAACCCTTCTCCTTAGAACCTCGTCTCTGGATCCATCCATCCGCTTTAATGAAGGAAAAGATTTTTCAGATGTTGATTTTATTCTTGCCCTTGCCAGCCGCTATAACGCAATCGTTCTTTACGAACCCTTATTGTACCGGAGGCTGCACGAATCAAATCATAGTTCGGTGAACTGGATGGAAAATTACCAGCTGGGAATTGATAACATTCATGCCTATCGTCTGCAGATCCCCCGGCCAATTCTGCACGAGGCCTATTTCAAACTCTATATCAGTTTTGGAGAAAATCATTTGCGGTATCATCAAAGAATAAAAGCCATAGGGAAGTTTTTAATAGCCTGGAAGCATCATCCATGGAGCATTGTGCCCCTGAAAAAAACTGCAAAAGCCCTCCTCGATCTGTTTCAATCAAACTAGCCCCAAAGCCTCCAACATTCCTTTCACCGTCTGCTTCATATCAGGAACCATCACTGCTTCATGTATATAACCTGCCTGAAGGATCTCCCATGCTTTTTCTTTCATCTCATGTTCGTTGTTGACAATGACCCAGCGCGGAATATTTTTTTGCATGGGCCTGCAAAAACTGATCACCGGCGTCCCCGCTCCCAGTGCTTCCAGGCAAACACCAGAGAAGCCTTCATAGGAAGAGGGATGAAGAAAGAGCTTGGAAGACCGCATCAGTTGTAAAATTTCGGGATGGGGCAATTCACCCCTAAGACGAACATGTTGCTGCAATCCCAATTCATGAATCATTTCCAAAAGCTTTTCTTTTTCGGGTCCTTCACCGGCAAGAACGGCATTGAGGTTTGGAATTTTTTTTCGCAGTTCATCTGCAACGCGCAAAAAAATTTCATATCGTTTCAGCGGGATTAACGAGCCTACTGCAAGAATATCAATGGAACGATCGGATGAGGATGAGAGATCTTCACAGAGTCCGGGCGGAACAATGTGGGCCGGACGAACACCATGGTTGCGTTCAAATTCGTTTTGAAGAAAATCGGAAAGAGCAACGAGTTCTTTTCCTTTTAGTGCTGCTTTACGGGGAAGCCTGTTTTCTTTTTTCGCATCCTGACCCAGAATCCAGCATAGATGTGGAATATGAAACCGGTCTGCGAATTTTTTTCCTACCTGTGCGCAGGCTCCATACCAAAAGCTGATCATGCCAATGATCTCTGTTTCTTTTTTTAGTTTTTCCAGGAAGGCCAGAACTTTTCTTCTCAGCAAAAAGCCACGCCATCCTCCCCCGTTTCTTCCATCAAAACTGTTTACCTCAATATCGAACCATTTATAATTTCCAGTTCTGTAGGGATAATGAAAACTCAGTATCGTCACCTCCCATTGAGGATGCATCTGTTTTAGTGTTTTTACAAAGCATTGTTGCATGGGCAAGCAGGTAGAGTCTTCTTCCGAAGAGGGAAAACCGGGGGTAAGAATGATCAGGGATTTTTTCATTCGGGGTCCACAGAAATGATCTTGTTGCAATAAGAAAGGCTTTGCTTATCATGCGTGATCAGCACTACGATCTTTCCATTTTTTGAAAGCCCATGAAAATATTCCAGCATCAGGTTCACCGAGGCTTCGTCCAGTTCATTAAATGGTTCATCCAGCAAAATGAGGTCGGCATTTTTATAGAGCGCACGGGCCAGACCAATGCGTTGCTGTTGTCCACCGCTGATATTTTTTCCGTTTTCAGTAATCACCTGTTGAACGCCGTCCGGAAAAACTGCAGCCATTTCTGAAACGCCTGATACTTTTAGGGCAAAGGATAAAGCATTGTCTTCATGCTCATCTTCTTCGAGCGTAATATTTTTTAGGATAGAATCGTGAATGAGAAAAGACTGCTGACGTACGTAAGCAATGGAAGGCCAGAATTTTTTTATTTGCTCCGGCAACATCTCTGTTCCGTTGATGATGATTTCACCGGAGTTGGCTTGCAAAAATCCCAGCAACAGGTTTAGTATGGTGGTCTTGCCCCGGCCCGACCTTCCGGTGATGGCTACGAAATCTCCTTTTTCCAAACTCAAATTGAAACCTTCCAGCACCGGCATCCGGGGATAGCTGAAATGAATATTTCGGAATTCAACGGTGCTGATCTCCATGGATGCCGTGTGCATTTTTTTTTCTTTTGCGGAATGATTTTGCAAAAGCTCAGTGAGTGAAAATTCATAGGCGCGCATTTGTCCGCTCACATTGATCAATTTCACCACACCGGGTATCACTTTATAAGCAGCCGCCATAAAAGCACCGATGGTAATGAAAGCAGCATGGTCCTGGCTTCCCGAAAATTTCGCAATCACAATCAGGATAAAGAGTCCCAGTACCGCAAATACTTCAATCACCCTTGAAGGCATGTTTTGTAAAGAAAGCGATTCAAATAAATAGGTACTGAACTTTCGACGGGCCTGAATGAAGCGACGCATGAAAAAATCGTTGCGGTGATAAATATTGGCTTCCACATATCCTTTCAATGCGTCAAGCAGGTATTGAAACGATCGTTCATTGCTGCTTCTGATATTGGACCTTGTTCGGGAAAGACGTTTTTTGATCAGATAAAAAACCAGAGCCACGGGCGGAAGCAGAATGGCCATCAACAATAAAAACAGGCGTGCGTCAAAAATGACAATGGCCACGATGGTAAAACTTACCAGGCAGGTTTGAGTGATGATCTGCTGAATGCCGGTGAGAATGTACTGGCAAAATTCAAATGGCTGAAAGCCGATCTTGCGAATATGAACCGAAGAATCTACCTGCACAAATTCTTCAAAAGGAGCATGCTGGTAATTATATAGGTTGTTTTGTGATATTCGAATGGCTACGTTACTGATGAAGACGTACTGTGAACGCGCAATAAAAAAACCGGCCATGTTCTTCAGCCCAAAAAAAAGAAAGAACAGCCCAATGAAAATGATGGAGTCGCGGTTGTTGAACCAGGAAGGAAGAAAAGAAAGATTCTTTGCTGCTGCAGGCTGCACATAAAACTGGATCAGCCAAAGCAGTAGCGCCAGTGAAACTATGTCCAGGATATTGATGACAATATCCAATACGGACAGCAGGCAAAATTTTTTCTTTTCGCTTTTACTCAGGACCGTCCAGGTATGTGACAGAATTTTTTTCACGATCTCGAATCATCGCTGGTGCAGCGGTATTTCGTGAATATAGAACCAATATTTTCAGGATGCAAAGTAAGTCTCATCCAATCATGCTCCATAATGTGCGGCAGATAATTTTCAGGTCAAGCAGAGGCGACCAGTTGCGGATATAATAGAGGTCCTGCTCCACACGTTCCTGCATATGATCGGGATTATTGGAATTGCCTACCAGCCCTTTTACCTGGGCCAGTCCGGTGATGCCAGGCTTTACCTGGTGCCTTAGTGAATAACAATCGATGATGGCTTCGTAACGGTCATTATCGCTGATCATGTGCGGCCGCGGGCCAATGAGCGTCATGTCGCCCCACCACACATTCAGCAGCTGAGGCAATTCATCTAAATGATGATTCCTTAAAAATTTTCCCAGTCTGGTGATGCGCGGGTCATTCTCAAATGCGGGAAGCAGGTCGGCATCACTGTTCTCGATCATCGTTCTGAATTTGATACAGGTAAACAGGCTTCCTTTACGCTTCGTTCTTTTTTGCAAAAAGAAAACCGGCCCTCTTGAATCGAGTTTTATCAGTAAGGCCATGATGGGAAACAACCAGCTAAACACAAGAACAATCAGCACGGTGGAAATAAAGAGATCAGAACTGCGTTTCAGAAGGGTATTGACCCAAATATTCAAAGGAGTCATGAGAACCAATGTAGCATCCGTTTCTTCAAGGGTGGAATAAGGGATCAGCAGCAACTCACGGTTCTCCATTTCATATTTTCTTCTGACCAGTACGACCGATTTTTTCATTAATGGAGTTTGTGTTTGGCGGCAGTCAGTGCCCAGACCTCAGTCTTCAGCGGCTATCAGTTCTCTCCTATCTTCTGTCATCTTCTCTCTTCTACCAACTACCAACTATCAACCACCAACCTTTTAAAACATCCTTCTCACTATTCCCACATGCATTCCCGCGCTGACCATGTGTATTTGTCCGAAACCAACGCCGGTAACGGGAAGTTTGAGGTAGGGTTCTATTCTTATACTGTAAGCACTGCCCATTTGATGTTCGTAGCCACCAGAGACCTGGAGCACTGAAAAAAGATTTTTAGAAGAGTTGGTATAAGATCTATAATGCGTTGCCAGGACGCCCGAGGTGGCATAATAATATTCGTAATTATAGTCTTCTCTCTTCATAAAATAGGAAGACAAACCAACCGTGGAGAACCAGGAAGATTTCTTTGCCGAAGAAAAATCGTATTTCACAGAAACTGGGACCTCGAGCATTTTACAGTTGCCCCAAACGTTCGTGATCCAGGAATTGGGAGGCATCAGGATCTTTGAATTGTTGAAATACTGTCCTTCGGTATAATAAAATTTCTTGTCACGAAACACCCCAGCTTCGATACTCCATCTGCGGTTCAAGCGGTATCCCACCAGGGCACCGTAATCAAATCCCGCATTTTCCACTTTCTGAAACCGGACGCTGGTCACGTCCACACCGCCGAACAGGCCGAGGTAAAATCTTTTTTCTTTCTTCACAGAAGAAATAAAATGAGGAGCAATGGTTTTGCTGGCTGGCGTCAATGGTTGCAGCTCCCGCCTGTTAAAAGATCTGTTCAATGAAATGAAACCAGTGCGCATTGCCTGATTACCCGTTAGCTGTGTTGTTTCTTCATCCAAAACATTGTTCTTGTCTGACTGGATATACTTCGAAGAATAAGGTTTCGGCGTTTTTTCACCTCGAATGGAATTGGAAAGGCTGGACTGGCTGGCAGATATTTTTGACGGCAATGCAGAAACAGGAGCAGGTACCACCCGTTGCGGTGTTTTATCGGAAGAAGCAATCAAATGGGTGGAACCTTGTTGTTTGTTTGAAGAAACCGAAGCTGCTTCATTTTGATGCGCCACAGACAGTTGCTTTACCTGAGTTGAAGGGTTCCAATAAATATAGCCAATCAATGACAGGGGAATGAGGGCAAAAAGCCAGAAGAATCTTTTCTTTTTATTCGGGCTTTCATTCAGATTCTCCTCTGTATTATTCAACGCAGACGACACCTTGTTCCAGTTGGAATTACTGGTATCCAGCGGGTAATTTTCTGCGGCCCGCCGAAACACTTCGTCCATATCGTCGTTTACATATTGCATACACCTATTTCCTGGTCATTGTTTTTTACGATCTTTTGAAGCAGCACGCGTGCTTTTGACAAATTGGATTTGGACGTGCCTACGGAGATACCCAACTGGTTGGCAATTTCCTGATGGGTAAATCCGTCGATCACATATAGATTAAAAACGGTCCTGTAAGACGGCGGTAATTTTTTGATCTCCTTCACCAGTTCCTTATAAAGGAGGGCCTGGTCGGAAGACTGGCTCTTGTCTTCATGCATCCAGATGCTTTCCGATATGTCGCCGATCTCGGGAAGGAAATTATTTTTCCTTAGCTGGTCGATGGCTGTGTTGATCATGATCATCCGCATCCATCCCATCAGGATCATTTCCAGGTTTTCGATATCGCGGTACTGAAAACGCGAAAAGTTCCGGAACACTTTTACAAATCCATCATTGACCACATCTACGGCCTTGTCGTAGCGGTAGATATAACGAAAAACCGTTTTAAGACAATAGCCATAATATTTCTCATAGAGAAATTTCTGGTCCCTCTGGTTGTTTTGGACACAGCCGGCTATAATATTTTGCAGAATTTCCACGCGGATGATATTGATATATACGTCAATCGACACAAGGGGTTGCCTGGCACACAACCCTTAGTAAATGTACTAATAGGAATTGTAACCAGGAAGGAGAGAAGCTGTTGGCTGATGGCTTTTAGCTGATGGCTGTTGGCTAATAGCTGTGAGCCGTGAGCGGTGAGCTGCGAGGAGTTGGAGCTGAAGAACGTGAAAATGACAATTGTTGATCATAAGATGGCTTTCTACTCGCAGCTCGCAGCTCAAAGCTCTCAGCTCTCAACTATTAGCCAACAGCCATCAGCTTACCATCAGGCTACATCCCCTTATATCACTATAATCCAGCCTTCCCAGCACTTCCACCTGGCCAGTTTCATGAATTCTTCCCATGTCTTCGGTGGCCAGGAAGCTGCAGGAATAAAGGTTTGCCAAATCAATAACATTCACAGCGCCTGATCGGCCATTTTCTTTCGGACCATAAAAATGAAAAGGATCCGTTTCATCACGAATAAGAATTTTCATCCAGGGAGGGGTAGAAAAAAGGCCATCCACTGCGTAGGCCTGCGAAAGAAGTTCCGTCATCCCATACTCTGAATGGACCTCGCTCAAACCGAAAGCATTTTTTAGTTCTTCATACAATTCAGCGCGCGTCATTTCCCTTCTTCGTCCCTTCATTCCTCCGGTTTCCATCAGAATGCAATGACGAAGAGTCCCTGGATATTGACTGGCAAAATCCAGGAGCGCATAGCTTACCCCAATCAGGATGGTTTTTTGTTTTCTATGCTCCAGTTGCTTTAGCATGGCATTGAGCCGGTCATGATCATGCAAATAAAAGCCGCTCTCCTCTCTTCCGGATTGGCGAATGAGGTGATCGACCATATATACCAGCGATGATTGGCCTCTTTCCAGATAAGAAGGAAGGAGTCCGAGAACACAATAGTCTTCCGGCTTTCCATAAAACAGTTCAAAACCAGAAAAGAAGCTTTGACGGTACAAAGCGGCATCCCGCACGTAATGCATGCTGTTATGACCTGTGGTGCCGCTGCTTTGGAAAACCAGTTCGGGATCAAAGGAACCGGTTTTCACCTGATGCGATTTAAAAAATGAGATGGGCAAAAACGGGATTTGCTCCAGGCTTTGGACCAATTCGGGCGTCCGGTTCAGGGCCCTGCAAAATTGCTGGTAGAGCGGATTGTTTAAAAACTGAAAATGATAGACCTCAAGCGCAATGGAGGCGAACTGTTTTTCGTTATGGTCGGAAATTACCTTTTGTGCCAGTTCTGCCGCTTTAGGTATTTCCATACGCTTACTGTAATTTTGAACCAATCATTTATGAAAAAAATTTCCGGATTATTGATGGTTGCCCTGGTTGTTTTTGGCTGCGGCAAAGATAAATTCAAAACAGAACCCACCGTAGAAATTAAATCCTTCGGACCTGCCGAGGTGAATAAGGGCGAGCTGTTTACACTAAGGGCGGATGTGACCGACAAGGAAGGAGATGTGCAGGACGCAGTATTGTTGGTGAGAAAAAGATACAATGGCAGTACCCAGATCTCCATTGATACACTTCGCTACAATATCAAAGACTTCGCTGCTCCTGAAAAACCTTCCATTGAAATCGAAGCTGTGTTTTCCTACGGAGAGCTTAGGGATAATTATATATTCGAGAACCTTGAAGTACAGGACCGCAACATTACCGTTGGAATGATTGTGGTTGACAAGGCAGGGCATCGCAGCAATTATGCAGAATCGGACAAAATTCTTTTGAAAAAGCTTTAAGCTCCGTGCTGAAAAAAATCTTTGATTTTTTTGTTTTCACAAGTTTGTTCATTGCCGGATGTGCGGTTCTGATGGTGTACCAAACCAGCCTGCTTTTTTCCATTCCATTTTCTTTTGACCTTGCCGGATTTGTTTTTTGTGGTTCCGTTTGCAGTTATAATTTCCATTGGTACCTCACACCTCCCAACCAGACAAAGGTTTCGGAAAAACTAAAATGGAATATTACCAACAAAACGCTTCACCTGGTTCTCTTTGTTCTTGGTGTGCTCGGATCGGCCTGGTTCAGTTTCAGGCTTATTGACCATTGGTTCTGGTTGGGTGTTACAGCCTTTCTCACCTTCATGTATTCCGCACCAAAAATCTCGCATCCACTTTTTGCCAGCCTCAGAAGAATTGCGGTAGGCAAAACCATTTTCCTGGCTTTTGCCTGGGCCCATGTTACCACACTCCTGCCCTTGGTCATCAGCGTAAAATCCCTGAGTGCCGCGCAAATCTGGTTTGTGATCAACCGGTTTTTCTATATCTATGCCATCTGCATTGTTTTCGATTTCCGGGACGTGGAAGAAGACCGAAAGGCTGGGATCAGAAGCCTGGTCACTTATCTGACCGAACCAGGAATCGATATTTTGTTCTGGAGTTCGGTGGTGATTGCCATGGTTAGTTCGCTGATCCTGCTTTCCTCGTTTTCCCTTTGGGAAGTGTCGGCCCTGCTTCTTCCCTTGTTTATCCTGAGCCTGCTTTATTATCCCTCTAAAAAAACTTCTTCCGATTATCTCTTTTATTTCGTTCTCGATGGACTGATGATGCTTTCTGCCCCATTGCTTCTTTTAATTAAATTTGCCCGATAATTTTTTACAGCATGGCAAAAGCAGTGGTGAAGAGCAGTAGATCCATACTATCAGAATCTTCTTTGAATTTTTTCCGGAACTATATCAATACCCCTTCTCCTGTAGGCTTTGAATATACAGGACAACGACTATGGCTGGATTATATCCGCCCGCATGTAGACGAAGTTTTTACCGATCCTTACGGCACGGCAGTTGGCGTAGTCAATCCCCGGGATCCCTTTAAAGTAGTGATTGAAGCGCACGTGGACGAGATCAGCTGGTTTGTCAATTATATCACCAACGAAGGTCTCATGTACCTGAAAAGAAATGGGGGCGTGGATCACCAGATCGCTCCGGGCAACCGGGTCATCATTCATGGAAAGAAAGGACCCGTGAAGGCCGTTTTCGGATGGCCGGCCATTCATACGCGCATCAGCAACACCGACAAAGAACCTGTGGCCAAGGTCGAAAATCTTTTTCTGGACTGTGGTGCCCGTAATAAAAAAGAGATCGAGGACCTTGGCATTCATGTAGGCGCTGTAGTGACCTACCGGGACGGATTTGATGAACTTTCTTATGATTATTATATCGGACGTGCTTTCGACAACCGCATCGGTGGCTTCATGATCGCTGAAGTAGCAAGGCTGCTTCGTGAAAATAAAAAGAACTTGCCTTTCGGATTGTATGTGGTGAACGCCGTTCAGGAAGAGATCGGGCTTAGGGGTGCAGAAATGATTGCCAGAAGGATCAAGCCCAATGTGGCTATCATCACCGATGTGACGCACGATACTTCTACACCCATGATCAACAAAGCCATTGAAGGCGATACCAGCTGCGGGAAGGGACCATCGCTTTCTTATGGACCAGCAGTGCACAATAAGCTATTGCAGTTTGTAGAAGATGTGGCTTCCAAATCAAATATTCCGGTGCAGCTCCGTGCCGTGTCGAGAAGTACCGGAACGGATACGGATTCATTTGCCTATGCCAATGACGGATGTCCATCGGTACTGATCTCCATTCCGCTTCGCTATATGCACACCACGGTGGAAATGCTGCACAAAAGCGATATTGAACAAACCATTCATCTGATGTATGAAACCCTCCTGGCCATGACTCCTCAAACGAATCTGAGTTATTTTTCATAGCTAAGAGCTGAGAGCCATGAGCTACGGGCGAGCACCCAACTACTCGCAACTCATAGCTCTCAGCTCGCAGCTTTTCCAATAATACAGCTGATGCCAATTGAATTCTCAAAGCATCCTTCATCTTATCGTGATCCTTCGGGATTTTTATTTTATTACAATGGCATTCTTTACCGCCAGGTCAATCTTGTTTTTAAAAATGATTTTGACCTTTTTATATCGGGAGGACTTTACCAGAAGCTGGTGGAAAAAAACATGCTGATCGCACATCAAACCCTTCGGGAAAACCTCACCGGATCGCCCGACTGCTATGCTACTTTGCAGCCTGAATTCATTCCCTTTATTTCCTATCCTTACGAATGGTGTTTCGACATGCTCAGGGACGCAGCGCTGGTAACGCTGGAAGCCGCCCGCGAAGCCCTGAAGTTTGGCATGATGCTCAAAGATGCATCTGCCTACAACATCCAATGGCAGAACGGAAAAATGAAATTCATTGATAGTCTTTCCTTCGAAATATACAAGGAGGAAGAGCCATGGATTGCCTACCGCCAGTTTTGCCAGCATTTCTTTGCACCGCTGGCGCTGATGCATTATCTGAAAAAACCCATGCAGGAATTGTTGCTTGCTTACCCCGAAGGTATTCCTCTGGACCTGGCTTCGCAGCTCCTGCCCTTCAAAAGCAGGTTCAATATTCATGCTTACCTCCACCTGCACCTTCAGAAAAGTGTTGCTATGGAAAACAACCGCAAAAAGCAACAGGCATTTTCAAAACAAAAAATGCTCAATCTTCTGCGCAGCCTGGAGGAAGGCATTCGCGGATTTTCTTTGAAGCATCCGTCTGGTCCCTGGTCGGGTTATTACGAAGAGGCGTGTCAGCGTGAAGGTTATCTGGAAGAAAAGAAAAATATCATTGAAGGCTGGACCAGCAAATTATCCTTCGATTCGGCACTTGACCTCGGGGCCAACGAAGGTGCTTTTTCCGAATTGATTTCTTTGCCCGGAAGGCGAATCATCAGCGTTGATCTTGACCATTATTCCATTAACCGGCTCTATCAAAAAACAAAGACTAAAAACAATTCCCGGCTTCTTCCACTCGTCCTCGATATTTCGAAGCCCTCTCCTGCCATTGGCGCCAACAACGAAGAGCGATCTTCTTTTTTTGATCGTTGCCAGGTTGATCTGGTCATGGCCCTGGCTGTTCTTCATCATTTGGCTATTGGAAAAAATATGAGTTTCGCGATTATTGCGGAAACTTTCAGGAGACTGGGAAAGAATTTGATCGTAGAATTCATTCCGAAGGAAGATGAAAAGGTCCAGAACATGATCAGCCAGAAAAAAGATGTGTACGGCTGGTACACAAAAGAAAATTTTTTGTCTATTTTTTCATCTGTATTCAATGTTATGGAAGAAAAAGAGATCAGCGGAAGCAAAAGAATTCTCTATTTAATGCAGCGCCATGAAAGATAAGTTGCGCGCGCTCCACCGGCAGGCAATTTATTTTCCATTTCTGCTGCCAGTTTTTTTTGTGTTTCATGGATTCACCGAAATGTTCCCCCAAATTGGTTTGTCGCCCAGCCTTGTATTATTGCTTCAATATTTATTGGGAGTGGTGGTCTTGTTCTTCGTTTTTTTTCTGTTTCTGGGTTCTCAAAGAAAATCAGCGGTCTTTGTTTTCCTGCTGCTTGGTTTTTATTTTTTCTTCGGAACTGCGCATGATGCAATAAAATCCCTGATGCCTGCAAGCTTTCTTGTGAAGTACAGTATCATTATTCCTTTCTTCCTCCTGTTCTTCATCGTAGTTTTTATTTTTTTAAAAAGAACCCAAAGGCGTTTCCCTCGCCTTACCCGTTATCTCAATCTCCTTCTTCTGGTGCTGATCCTCATTGATGTTGTGCAGCTTGCCAGGAAATTACCCGGAGAAAAAAAATCGGCAGGCATTTCAGCCGGAATGGTGCTTTGCGACAGTTGCGCCCGTCCTGATATTTATTTTATCATAGCCGATGAATATGCAGGCAGACATGAATTACAAGATATCTTTCATTTTGACAACAGTAGTTTTGAAAACTCGCTTCAGAAAAGAGGATTTAAGGTAGTGGATAGCTCCCTAAGCAATTATAATTACACGCCTTTCTGTATTGCTTCTTTGCTCTCCATGAATTATCTGCAGGGCATTGAAGGAAGGAACAAGAGCCGCTCCGACCGACATACCTGTTACCAGATCATCAATCAAAATCCACTATTTAATTTTTTAAATGCGGAAGGTTACCAGATCCGTAACCTTTCGGTATTCCAATGCGACAATCAGCTTCCTGAAGCACCTTCTTCTTTTTTCCTGACGGGAAAGGATCTTCTGACTTCACAAACTTTTTTCTCACGCATACAAAGGGACCTTGGATTTAATCTCATCACAAGATTGCACCTGCAATCCGTGATAAAAAATTATGGTGACAGGGAGAAAGAACATATCGAATATCTCTTTGATGCCACAAAGAAGGAAGCGCAAGAGCAGGTGAAGTATCCAAGATTTATCTATACCCACCTGATGATGCCCCACTATCCCTATTTCTTTGACAGCACAGGCCAGAAAAACCCGGCAGAAGTAGCGCTCGAAGGGAGTCAGGTGAATAAAAAACAATACATCGGTTATCTGCAATTTGCCAATACGCGCTTTCTTGAACTGATTGATTTTATCCTAACCCATTCGAAACAGCCGCCAATCATTATTTTTATGGGAGATCACGGGTTCCGTCATTTTATTCCGGACCAGGATCACAAATATTATTTCATGAATTTGAATGCCATCTTTCTTCCTCCAGGCGACAGCCTTCGGTTGTACAGGGGCATGTCTTCTGTAAATGAATTCAGGGCCGTATTGAACAGTGCTTTTCATCAACACCTGAATTTCCTTCCTGATTCAACCAGATTTTTAACCGAATAACATGCTTCACAACCGGAATATACTCATACTTGCGCCCCACACCGATGATGGAGAACTGGGTTGCGGGGCCTCCATCGCCAAATATTTGTCAGAGGGAAAACAGGTGAGTTATATTGCCTTCTCTACCTGCTCACAGGCCCTGCCCAAAGATCTTCCTTCCGATACTCTGGTTACTGAATGCAAGGCAGCAACACAGGCACTTGGCATCAGCAAACTTATTTTTTTCGATTTTGAAGTGAGGCAGCTCCTCTTTCACCGTCAAAATATTTTAGAAGAGCTGATCCGCATCAACCACCAACTGAAACCGGATGCAGTTTTTTTACCAGCAAAGACGGACATCCACCAGGACCACCAGGTAATTTATGCAGAAGGACTTCGTGCATTCAAAAACTCTAATGTACTGGGCTACGAACTTCCGTGGAATAATTTTCAATTTCAGCCCAATTATTTTGAACGCATCAGCGAAGAACAATTATCCTCCAAGCAAAATGCATTAGAGCAATACCGATCACAGTCGCACAAAAAATATATGGAGAAGGAATTTATCCGTTCGCTCGCAGTGGTTCGTGGGGTTCAGGGAAATCAGGGGCTGGCAGAGGCGTTCGAAGTGTATCGGCTGGGAAGTGAATAGTGAGGGTGAATGGTGAATGGTTAATGGTGAATGGTGGGTTTCCTCAATTAGAATTATTTAAACGCAAAGAACGCGGAGAGTACGCAAAGAAGCGCAAGGGGTTTCACTTTGCGGCTCTTTGCGATTCTTTGCGTTCTTTGCGTTTAAAATAAAATTAAAGGTTGGAGGTACCGAATAGTCGATTGAACTGCAGGGTGACACCAAGTTGGTTGTAGGCAATGTTTCGCTGGTAACTGGATCGTGCATAAAGAACCTGGAGACTGGAAAATTTTATTCGCAGTCCCATAGAAAATCCACTTAGGCCCGGAGCTTCTGCACCTGTACTGAGCTCTTCTCTTCGAAGCTGGTTATATCCCAGGGTTGCCTCCAGGTTGTTGCCTAAATAAACATGTGCAGCCACTACAAAATGATTCACCAACTTATGAAAAAATTCCGCGCCGGATGAAAGATTATTTTCATTGTTAAAGACCGTATCGTTATAATGAATATCGAAGTGCTGCAAATGATGCGCGGTAAATGAAAAACCCAATGGAGCCTGGGCAAGTTTTTTGGTGATGCCTAGTTGAAAATCGAAGGGCAGGTCCTCTCCAGTTCCTGCATAAGTACTGATTTGCGCGCCCATGTTTTTAAACAGGAAGGAAGCGGAAAATAAATGCGCAGAATCGGAGTACAAAACCGCAAGGTCCATCGCCAGCGCACTCGATGAATAAGGAGGAAAAGAAGAATGAATGAATTTTAGGGAAGCGCCATAGGTCCATCGCTCCAAATATTTTCTTGCTGCCGAAACCTGCACCACATAATCAACCGGATGAAATGTGCCACTCACATTTCCTGCTGCATCGGTTTGCGGAATAGAACCATAATCCACGAAATAAATATTCCCTCCAAAACTGGTTTGCCATTTTTCCTTGTAGTAGCCGCCGGTTAAACTATAGGCATTGATTCCTCCCGCCATGGCATTGAAAGAAGCATTCATTTGGCTGTGCATGTCCGGACCAAGAAAAGCAGGATTGCCTACAATTGTGCCCACTTCATTGGCTCTGTATGAAACATTCACGCCTCCCGCAGCGGTGAGCAGAGGCGTGGCAGGAAGGTTCAGGAAATTATATACAGCGCTGCCTCCAAGTGTTTGTGCACGAACTGAAACAAAAAAAACCAGAGCAGGGATGGTGATCAATATACGCAAGTCATGCAATTTGACCATCAAGATAATCAATCCTGCAAAGCCAGTTCAATCACCTGGTTCATGGTCTTCACATAATGAAACTTCATGCCTTTGATATAATCCGGATTGATCTCCTGCACATCTTTTTCATTTTGCCAGCACATGATGATCTCTTTCAATCCTGCTCTTTTCGCCGCCAGCACTTTTTCTTTGATGCCGCCCACCGGAAGCACCTGTCCCCTGAGCGTGATCTCACCGGTCATGCCCAGGTAAGGCTTGATTTTTTTGCCGGTATAGGCAGAAGCAAGTGCTGTGAGCATGGTGACTCCGGCACTCGGACCATCTTTAGGAACAGCACCCTCCGGAACATGAATGTGAATGGCTTTCTTCTCTATGAGCGATGGATCTACTCCCAGCTTGCGTGCATTGGCACTTAAATAGGAGAGTGCAGTGGAAGCGCTTTCTTTCATCACATTACCAAGGTTGCCCGTCAACCTCAATTCGTGTTTCCCATCACTCAGTGATGCTTCAATAAAAAGAATATCTCCACCCACATAAGTATAGGCGAGTCCTACGGCCACTCCGGGAATAGTAGCTGACTTGTACATTTCATTGTTGTACCTGGAGCGGCCAAGAATTTTTTCAATGTCTTCCGGAACCAGGCTGGATTTTAATTTTCCTTTCATGGCCAGCTGCTTTGCCTGGTAGCGCATGATGGCAGCAAGATGCCGGTCTAATTCTCTCACGCCACTTTCCCTTGTATAGTCCTGGATAATTTTTTCCAGGACTTTATCGCTGATTTTAAAAGCGGATGATTTCAGTCCATGCGCTTCTCTTTGTTTGGGAATGAGGTGGCGCTTCGCGATTTCAATTTTTTCTTCAACGGCATAGCCACTGAGTTCAATGATCTCAAGACGATCTCTCAAAGCAGGCTGAATGGTTTGCAGGTTGTTGGCCGTTGCAATGAAAAGCACTTTACTGAGATCGTATTCGAGCTCGAGATAATTGTCGTAGAAAGAATGATTCTGTTCGGGGTCGAGAACTTCCAGCAGAGCACTACTTGGATCACCACGAAAATCACTTCCCACCTTGTCGATCTCGTCGAGGATCATGACTGGGTTGGATGATTTAATTTTTCGAATGTTCTGGACGATTCTTCCGGGCATTGCACCAATATAGGTCTTGCGGTGTCCCCGGATCTCGCTCTCATCATGAATACCACCAAGACTCAGACGAACATATTTGCGGCCGATAGCATTGGCGATGCTTCTGCCCAGGGAAGTCTTTCCAATTCCTGGCGGACCATAAAAGCAAAGAATGGGACTTTTCATGTCGCCCTTTAACTTCAGTACAGCAAGGTATTCGAGAATTCTTTCTTTGATCTTTTGCATACCATAGTGGTCTGCGTCAAGAATCTCCTTTGCTTTTTCCAGGTCGTACACATCTTCGGTATAATCGAGCCAGGGAAGGTCCAACATCAGGTCGAGATGATTGTACACAACCGAATAATCCGGAGTGCTTGGATGCATCCGTTCCAGTTTTTCAATTCCTTTCTTGAATGTTTCTCTCGCGGCATCGGGCCATTTCTTTGCTTCGCCTTTTTTTTGAAGCTCCCTGATCTCTCTTTCATTGGGATCGCCGCCCAGTTCTTCCTTGATGCTTTTGAGCTGCTGCTGTAAAAAATATTCACGCTGCTGCTTGTCTATTTCTGCACGCGTTTTATTGGTGACCTTATTTTTTAGTTCGGCAAACTGCAGCTCTTTCTGGAGGTATTGCATCAGCAGGTCGGCACGGTGACGGATATGACCAGATTCAAGTAATTTCTGTTTGTCCCTGATGTCAATGGTAAGGTTACTGGAAACGAAATGGATCAAAAAAGACGGGCTTTCAATATTGCGCAGGATCACTGAAGCTTCAGTGGGAATATTGGGTGAAAGCTGGATGATCTCCGTAGCAAGGTCTTTGATGTTGGACACATAGGCTTCAAAATCTGGATCATTCGGCGGATCTTCTTCTTTGATCACTTCTATCTGCGCTTTGAAATAAGGTTCTTCACTGAGTACCCGTTGAATGGAAAAACGGGACTTCCCCTGGATGATGATGGTGGTGCCTCCATCGGGCATTTTGATCTGCTTGACAATTTTTGCGACGGTGCCTACCGATTCCAGGTCCTTTGCAGAAGGATCTTCCACGCCACTGTCTTTTTGAGCAACAACCCCTATCAGTTTGTTGGCTTTGTAGGCATCATTCACAGCTTTGATGCTTTTGTCTCTTCCTACCGTTATGGGTAATACCACACCCGGGAACAGAACAGTATTTCTTAAGGGAAGAAGGGCAATATCACGCGGTATGTCGATCTTTTCATTCGACTCAGCTTCTGTTTCATTGAGAGGAATAATGGGAACAAAATCCATTTCCTCTTCTGGCTTCAGGTTAAATGTCACTCGATAGTTTTTTAAATTCAGTTCAGGATACTGCAAGAGCGCAAATTTACGGCAATCACGGATTTCACTGATTAAGATTCTGATTTCACTGATTGATTAAAAGGATTTTGATGATTCATAAAACTTTTTGAAGAAAAAAATCCCGGCAATGAGCCGGGATCAAATTTATATTGCAGATTCTCCTAACTATTCCTATTCCCTATTCACTATTCACTATTGCCTATTCACCATTCACCATTCACTTCTCAACGCTCACCGCTCGCAGCTTTGTTTACAAAGCTACCCCCAATGAAAGCTGAAATCCCTGGTTCTTCCATTTATGCTGGTCGCTGATATCGCTGATATTGTTCAGTCCTGCAAAATATCTTCCGGTCAACCGGATCCTCGAGATGGTGATCACTGCACCGCCCACCATGGAGAAGTCTCCATTTTTGAATGCAGCCTGTCCATTCTGGATCAGGTTTTTCGACTGATCGAGCAGGATGCCATACTGAGGGCCCGCCTGCAGTGACATGAGGCTACCGAGTTTATAATTCAGCAACAGAGGAATGGTGAGGTAATTCAGTTTCACGTCTTTGTACTTGGCAAAATCAATTGCGTTTTCATATACATTTTTAAAGCTGCTGTCGGCCCTTGTCTGATACTGGTTGAACAGCACTTCGGTGACGATACCAATTTTTTTGCCAAAGGGGATCTCCATAAAACCACCGAGATGATAACCATACTGGAATTCGTCGCGGAAAGATTGGCCATTCACTTTGGTGATATTGGCTCCGGCTTTAACACCCAATCTGAATTGCGCCATGGATGCCTGAGCGATCAGGACGCAGAGGAGAAGTACAGAGAATTTTGCTTTCATAAACATGAAGTTTTTTTGTGAACAATTTCAGGTCAAGATTAATGCCGCTTGAAATAGAAAGTTGTTAAATAAACTCGAAACAACTAAAGTATAACACCTGCATTCATCAGGAATACTGTCGTGAAATTTTTTTCTGCAACAGGAAAATAATAATCGAATACCAGTTCGGGCTGAATGAAAAACCTTCCTATAGAATATTCTACTTTCAAATAAGATGATAAAGAGATGGGTTGAAAATACATTTGGTCGTCGAGATAAACTTTGTCTGAATTGTACAAAACGTTAGCGCCGGTTCTTGGCAGTACAGCATAGCTGTTGCTCGTTTCATTAAATCCAAACCTTTGTGTTCCGCTTGCAAAAACAATCTCGGGTGAAAAGCGCAAAAAATCATTTTTTCCCAAAAGTTGAAACCAGTAAAAATCATGTCGTACAGAACCAACCAGGTTAAAATCGTTTATGCTTTCCCGTGTATTTACATTGGTAAACCCGGTGAGCTCCATCCTCAGCGAATGAATATAATCCACCCTCTGCTCATAGTCCGACCGGCTTCCCCACCCATAGCTTAATCCGACTGAAGGTTTTAACCAAAATTTTTTATACGTGAAATAGGCATAGGCTTCATTTTTCAAAGGAGATGTATAGAAAGGCAAAGAATCCCTGGTAAAAAAATGAGTCAGCGCCATTCCCGCGATCCAATTTTTATTCTTCAAATAATCGTAAGAGGCCGTTGCATAAAACTGATAAGGATTGAGGTGCACACCATCGTTGACCATTGCAGAAGTTCCGCTGACCCCCAGACCGGATTTTAAATAATAGGATATGGAGGGAGCATAGATCATCTTTCTTGATTGCTCCAGCAGATAACTGGACTTGGATGCATAATTAAAATAGCTGGTTCCGGTAGAAATGTTGAATACAACAAAATTGTGCGGACTTGTCAGCGAATCCAAAAGCGAACTGAGATCACCGAAAAGGGCTTCATAGTCGGTAAAGCTTGTATCTGCCTCCTGCTGCTTCGCCGGTTGTTGGGCGGAAGTCAGAATAGTGAACAATAGTCCACCCGCAAGGAGGAATCGACGCTTTGCCATAATGAAGCAGATTTTGGTTTTCGCAGGCCCGTATTGATCGTAGACAGAGGGATCGGATGAAAGTTTAATTGGTCAATAGATAAATCAGTCAGGCACGAATTAACCCCTACCGGGGCAAGGCACGGCTGCAAAGGTCCGCCAGCATTTCCTTTGCGATCTTTGCGGTTACCCTTTTCTTTGATCATCTAACGAATCAATGAGCAATTTATTGACTAGGCCAACTCAATTAAGGTAATTTCCGGCAGAATTCCTACTCTTCCCGGATATCCGATAAAACCATAACCCCTGTTCACATAAAGTTTTTGGGTGCCTTCTTCATAGAGTCCCATCCATTGCTTGTACACATATTCCACGGGGCTCCACTTAAATCCCGGAATCTCGACACCGAACTGCATGCCATGGGTATGACCGGCAAGCATCAGGTCAATGTCGGCATAGAGCGGGCGTACCTCGGCGTCCCAATGCGTAGGGTCATGGCTCATTAAGATCTTAAAGGGAAGGGATTCGGTGCCGGCATAGGCTTTTTTGAGATTGCCATATTTTGGAAATCTTTTGAGCGCGCTCCAGTTCTGAATCCCTATCAGGGCAATCTGCTCGGAATTGCGTTCAAGCAGTACATGTTCGTCCAGCAATAACCTCCACCCCATATCGGCCTGAAGTTTTTTGAGTCTTTCAAGGTTGTCTCTTTTATCAATGGCATCAGGGCCTGTTGGATTATGTCCCCAGTAATAATCCCCATAGTCATGGTTACCCAGGATGGAATACACGCCCATCGGGGCTTTCAACTGACTGAAGATGTCGAAATAGTTATCCATCTCCAGGGCACGGTCGTTCACCAGGTCACCCGT
>JBJMLU010000230.1:0-7622 GCA_045805145.1 Flavisolibacter sp. | reverse complement strand
GACTTTCTTTTTCTGATCTGGTTTTATTCCGGCCTTTTCCACTTCTATGGCCTGGAAAATGTATGCTTTCAAGACCGGCTTCATTTTTATTATTTCCTGAACACTGGTGAACCTGATCTGGCGCGGCAACTGCACGTTCTTTGTTTGCTGGATCAAAATTCCCTCGGTATCCTGCAACAATGCGCCTTTGAAAAAAAGGAAGGCGCAGTATTCTTTAAAGCCATGGATCAACACAATATTGGCCCCTTCGAATGTATAGCAGGGACATCCCCATTTCACTTCTTCATTCAGGCCACACTCCAGAGGGATCATTCTCATTTTCTCAAACTCTTTCCCCCAGCTTCCTGCTTTGCTAAAGAAAAATTCCACCTTGGGATTCATTCTGGATTTTATCATACTGAGAATTTTAGTCTTAAAAAATAATTGGTCGTTCCTGTCTTCCGAATAGAGATTAAACGTAAAGAACGCAAACAAGAAGCCAGAATGAGCAAAGCACAAAATATTTACTCGTTGGCGTGAACGCCAAAATGGGATCTCAGATCGCCAGGCAATCCTTCCCGCTGTTCAAACAATTTCTTTTATTTTCAGAAATCTTGCTCATAAATTTATCGGGAATAGCTTGCTGCATTTCTTTGCACTTCCTCTTCCGTTTTCATTGGTAGATTCCAACCGGTTTTCACTATCCTTCTGTCCACAGGCCTGAAATACCAGGATATCAAAACCAGGATCAATAAAAATATCGATGGAAATATTTCAGCGATGGAATCACCTGCTTCTATTCGTGAGAAGGCGGCTCCGGTCATGGCAAAGAAAAAACCTGCATAAGCCCATTCCTTTATCAAAGGATATCTCGGCATGAGAATGGCCACAACACCCAGGATCTTCCAGATGCCCAATATGGTTAGAAAATAAATGGGGTATCCCAGGTGGTTCATGGTGTCTACACCTTCTTTTGATTTGATCAACTGAATGATTCCTGTCGATGCCATTCCCAATGCTGCCCAAACTGTAGCGATCCAATAAATGATTTTGTTTCTCTTTGTCATATCAGTTCATTTTAGTTTGCCTGCTATTTCCTGTATCCGGTCGTGTGCCCAGCTAATGCCTTTGGGCATTCCTCTCTTTAATACCTGGTCTCTCTGGTCCACCGATTCGTAGATCACGTGCATTCGAAGTTTGCTGGTGTCGTCGGTGAGCTTTTCGAATTCATAAAATTCGAGCTGCACGCCAAAGGGCGCATTCTCTATTTCAAATGTGCGGGTGATTTTCCGCTCCGGAACAAACTCGTGGATCACTCCGTGAAATTCATGCCGGTTGCCTTTTGCATCAGTTGTCTCAAATTGCCAGCTCCCATGTTTTTTATTTTCCAGCTTCAATACTTTCGTTCCCATCCACTGCTCTACGATTTCCGGATCCACATAGGCCTTAAAAAGTAGTTCCAGTGGCAGTTCAAATTCCCTGGTGATGACCACTTCCTGTTTTCCATCCTCCGCGCTGATTTTTGTTTTCAGTTCCATTGTTATTTTTTTGACTTGTATTTTTTCATGATGGACTCCAGCTTATTGAATCTCTCGTCCCACATCTTGCGGAATGGCTCGATAAAGTCGGCAACCTCTTTCATTTTTTTTGCATTGATGTAATAGTAAACCTCGCGGCCGATTTGCTCCTGTTCCAGCAATTCGCATTCGGTAAGTATTTGGAGGTGTTTGGAAACCGTGGGCCTTGCGGTATCGAAGTTGGCTGCGATGGCGCCTGCCGTCATCGATTGGGAAGCAACTAGCAAAAGAATGGCCCTCCTTGTTGGATCGGCAATGGCCTGGAATACGTCTCGCCTCAAATTCATTGCGAAGTCATTTGACTACAAATTTATATGAAGTCATTTAACTACACAATTTTTTTTTGGTTTTTTTAATTTTCTAAATCCTGCAGGGAATGAAGATAAGGTCTCTCAGGTATTTTAGGCCGGAAGGAGAATGTTGAACTGGGCGCCCTTACCCTCTTCACCACTGGCATAAATAAATCCATGATGGTTCTCCACGGCCTTCTTTACAATAGAAAGTCCAATGCCCGTTCCAGCATATTCCGAATTGCCATGAAGCCTGGTAAAAACGGTAAATATTCTTTGAGCATCTTCCTGGTTAAAGCCGATGCCATTGTCGCGGATCTGAATCAAATGGAATTTTTTTGAAAGCAGATTTTCCGGAAGCGATACTTCCGCATCTTTTCCCTGAATCTCCCGGGAATTGATTTCAATCACAGGCTTTGTTCCCGGACGAACATATTTCATGGAATTGGAAATCAGGTTCTGAAAAATCTGCTGCAGCTGTCTTCTGAATCCCCTGACCGTTGGAAGATGTCCAATTTTTATCTGTGCTCCTTTTTCCTGGATCACGAGTTCAAGATCAGAAATAATATTTTTCAGTTTTACATTCAGGTCAACTTCTTCCAGCTCCTGCGGATTTTGTTTCAGGTGCGCGTAGTCGAGCAGATCATCCACCAGCAATTTCATCCTGGCCGAAGCATTTTCTATTCTTTCCACGATCCTGCTTTCTTCCTCATCCATTTTTCCATCGAGCTTGGCCTTTAACCGGTCTACAAAAAACTGCACCTTGCGAATAGGTTCTTTCAAATCATGCGAAGCCGTTCTGGCAAAATCTTCCAGAGCAGTATTGGAGCGGCGCAACTCTTCGAAAAGTTTTTCCTGGTTGATTTCCGCCTGCTTGGCGGGTGTGATGTCGGTAAAGATGGTAATGATGTGATCCTCGTCCATCTTCGATACGGAAACTTCCAGCCATCTGCCCGTAGACTCCATTTGGTATTGCACAAAACTGGGCTGGCCTGTTTCCAAAGTATGCACGCACATTTGAAAATAGGGTGATTGAACAATATTGGGTTCAATTTCTACTGCGGTCTTTGTCAGATAAACTTCTTTGGGTAGGCCGGTATATCTGATCGCTGCATCATTGGCAAGGATCGTTCTTCCATCCACTACCCTTCCCTTTTCGTCCCTCATTACTTTTGTCACCGAGATGCCATTGGCGGAACAAAAAAGTATATTATCCAGCAAAATATTTTTCTGTTGAATTTCTCCGATCGAATGCTTATAAGCGGTGATGTCATCAAAATTGATCAGCAAAGATTTTTCTCCCAATTTGGAAACCACCACCTCGTACCATGCGTCCAGCCCATCTCCTGAGTAGTGCATTTGTTGTTGCGCGGTCTTTCCTGTTTGAAGAACACTTCTGTTCAGATCAAACATTCCATTGTCTTTGGAAGAAGGAAATAGTGTCAGAAAAGATTTACCAATCACCTGCTCAGGCGAAAGTCCTAGCATTTCTGTAAAACGTGGATTGATGCTGGTGATCAGAAAATCGATGATCGCACCGGAAGAATCTTCCACCACTTCACAGGAGAACCAGCTGCTGAGAGAACTATCCAGCACCAGCTTAGAGAATACGGCCTGTTTTTCTTTTTCTTCCTTTTCCCTGATCTGGGTTGTAACATTGTCGGCGATGGAAAGAACACCGTCACCCACTTTCGATCGTTTGAGATGAAAGTATTTCCCGAGATCAGAATTATAATAAGTGCTTTCCGAAGATTCACCCGAGGAATAAACTTCCATCAGCTGCTGGAAAATAAGTTCTCGCGTTTTTTGATCTGTTCGGGGCAGCAAAGAAACCTGTTGGTTCTCCAGTTCAGAAATGCTGACGCCTGTTTCCTTTGCTGATTCTTCATTGCAGTAAGCAACTCTGAAATCTATAACCACCTTACTGCGGTTATTTTGAAATATGGGAGAATAATAGACAACCGCATTTGGCTGCCTGTCGAGCAAGGACAGAAGAAGGGTTTCGTTCAAGGGGGTAGCAACCATTGTCTGGCGATGAATCAATGAAGTTAAGGACTTGTTTTATTAATAAGCTCATTAAAGAGAAGGGCCAGGGTGGAGACCCTAGCCCGTTTTAATCCGTACCCTATGAAAACTATTTGGAAGATAAGTTTTTTATCCGGTCGTGCTCTTGATTCCTTGAACAGTTGTCAACACTCTTTGCTTCGAATTGTTTATACTATAATTTCTTCGTTTATGCCTTGCCTTATATGGTAGTAGGGCAGGCCGTATTATACAATTCCACCATAAGTTTGGAACAAACCGCTCTCCTCTGGTCAACATTCTAATCCGCTGCGACAGAAAAATAATTTCACAACAAAATTAGCTGCATGATTATAAATGTCTCATCAAACTTTGCTCGCGATCTATAAAAATTTTATAAAGAAACGCTCAATTCATTCACGCACAGGCCTAATATCCTTTTCGAAGCATGTCTGCATATTCATTGGGCAAAAGGCTGTCTTCTATGGCCCTCGCTGCTTTTTCCACGTCATAGTCGAAGCGGATAAATTTTACCTGAGTAGAACTTTTATCTGAAATACTTGTATTGGAATCGATATTCAAAATGACATAGCAACCTTTGGGATTATTATCCTTTGGCTTGCCCACCGAACCAATATTGATCGCGTGCCGGTACCTCGCTTGTCCTGCATCTTCAGAAGCAAGAATGCGGTGAAAGGGTTTGTGTGTATGCCCAAAACAAAGAATGTCGGCACCGGATTGCTCCATGATACGAAGGATGCTTTTTTCTTCGCGGTCTTCAAAAAGATATTCATTGATCTTTCTTGGGCTGCCGTGCACCAGCAGAACAGTAAGATGATCGAGGTTGAGTTGAAACTCCAGCCGGATATGCGCAGGAAGAGTTCTCAGATAATTTCTCTGGTCTGATTGTACAATAGAGTTGGTGAAACTGATGGAAACCCTGCCCATGTTTTTTTCGGGCTCGGTTTTATACGCGCAGCCACAGTCGTCGCTGGTGAGACCAATGCCCTGGTCATAATTGCCGGCAATACAGGGAATGCCTTTTTTTCTGATTTCATCAATCACTTCATTGGGCCAGATATTGTATCCTACCAGATCACCAAGGCAATAAATAGCGTCAGGCTTTTGTTCTTCCATGCTTTTAAAACAGGCTTCCAGTGCAGGAAGGTTGGCATGTATGTCACTGAAAAGGGCGATGCGCATGTTGTTGCTTTTGAATTTCGGGAGACATTCGATTAAGGCTGATTCTTTTTTGCCAAAGATTTTTTCATCACAACGGCTGTAACCGCACAAACATGACTGAATTCAGAAGAAGATCTTATTTCGTCCGGAACTTCTTCGCGGGAAATTACCTGATAAGCTTTTTTGGCAAAATATTTCTCCGCTGTTTCTGTGAGAAGAAATATAGCCTCGATGCCGGATGCAATGGCCCGTTCTTCCAACATGTTTACCAGTTTTTCCGCTACATGAAGCTTTCTGAAACCGGGATGAACAACCAGGGATCGAAGGAGTGCATAAAGACCATAACGTTCCGTGCCGATCACAGCCACCAGTTTATCCTGCTCGGTTGCCAAATAAAAATCTTCGAGAGAAGCAGGCAGGTCTTGCCAGGGCAGATCGTTGTCCTCCAGAAGTTGAACAATGTCCTCGCGATATTTCTCGCTGGCGGAAATGACAAGCATGAAATGGGGTTTGAATGATTTATCTTATAATTAATTCATTGTCCTAATTGATCATGAATATTGCG
Source organism: Flavisolibacter sp. (assembly GCA_045805145.1). Lineage (GTDB taxonomy): Bacteria > Bacteroidota > Bacteroidia > Chitinophagales > Chitinophagaceae > Flavisolibacter. Next base: position 2,007 of record JBJMLU010000230.1, on the reverse strand, counting down.
CTTTGAATAGACGAATCGATCACCAGTTTTCAAAAAGACAATTTCATCAGAATAGCTTCTCCTAATTGATGATTCGCAATTTCACTCCTTATCAATTACAACAATCGGGACCGCAACAGGGCTTATTTTCTCCAGAGGGTTTCTCGGCATAAACGGTAATGCTTCGGATACCTGTTCCTGATTTTTTGAATACTTCCATTTGCGATTCATCCAGGTACTGGCTCAAAATATCATCTGGAACTTCAATGGACCTGTCTTTTTGGATCAGGGTGTTTTTAAAACCATTGGATTGTATCAGGTCCAGATAATCTTGTTTCTGAATGGCACCAGATACACAGCCGGCATACATTTCAGCGGCTTCCCTGATCTGTGCGGGCAATTCACCCTCAAGCACAATATCGGAAATAGAAAAATGACCACCGGGTTTCAATACGCGGAAAATTTCTTTGATCACACCGTCTTTATTGGGAACGAGGTTGAGCACACAGTTGCTGATGATGACATCGGCAGTAGAATTGTTCAGAGGCATTTGTTCGATATCGCCCTGCCTGAATTCTACGTTTTGAAAGCCTCTGACTTCAGCGTTTCGCCTGGCTTTCTCAATCATGTCAGGCGTAAAATCAATTCCAATCACTTTACCAGTTTCGCCGGTTTCATGACGGGCTATGAAGGCGTCATTTCCGGCACCGCTTCCCAGGTCAATCACCAGGTCTCCTTTTTTAATTTTTGCAAACTGGGTTGGCAAACCACATCCCAGTCCAAGGTCCGCATCAGGATTATATCCTTTCAACTTTGAATAGTCTTCGGCCATGATTGTGTTTGCATCGGTGGTGCAACAACCCGATCCACAACAGGAGCTTTGATTGGTTTCCTTTTCCTGCAACGCAATCTGGCCATACTTCTGCCTGACCATTTCTTTTAGCGTGTTTTGACTGTCCATATTTCTTATTTTAAGTTAATCGAAATATTACGATGATAAAAATCAAAAAAAATTCAGCAGCAGTTGTTGCCTTTGAAACTGGCAAAAAGTTGGTTGATCCAGGTTTGCGCAGCCTTCCATTCTTTTTCGTTGATGCAGTAGCAAACCCTGGCTCCATCAATTTCTCCCTTGATCAATCCGGCATCCTTGAGTTCTTTGAGGTGTTGCGACACGGTGCTTTGCGAAAGTGGTAATTCATCCACGATGCTTCCGCACTGGCAGGCATTTTTTGAAGCCAGCAGCTTTAGTATGGCGATCCTTGCCGGATGGGCGAGGGCCTTGGCATACTTTGCCATCCTGTTCTCCATCTTTCCAAACTCGTGTGATTTTGTTGCACCCATATCTATCGCAATATTACGATAAATTTTTTTTTTGCTGTATTTTTTTAATTATTTTTTTCAAAACGTCTTTGTGGATGGTTTTTTCTAAAGCATTCGTTCTTTACTTGTCAGTTTTTTAGTGGGCAGCCAGGCTTACTGCAGATTTGATTTATTTAGGAGCTGTTAGGTTTTACCAAAGGTTTAATTCTTTTCGGGGCAGTCTGTTTTCACTAGACGGAGATTTTTTAATGGCGGTCAGTCTTTACTGGTTGGTTTTTTCCTTTCTACTTTTTCTCTTGGAAAGAAAAAGTAGAGCAAAAAGTTCAAGGAGGCCCCCGCCTAGGCGGGGCCTCCGGGCCGCGGCACAACGGTTACTCAAAGCTTGTCTCGAAGAAACGTTATGCTAAGCAGTCTGGCCTTTATAGAATAGAGTTCACTACAGGTATCGAATATTTTCTTACTCGAAGAGCTTTTATTCGAATAGTGTGAAGGCGCTGTGTTCCCCGCCTTTGGCGGGGCTTGTACAGTCCTATTATTCGAAGAGGGCAGTAAGCCGAATCAATGGAGTAAAAATAGTAGAGAGACTATCAGTTTTTTTTATTGGTGAGCGGTTAATGGTAAGCAATGGTGAGAGCAGGCTTCGTCTACTCGTTGGTTTAAATTTAATAAATTATCACTCTCAGGTATTTTATGATAGAAAGTTTTGCG
>JBJMLU010000229.1:0-10092 GCA_045805145.1 Flavisolibacter sp. | reverse complement strand
TAACGATCCCTGGATATGCATCAAGAAGAGGAAGTGGAACAGCATTATTTTGATCAATAACTCAGGGATTGAAATGCTTTTTCAACCTCGTGGTATCTACCGGGTAAGATGGTTTCTCCACTTGTCCTCTCTTTTGTCTTTCAGCCATTGCCTGCAAGGAATCAATGATGGCCTGAAGTTCGGGAGGATGGTTTTGATAATACTGTAAACTTTTTTTGAACTCGCTTTGACTAATGTGATGGATGCCGAGAATTTGTTGATAATACTCTGCGTGTGTTGTCCATTTGTTGAGTGAAGTATCTTTCGTTCCCCTGTATTCTGCCAGCTCGTCGCCGCGCAACAGGTCCCACATAATGGATTGCATCTGCGCAGGAGGCATAATATCCTTTGGGCGATGGGAAGAGCAACCAAAAAAAAGAAGGATCAAAAAAGGAAAGAATAATTTTATCATCGCAATTCCTTATACGCGCTGGCATTGGTAAGATCGAGGCGAACCAAAAAATCGCGGGCCCTGGTTTTTAGTTCGGGCTCGGCCTTGCTGAAAATTTTTATCAACTCCGTGCTTTTGCCCTGGAAGAAAAATGGCATGATCATGGAATTGGGGTTCTCGCTGTTTACTGTATTGATATAATTCAGGGCATTGAGAATTCCTGTTCTTCCCTGCGTCTCATTTTCATAAAAATGATCCAGACCACTTCGATAATAAGCATAAATAGCATCGTGCATCAGCGTGAAGCGGCTGTCTACCAGTCCCTCTATCAGCTTGAAACGATTGCGTAGTCCATCAAAAGCCTTCCATCCTGTAATAGCACCGCTTTCAGGAGCATTGTTGACGATGTATTGCGCTTTTTGAAAATAGGGATCACCACCGCGGGGCGAAAACGAATCATAATCCATTCCCAGAATAAGGTTTACATAATAAGCCAGCACCGCGGTGATATTCGCATTCATGGCATCACTGCCCTGGATGCGGTTTTCATTGAACTCGATGGGTTGGAACTCTACATACTTGAACTGAAAATCGGGATCCTGAAAATTGATGATGGGTGATTCGTAGGTAGTGTTATATACAGGTCGTGCGGCCTGCACCGTTAGTGTGGATTTGAAAACATTATTGCCCAGGTATTCGTCGATGGTGATGAGAAAAGTGCATTTGATTTTTTCCTGAGGCTGAAACACATCACCCGTCCACTTGCGGTTGTTTACAAAATTTGTGAGTGCCGTTTGAAGTGTCTGGAAAACTTTCTTGTCTACCTGCGTGCTCACCTTGTTAGAGACAATAGCGATCCTTGCCTGCAATTCCTGTGCATTCACCAGTGAAGCAAACAAGATCATGGATAATAAAAAAAAGGTCTTCCTCATTTCAATTCGGTTATTGAATCAACAATATCTTTTGCAAGTTCTTTTTTTGATTTCAGTCCAATCTGTTTCTGATGGCCATTGCGATAAAACAAAACCACCTTATTGGTATCAAGTCCAAAGCCCGCTCCCTGTTCGCTTAGTGAATTAAGCACCATGAGGTCTGCATTTTTTTCCTTAAGTTTTTTCATTGCATTGGCCTCTTCATTATTTGTTTCCAGCGCAAAGCCAACCAGGATCTGGTCTTTTGTTTTCGAATGACCAAGACTGGCTAGGATATCACTTGTTTTTTTCAGGCGGAGTGAAAATTCTTCTTCGGATTTCTTAATCTTTTGGGCCGACACCGTTCCAGGACTGTAATCTGCAACCGCTGCAGCCATCACCGCAATATCATAGTCTTTCATTTTACCCATGCAGGTCTGGTGCATTTCTTCCGCCGTCACTACAGGCACGAGGTCAATAGTTTTGTTTTTTATCTTGATCGAAACCGGACCACTCACCAGGGTCACCTGCGCTCCTCTGTTCGCCAGTTCTTCCGCAATAGCATAGCCCATCTTTCCGGTGGAATGGTTGCTGATAAAACGTACAGGGTCTATCGCTTCTTGTGTAGGACCGGCTGTTACAAGAGCTTTTTTTCCCGATAGCTGTCCGGCCGTTCTAAAAAATTCTTTAATCTCCTTTACAATGTCTGCTAGTTCAGCCATGCGGCCTTCGCCTACCAACCCGCTGGCGAGTTCACCATATCCAACCGACAAAACGCGGTCTCCGTGTTGGTGCAGGAGCTCAAGATTTTTTTTGGTTGTTGGATGGAGCCACATGTCTTCATCCATGGCCGGTGCTGCCATCACCGGACAAACTGCCGAAAGATAAACAGCCATCAATAAATTATCGCACTGGCCTGAGGCCATTTTAGCGAGGGTATTGCAGCTCAATGGAGCAATGAGCATCAGGTCTGCCCATCTGCCAAGAGCTACATGGTTGGCCCAGGTTTCCTCGTCAAAAACTTCGCTGAGCACAGGATTCTTTGATAGTGTAGACAGGGTAAGTGCGGAAACAAAATCTTTGCTGGATGGAGTCATCACCACTTTCACTTCGGCTCCCTCACGAATCAATTCACGAACGATCAGTGGCGTTTTATAAGCGGCAATGCTCCCTGTGATCCCGATTATGATTTTTTTCCCGGTCAGCATGGGCACTAAAATACTATTTAAAAAAGGGAAAAGCGATCGCGCAGAATTGCGGGATCGCTTTTCCAAAAATGGTGCAGACTCTTACTGAAAGAGGTCCTGGTCTTCGTTCTTTCTGTAATAGATCTTGTTTTCCAAAAATTCCTGTGTGGCCAGAAGTGCTGGATTAGGCATTCTTTCGTAGGCCCTGGAGATCTCGATCTGCTCTTTATTCTCATGGATCTCCTCCAGTGAATCGGTATGGCTGGCGAATTCTTCCAGTTTATTGTGCAGTTCTTCCTTTACCGAAATATTGATCTGGTTGGCCCTTTTGGCTACAATGGCGATCGATTCGTACAGGTTGCCCGTACGGTTCTTCAGATCATTTACATCGCGGGTCTCAATATTATTGGAAGTACTGGTACTAAGTTGACGTCTTAGCAGGCTCATTGCTGTATGTTTTTAAATTGTTTTGAGATTGGGTTAAATATCCCTCCACGTCTTTTGTAAATGGACTTTGAGGAAAGCGATCCATGAAGTCATTGCATTCATCAATCACTTTTTGATACCGTTCTATTTTCTTTTCCTCCACACTCAATTGCGCAAACCGAAAATAAGATTTAATGACCATCATCTTATATTCGTCAGACTTGTCGGATTCAGGATAGTTACTCATTAGAGAGCTGTATGCAGTTGCAGCTGCACGGAAATTTCCAAGATCAAAATACAACTGTGCAGAACGACGGTCTTTGATCTCCAGTTTCTGCCGGCAAATATCAATGATCTCGCTTGCTTCCTTGTTGCGTGCAGAACCGGGATGGGTATTGATAAAGGTCTGCATCATGCCAATGGCCTTCATGGTATTGGACTGATCCAGTTCGGGCTTGGGCGACTGCTTATAAAAAGAATATGCCCTCATATAATCTACTTCTTCTGCCTTGCTGCTGTTTGGATAGATCTCCAAAAATGTTTTGAAAAGATTTTCGGCATTCAGATAATCCTTTTGATAATAGGCACTATAGGCATACTTATAATAAATGTCTTCAAACTCAGGTTGGCCCCTATAAAAAGGCATGATGTCCTCATATAGTTGTGATGCATAGTTGTACTTCTTTTTGGCATAGTACTGTTCGGCCATGCGAAGCTTGTATGCCTGGTCATGGCTCTTCATCACTTTATTGATGCCATTGCAACTCAGTAAAAAAATGGAAAGAAATAAGGCTGCGGAGAACTTCATAAAGAGGGGCAAAATTAGTCAGTTTGGGCAAATATTCTCGAAATAATGCAAAAGCCCCCGGTTGGGCCCGTTAAGATTTCACTAAAAGAGAAGCTGATGGCTGTTAGCTATTGGCTATTAGCCCGGGAATCTAGCCTATGGCGTAAACAAAAAAAGTTGGGCAATGCATAGTCCTTGGCTAAGAATTCCCAATAAGGGCTGTGAAACTGAGCTAACAGCTATCAGCCAAAAGCTAACAGCTTTTAGAGGATGCTTAAAATAAAAGAGGCCCAACCAGGGGCCTCTTTTTATAGAATCATCTTTTTTTCTCTTATTTACCTTTGCTCAAGTTCGGGTGAGGAGCAGGAACTGTTGTCTGGCCTTGCTCGTTTTCACCAGCAGCGCGCATATCAACGGTATTGCAATCACCACCTTCCTGTCCATAGTTCCAGAAGAAGCGGTCGGAACTGATACCTTCTTTGTCTACCATGTAGTTGATCACGGCATTTACCCTATCCCAGCTTCTTTGCTGTTCGGCCTTGCTGGAAGCGCAGTAGCTGGTAACTACCACTCTACAAGTTGGGCTTTGACGCAGGCGGGCGGCTACAGAAGCCAGCAGTGCCTTGGCGTCATTGGTGAGCGTAACAGAATTATTGCCGGTAAAGGTGATGCTAGGCAGTGAACCAAGACTAGCAGCACATTCATTGGTCGGCTTGGGGAAGCAAGTTGAATCAGGGCAGGGACAATGTCCGACACCGTCTGCATTAACAGGCTGGCAATAAGTTGGTGTTACTTTTTCTTTATCGCGGCAGTCAGGAACACCATCACCATCCGTATCCAGGCTCACACCGTGTGTATCCACAGGACATCCCTGAGGTGTTTGTTCCTGGTCGAATTGGTCAGTTACACCGTCGCCATCGCTATCAGGCAGAACTGGTTTGGGAAGGATCATGTATTTGGGCTTGCGAATTTCCTGATAGGCATAATCCAGAGGATTGATCCACCACAAAGGCTCCACAGATTTTTTACCCAGGTTAAAATTGATTCCCAGAGTCAGATAGTTAATGCCATCAAAGTCTCTGGTAAGGTCTTTTTGTTCTGCCCATTGTTGTGCATCGATCAGATCATCTTTGGTAACTGTATAGCGATCTTCAAGGGCAAGATTGGCGCGGTTACTCAACTTCCAGGCAACACCAAATCCGAAGTTCGCAACTGGTCTGAAGGTTTCACCAAACAGGATGGGACGGCGTCCTGCCTGTCTTTCACCAAGCGTTTCGTACGTATCATCATGATTAGACAGGTTCTTGATCGCGTCTTTGATCTGTTTGCGGGTTTTATAAGTACCGTTGGCAATGGTGCTGAAGTTGTAAGGTTTTCCATCGCTGCCCAGTGCATTCACTTTGCTGGTGTAGATCATTCCACCCAGACCGGCAAGTGCATAAAAGTTTACACCGGTCTTGGATTTGTGAAAGCGAATATTATTCAGAGAGAATATTCCTTCCAGCGACAGATCCTGTACTCTTGTTTTGTAATTATAAAAAACCGGAGCTCCCTGGTAACCTACATAAGTCCAGGGGTTGTCAGGTTGAGGCCAGTAACCAGTGGACTTCTGCCAATTCTGTCCGGCTGTTTGATGATAAGCATATTCCAAACGTGCAGAAAACACATAGCCAAAAGCTTTTCTGATATGTATCCCTCCGCTAGGGAAAGCCATTTTTGTAGCAACATCACCAGCGATGTTGGAGGTACCAAGTTTCAAACCGATCTCCCACTGATTTCTTGGTTTGGCGGGAAAATTTTCAACACCTTGTTTGAATCCGGTGTATTGAGGCATACTTCGGGACGGAACAACAGACGAATCCATGACATCATAGCCGGTTTGGGAAAAACCGTATGACGCCAACAGGCATAACATACCTGTCAGAAAAGAGTACTTTTTGCTTGCCATAACTATTGATTAAATTTTAAAAACAATGTCCTAATCGTTGGCAAAAATATAAATTGACATACAATTACCAAACTTTTAAATTTTATTTCAACTCAATTCCCTCATTTACTCTATAGTTTTTGCCAGCAGCACAGGTGCAATTCTTATACCATAGCACCTAATTTGTTGGTTTGCAGTTGTAACTTTCCACCGAATTACGAATGAAGCTACCCGTTAATTTAGTCGAGCAAGAGTTGAAGCTCTTTGAAGAAAAATTCAAGGAAGCAGTGAAGAGCAATGTCTCCATGCTGGACCGCATCATGCGCTATGTTGTGAAACGAAAAGGCAAACAACTGCGACCGATGTTTGTATTTCTTTCAGCAAAATTATGCGGCCAGGTAAATGAATCAACCTATAGAGCAGCCTCATTAGTAGAACTACTGCATACTGCAACACTGGTTCATGATGACGTAGTTGATGATGCCCTGGAACGTAGAGGTTTTTTCTCAGTTTACGCCTTATGGAAAAACAAAGCTTCCGTTCTGGTGGGCGACTATCTGTTGGCCAAAGGTCTTCTTCTTTCTTTGGACAATAACGACTATCAGATCCTGCAGTTCCTGTCCGATGCTGTCCGGCAAATGAGCGAAGGTGAATTGTTGCAAATGGAGAAATCCCGATCGCTCAACCTGGACGAGTCCACTTATTTCGAGATCATTCAAAATAAAACTGCTTCGCTGTTGGCATCCGCCTGCGCTGCAGGAGCCTGGTCGGTTTGCCGTGATGAAGGCACAGCGGCGCGGATGAAACAGTTTGGCGAAAAAGTAGGTATAGCTTTTCAGATCAAAGATGATTTGTTTGACTATGCTTCAAAAGACGTAGGAAAGCCGACCGGAAACGACATCAAGGAAAAGAAACTTACCTTACCACTGATATACACCCTGAACAAGGTGGACAATGAAACCCGGAGAAAGATCGTTTACATCATCAAGAACGAACACACCCGGAAAAACAAGGTGAAATACATCATCGACGTGGTGGAAAAAAACGGCGGAATCGAGTATACTTTGGGCAAGATGAATGAATATAAAAAACAAGCTTTGCAGCTATTGCATTCCTTTCCTGAATCAGACATCAGGACTGGCTTCGAAGAGCTGGTACATTTTGTTACCGATAGAAAATTTTGAGGGGACGAATCATCATGCAAAAAAGATGGAGTGTAAATAAGGTAGACAAAGAAAAAACAGACGCTCTGTTCCGGGAACTGAAAATTCATCCTGTACTCTGTAACATTCTTGTGCAAAGAGGAATTGATACGTATGAAAAAGCCAGGGCATTTTTTCGCCCGCAACTGGAAGACCTGCATGATCCTTTTTTGATGAAAGACATGGAAAAGGCCACCAGCCGTGTTCTTCAGGCATTCTCAAACCAGGAAAAAATTTTGGTCTTTGGCGACTATGATGTGGATGGAACTACTTCGGTTGCCTGCATGTACCAGTTTCTCAAAAAGTTCCATGATCCCACAGAGTTCTATATTCCTCATCGATACCGCGAAGGCTATGGCGTCAGCAAGACCGGCATTGACTACGCGTACGAAAACAATTACACGCTCATCATTTCACTTGACTGCGGAATCAAATCGATTGGATTGATCCAATATGCCCACGGGCTGGGAATTGATTTTATCATTTGCGACCACCATCTTCCCGACGATGAATTGCCACCTGCAGTGGCCATCCTTAATCCGAAACAAAAAGACTGTCCTTATCCTTACAAAGAACTTTGTGGCTGTGGAGTAGGATTCAAACTGATTACAGGTCTTTGCCGCAAAATGGAATTGCCCGATGATACCGTGTACGAATACCTTGACCTGGTGGCTACGGCCATTGCGGCAGATATTGTTTCCATCACTGGTGAAAACAGAATATTGGCTTACTATGGTCTTCGAAAGGCCAACAGCAATCCCAATTTTGGAATTAAGGCCCTGAGCTTTCTTAGTGGTTTCAGCAAAGAGCTCCAGATCAACAACCTTGTTTTTATCATTGCGCCCAGGGTGAATGCCGCCGGAAGAATGGATGATGCCCGCAAGGCCGTCATGATGTTTGTTTCCGAAACTTATGAAGAGGCATTGCAGTGGGCCGAACAACTTCATGCTGATAACACCAGCAGGAAGGAAACCGACATGAACATCACTGAAGAAGCGTTGGCGCTGATTGAAGGCGACGAGTTGATGATCAACCGGCGCAGCACGGTCCTTTTCCAACCTCACTGGCATAAAGGTGTGGTGGGCATTGTGGCTTCCCGTCTTATAGATCATTATTACCGACCTACCATTGTATTAACGCAGAGTGGCGAATACGTTGCAGGTTCTGCCCGCAGCATTACCGGCTTTAATGTGTATGAAGCCATTCACCAGTGCCGCGATCTTTTACTGGGTTATGGCGGACATTTTTATGCTGCGGGCATGACCATGGAGCCAGGCAAAGTGGATGCTTTCTGCCAGAAATTTGAAGAAGTGGTGCAGGCTTCGATTCATCCCGAATTGCTGATCCCAGAAATTGTCATTGACGCCGAGATCACGCTGGCGGATATACGAAAATCCTTTTACGACATCCTTTGCCAGATGGAGCCGTTTGGCCCGGATAACCTTCGACCTACTTTTATCATCAAGCGCCTGTACAATACGGGATGGAGCAAGATAGTAAAGGAGGCACATATCCGTTTCGTACTTCAGCAGGGAAAGGACAAGATCACTGGGATTGGTTTTCACATGGCTGAAAAAATGCGCCTGCTCGAAGCAGCCAGTCCGGTTGATGTGGTGTTCAAGATTGATGAAAATGAATGGAACGGAGAAAAAAACCTTCAACTCAAGGTGATCGATTTCAGGATCAGTGAATGAGGGGGGCGTGATAGTTGGTGGTTGGTGGTTGATGGTTGATAGTTGATAGAAGAGAAGGAGATAAAAAAGAGCAACGGATGATAGATGATGGAGGAGAAATGACGGATGTGAGCAGAGAAATTTAATTCAGAAAAGAAGGAGGCAAAGGTCTTTGTGGGAGCATCCATGGCGCAAAGGTTTAGGAGGTGCTAAGATTTAACCCCGCAAAGTGTGTGAAGGTGACGGGAAGAGCATGTCCTTCCTTTATTTCAGGCCTCAACCAAGTGTTCTTGTAAAAGAATTCTGTTTTGATTTACTTCGAGAAAAATTTTCAGTAAAAAAATATTATCAGCTGGTGGGCAATCCGGTTGCTTCACCCTGTATTGCCTCGGAAAACAAAGGGGACCCTCTCGGGTCCCCACCACTTACTGTCTGACTTACCTTAGTACTACAAACTTTGTTTTCCAGGTCATGGGTCCAAGAACTTCGAAGAGGTAACATCCGGGATGCAACTCATTTAAGGGTATGACCTGGCCAAAAAAACCTCCACTATGATGAAACGAGACTGTTGATATCACTTGTCCGGAGGAATTATAGATCCTGATGTTGTAATTGCCTGGTGTCAGGCCTGGGCTGCGCCATTCAAGTTGGTTACCCCTTAGAGGATTTGGATAAATGTCAAAGGACTGTTCAGAACCAGAGTGGGACTCATGGAGGATCTTGCTATAGTACATCCTGCCTGATTTTTCCTTTACGGCTATTCGATAGAAATAGTCCTGATCCCTTGCTGATTGATCGAGGTATTGGTAAGTCGCTATGGATCCATTATTCTTTACAGGCCCTATGGTTGATACCACATGGAACTCACTGCCATCATCTGCCCTCTCCACTTTATATACCAGGATGTCCGATTCACACAGATTGTTCCAGGATATCCGCACTCCATTATGATCACGGGCCGAACTGATGTTGCCGAATGTTACCGGAAGCGGAATATTGCTTGAATAATTCAATGCCAGCTGGTCAAACTCCAGACCGCCTCTTGCCGCTGCTGCAGAAGAATGTAGTGCCGCTACTGCAATAAACCCATTATCGAATATGTTCAGGATATTGTTGGTCACCGAGCCCTGTACAATATTTGTGTTCGATGCTTCGGGATGATCCGTTGCCAGCGCCCCTGAACCACTGACCGTGGGAAGTATTGATGTATACAAGATCCATAATCCGTTGACATCGCGGGTGACCCTTACCATCAACCCAAAATCGGTGATTGCGTTTGTAACAGCACCTGCGGAGGTCAGCACCACAGTGGCCACACCATTTGTCACCAGTTCCAGCACCAGCTCATCTCCTCCTGCATCATCTCCAAAGCGGATCCGATAGCCATCTATGGTGGCACTGGTTAGGTCTGCTTCGCTAGCATACAACCATACATAGGCAACATTGGCGCTTGTTGCAGCCTGGGCTCTTCTTCCCATCCAAAAGCTCCAGGCTTGCTGCAAACCCCAGGAACCATTGATCTGTGTACTCAGGTATTTGATGCCGGAGC
>JBJMLU010000228.1:0-6824 GCA_045805145.1 Flavisolibacter sp. | reverse complement strand
GTAAAAGAATGATCGACCGCATCAAGGTGACACCCAGAAGGAAGAATGAACCCTTGTTTGAAGGATACCTGCTGAGTGTTGATGGTGAATGGCGAATCCACAGTCTTGATCTTACTACCAGCAGCACTTATGGACTGGAACTGCTCGATACCATGCACATCACACAGATCCATGCACCAGTGAGCAAAGATGTATGGCGCGTGCAAAACCAGATAGCCTATCTATCATTCAACAAGTTTGGATTCGACATCTCCGGAAATTTTCTAAACGTTTACAGCAACTACGACCTTAACCCCGTCTTTGGAAAAAAATATTTCAACCGTATCCTCATGTCTTATGATTCCAATTCCATTAAAAAGGATAGTTCGTACTGGTCTTCGGTGAGGCCCATTGCATTGGAAGCAGATGAACGAAGGGATTTTGTATTTAAAGACAGCATGCACCACGCACTGAGCGATTCTTTTTCCACATCAAACCTCGATTCACTTAAAAAGCAACAAAAGCCCATCGGGCTGCAGGATATTTTTATCCAGGGCGTTGATCATACCCACTACGGAATAAAAAGTTTCAACACCTATCGTCTCAATTCAATGTTGTCGGCAATTCAATACAATACGGTGGAAGGTGTGGTGATTGACCTGGACCATTCATTGGAAATGCGGAGGAAGGCCGGAAAAAATAATTATCGCTTGTCGTTAAACACCAGGTATGGATTTAATAACCAGCATTTGAATGCTTCCCTGTCTTTGATGATCCAGCCCAGACAGTTTCATTTTCGCAACCGATACCTGCTGATCTCGGGAGGAAAAAGAGTATCGCAGTTTAATCATGACGAACCCATTGATCCATTCACCAATAGTTTGTATAGTCTGTTCGCAAAACAGAATTTTATGAAGTTGTATGAAAACTGGTTTGGAAATATGGAATACAACAACCGTTTTGAAAATGGCCTCAGGTGGAAGATTGGCGGTGTGTGGGAAGACCGTTCCCCTCTGGAAAACTCCACTGATTTCACCTTCTATAAAAAATCGGAGCGTGACTTTCTTCCCAATCATCCCTATGAACTATCTGCCGTTCCCTTCCTGCGAGAGCAGGCATTTGTAGTATCCACACAAATTTCTTTCCAGCCCGGACAACACTATATCCAGTTTCCCAACGAAAAATATTCCATCGGGTCCAGGTATCCAACCCTGGAGCTTTCCTATTCAAAAGGAATCAAAACATGGCTTCCGAGTGATGTGGATTTCGACAAATGGAAATTCTCTGTGTATGATGATGCGAATTTAAAAATGGGCGGCGTTTTTAAATACAGTATGAGTGCGGGCGGATTTCTCAACAGAAATTCGGTTGGATTGCCCGATTATCAACACTTCAACGGTAACCAGACCTATCGCAGTTCTTCTTTTTTAAACAGTTTTCAACTCGCACCTTATTATCTGTATAGTAATATAGAAAAGCTTTTCCTGGAAGGACATGTGGAGCATCATTTCAATGGATTGCTCACCAATAAAATTCCTTTGCTCAGTAAATGGAAATGGTACCTGGTGGCTGGCTCCAATACATTTTATGTGAACTCCGATAATTTTTATGTGGAAGCATTTGCAGGGATTGAAAATATTTTTAAAATCTTCCGGATTGATTTTATTTCAGCCTACCAGGCGAAACCCGGAAATTATTTTGGTGTGCGCCTGGGCACTGGTGGAATTCTTGGCTCCCTGATACCGGCAAGAGCGGGGAATAGAAATTAAGAGAAGTTGCCAGCTGATGCCTGTCCGGCAAGTGCGGGAGTTGGTAGTTGATAGAAGAAATAAAGAGATTTGACTGCGAAGGAGAAACGGAGATCTTCCCAGTGATACATCCTGGACATTCATTCTGCAAAAGCCTTGAGGTCCCTTGCGCCCTTTGCGTTTAGCTTCCTATTAAAACTTCATACGAGCTTGTAAAGACTGCACGGATATCCTTGTCAAACCTTCTCTCAACTTTCATCTAAATCTGGTCGACCACTTAAGTCCCCCGTTTGCCGATTGCCGTCTGCAATTAATTAACTTTCCCCTAACTTCGCGCATCTTATAATCATTGAAAAATCTTTTTGCTATGGCATTTTCAACCATGACCAACCACCCTGTTTCTGCACCTGCACAGGAACATTCAGTCGATCATACAGCAGCTGCTTCCCTACTGAGCATGCTGGTTCTTTCGGTATATGCTGCTCAAAAGACCAATAAAAAATTCCGCCAGCTCAAGCGCCGCTACCTCTGGACGGCCTTCAAGCTCAAAATGAAATCCATGTTTTCGAAAAGAGCGGCCAACAACGACCGTATTCTTATCTATATTTTATTGGGCGTAGTCGCACTGGTGTTGGTATTCTATTATCCCATCATCGCTTTGATCCTGGCTGTTGTCGCCCTCATCCTCATACTTACAGGCACGATCTAAGGAATCGTTTCAGGTTGAAGACGCAAGGAATTTAACCGCCGGGGCAGAAGCCACGAGGAAGAGTTTTTAGTTCAGGTCTGGATAATTTATACTTATAAGCAGTTTCCAATGAGCGATTGAAACTGACCGCCTGAACCTATCGATCGATATGGACAGGGCTTCTCTGATTTATTGTTCCATAGAAGCCTGTTCTCTACAGTTCCAAATTGCAATGAAAGTTCACGCGAATAATACAACTGTTCCGCCATAAACCGTATAATCTCAATTCACAATTCCCGACATTCACTATTCACTATTCACTATTCACCATTCACTATCTTTGCCCCCGGAAATTTTGTTCACCCTGCGAGTGGCTCCATCTGCCTTAGGCGGAACAGCCGTTTCGGTTTACCGGAACGATCTTAAAATTTCAAATTTATGGCAGCACTACACAACCGGATCTCCCAAAAGGAGCTCAAGCAAAGTTTGCATGAAGAGACCGAACCACGGATCACTATTTCATTCTACCGCTATTTTACTATTCCTAATCCCCGTTCTTTCCGCGATCAATTATACAAACAGCTCGACGAACTGAAAGTATTTGGAAGGATCTACATTGCCCATGAAGGTATCAATGCACAGGTGAGCGTTCCGAATTCCAGGTTTCAGGAATTAAAAAACTACCTGGAATCGATCGAGGGACTGCGGAACCTTCGATTGAATATTGCCGTGGATGATGATGGAAAATCTTTCTGGGTTTTAAAAATTAAAGTGCGCGAGAAAATTGTTGCTGATGGCATCAGGGATCCTGCT
The DNA here is from genome assembly GCA_045805145.1 of Flavisolibacter sp. Classification (GTDB taxonomy): domain Bacteria; phylum Bacteroidota; class Bacteroidia; order Chitinophagales; family Chitinophagaceae; genus Flavisolibacter. The sequence continues at coordinate 3,596 of JBJMLU010000228.1, read as the reverse complement.
TTCGACATGAACAACCGTGGCAAATATGTAAATGCAGAAGAATTCAACCGGCTGACCGACGATCCCCAAACCATTGTCGTGGACATGCGCAACCATTACGAATTCGAAGTGGGTCATTTCGAAAAAGCCATAGAAGTTCCTTCAGATACTTTCCGCGACCAGCTTCCCATGGCTGCAGACATGCTGAAAGAAGCCCGTGAAAAAAACATCATCATGTATTGCACCGGCGGCATCCGCTGTGAAAAAGCCAGTGCTTATATGTTGCATCAGGGATTTAAAAATGTCTTCCACCTCGAAGGAGGCATCATTCATTATGCCAACCAGGTTCGCGAAAGGGACCTCCCCAATAAATTTCATGGAAAGAATTTTGTTTTCGACAACCGCTTGGGAGAAAGAGTAACGGAAGAAATTATTGCCCGCTGTCACCAGTGCGGTGAACCTGCTGATACTCATGTCAACTGCATCAATGAAGCCTGTCACCTGCTTTTCATTCAATGCGATGCATGTCGTGAAAAATATGAGGGCTGCTGTAGTGTGGAATGCCAGGAGGTGATTCACCTGCCTCTTGAAAAACAAATAGAGATCAGAAGAGGCATCGACAAAGGACGTAATGTATTCAACAAGTCCAAAGCCAGACTAAGACCCAGGCTCGATGAACTCCACAAAAAGAAATAATTTTCCAATAGGAACCCGATAGCATCCTTTTTATGAAACAAACCGTTGGTGATATTCTCATGTTCATTTTACGCAGATAGCCTTACAGGTAGCGAATTGTTACAATAATTCATAAAATCTTGTGGATTCATTCTTCTCTTGCATCAAATAGATTGCTGTGCTATATTGAAACACCAAACCAACTTCATGTTCCATAAATTTACCCTGCAATTTTTTTTCCTGCTGTCTGTTTACATATCGTTCCTCTTTGCATGCCGTACACCCAAAACCGCCTATCCTAAATTTCTGAGCCAGGATTCTTTGCCGCTGCAAAGCTTTGATATTGATAACAGCCGGGATACCAGCCTTCGCACAGCCAATGGAGCATTGATAAAAATCGCAAAAGGAAGCTTTTCCAAAGAGCGGGTACAGCTTCAAATCAAAGAAGCCTACAGCCTGGAGCAGATGGTGCTTGCAGGACTGACAACTGAATCAAACGGAAAACCTTTGCGTAGTGGCGGAATGATTTATCTGCACGCGGAAGGCGAAGAAAAGCTTTTAAAACCGATCTCTGTTTCTATTCCTGCAACCAATTATGATGACCGGATGCAATTGTACACCGGTGAAGAAAAGGATGGAAAGATCAATTGGATCAATCCACAACCAATTATCAAAGGACCATCCTTGCTGGATACAGGCAGAACTATTTTCCGGCAAAATTGTGCAAGCTGCCATGTTTTGGACAAGATAGTTACCGGGCCGGCTTTACTGAATGTAGAGGAAAGAGGACCATGGTATTGTAGGCAAGCTTTGTTTGATTTTACGCGCCACCCGGCAGCGTTTATTCCAACAACACAATACACCAGCGATCAGCAAAAACAATTTGGGACGATCATGCCCGGCTTTCCGTCCTTATCGGACAAAGATCTCAATGCTCTTTATGATTATATCAAAAATGAAGGTCTTAAAGACGGTGACGTTCAGCAAATGATCGCCAATTCAAAACTATGTGAAGACAGTTGCGCGGCCTATGATTCGCTTTTCGCCGTGGTCAACGAAATGTCCTGGAAACGACAGCAATTGATCCAGGAAAATGGTTACCGCATCAATTTTGAAAAAAGCTTCAATCCCGAACCCATCCGGCTTGATTCAAGTGATTATGTCGATACTGCTCCGGCATCCTCACTTGTACATCCTATAACCTATCAGTCGGTGTATTATCAATTCAACATCAAAACGCTCAACTGGTATAACGTGGATTTTCCTCTCCTCCCTATAGAACAGCAGGCAGAACTGAAAGTGAAAATGCAGGGCAACTATCGAAAAGACATGAATGTATTTCTGATAGTGGAACAGTACCGGATTTTTGGCGAGGGTGGACCTTTGGATGATGGAGAAGATGTCTACGGTTTTTATTCAACAGATGGAAAGATCTCGATGCCACCCGGACTGAGCGTAATTGTTTTTGCGGTAGGCGAGTCGGAAGGAAAAATCAGTTTTGACTGGAAAGAATTTGTATCAACAGATCAACAAACAATTATACTGGAACCAAAACTTGTGAGCAAAAGAGAGTTCAATCGAACTGTGAAAAGTTTCAGGCTGGATAACAGTTCTATACACGTGGTGGATTCGAAAAATGCAAAACAAATAAGGAAGGCAGACCAGAAATTGAAAAAGGGACAGGAAATTTTGGAATTGTACCGGCCAAAAAATTGTCATTGCAGTTGCGCACCAGCCGATACCCTGATGCCAGAAGCGGACGTTAGCAGGAATTACGATTACAATCTGGACACGGCGAATAGAAGTGGCCATTAACAGAAAACAGTTTAGTTCTGCCTCACTTCATGATTAGAAATTCGAAGTCTCTTTAGGCAAGGCCGCTGTAATCTTATTCCATACTTCTTCTTCGTCCAATCGTTCCGGTTGAAATTTTGTTCCTGTAACTTTTTCATATAGCTCGATATACCGGTCTGAAATCGTTTGTACCCATTCATCACTCATCTCGGGTATGGGTTGGCCTTCCTTTCCCATGAACTGATTCAGGAGCAACCATTCGCGCACAAATTCCTTACTCAGTTGTTTTTGTTTTTCTCCTTTTTTTTGTCTTTCCTCGAATCCTTCTGCATAAAAATAACGCGAAGAGTCAGGAGTATGGATTTCATCCATCAGTGTGATCTCGCCATTTCGTTTTCCAAATTCATACTTGGTGTCGGCCAGGATCAGTCCCTGTTTCAATGCGAGTTGTTTGCCTTTTTCAAAAAGCCGTAAAGCATATTCACGGATTTTTTTCCATTCTTCTTTATCTGCAAGATGCTGGGCGAGAATTTCTTTTTCAGAAATGTCTTCATCATGTCCTTCACTGGCCTTGGTAGAAGGTGTGATGATGGGTTCCGGAAAGAAATCATTTTCCTTTAATTCATCTGGCATCAGCACGCCACAAAGAATTCTTTGACCACTGGTATACGTTCTCCATGAATGTCCGCAAAGGTTACCGCGCACCACCACTTCAATTTTGAACGGAATGCATTTATAGCCGATCGAGGAATTGGAAGTAGGCGTATCGAGTAACCAGTTGGGACAAACATCGCGGGTGGCCTTGAGCATGAAGGCAGCAAGCTGATTCAGCACCTGCCCTTTATAGGGAATGGGGCGGGGGAGGATCACATCAAATGCAGATATCCGGTCGGAGGCGATCATTACCAGCAGTTCATTGCCGATGGTATACACATCGCGCACCTTTCCCTGATAAAATGCGGTCTGGTTGGGAAACTGGAATGGTACCATGTGTCGAAAGTAAGTGAAGCGTGAATTTTCCTTCTGAAAAACTTCAATCAAATTTCAACAACTTGTTCAAAACCATTCAAATTAAATTTTCGTGAAAAGATTGTATTCCTTATTTTTCACCTTGAAATTGTTTGTACACAATTCCAAACCAAAAACTG
>JBJMLU010000227.1:0-3512 GCA_045805145.1 Flavisolibacter sp. | reverse complement strand
TTCATCCATTATAAGATGAATACCATCAGGAGGCGGATCGTGCGAAGAATGTTATTGCACAAAATGGAGAAACTTTCCAGTTACCTGCAATATCTCAAGCAACATACCGGTGAAGTTGCCCTGCTTTATCAGGACCTGCTCATTAATGTTACTTCCTTTTTCAGGGATAGCGACACCATGGAGTATCTCAAAAAAACCGTTGTACCCAAGCTGCTCAAAAGCAAAACCCACAACGACCCGGTGCGTGTGTGGATACCGGCCTGTTCTACAGGAGAGGAAGCTTATTCCCTGGCCATGATCTTCATGGAAGCCCTGGGCGACCGTGCTGCCGACACGTCGATTCAAATTTTCGCCACCGACCTGAGCGAACTGGCCATTTCCAAGGCCAGGCTGGGAGTTTATACAAGAAATGATGTCGCCAAAGTTTCTCCCCGCCGGTTGCAAAGGTTTTTTTCCAAAATTGATGGAAGCTACCGCATTGTAAAAGCCGTTCGCGACCTCTGTGTATTTGCACCGCACAATGTTTTCAGGGATCCTCCCTTTTCAAGGATCGACCTGGTGAGTTGTTGTAACCTGATGATCTACCTGGATGGCGTACTGCAAAAAAAGATCCTGGCTACTTTTCATTATGCCCTTAATCCCGAAGGCCTTTTGGTACTCGGAAAGTCGGAAAGCGTAGGCGTATCTACCCAGCTCTTTTTTGTCATTGAAAAAAAATTCAAGGTCTTTGTCAAAAAGAAACAAGCCGTAAACACCGCTTTTTTCGAAATGAATTACCGCCTTTCCGATGTGGAGCGAACCGAAAATTTCGGGACAAGAAGGTCAGGACAAAAAGCAGTCGACTACCAGGTGGATCTGGAAAAAATGATTGACACCATATTGCTCGAAAAATATATTCCGGCGAGCGTAGTGGTGAACCAGGACCTGGACATCCTCCAGTTCCGAGGCTCTACGGGTTTGTTCCTGGAGCCATCGCCAGGAAAAGCCAGCCTGAATCTATTAAAAATGGCGAAACCAGGATTGGGTTTCGAGCTGCGAAATACGATTCATAAGGCAGGAAAGTCGGGACAGCCCGTCAAAAAAAATGGATTGCAAATCAAGCTCAATGAAACTGTTCTACTTGTTTCTATCGAAGCCGTTCCGATAAAATCGGAAACAGAGGACAAACTCTTTCTGGTCATTTTTGAACAGGTGCCTGTTCCTGATATTACGGAGCTCCGCTCCTCACTTTCAAAGGACAAACTGGTAAACCAACTGCAGAATGAGCTCACTCAGGTAAAAGAAGACATGCGCTCCATCATTGAAGAACAGGAAGCGAGCAACGAAGAACTGCAGTCGGCAAACGAAGAGATCGTCTCCAGCAATGAAGAATTACAAAGCATCAACGAGGAACTGGAAACATCTAAAGAAGAACTGGAATCAACGAATGAAGAATTAATGACGATCAATGCAGAATTGCAAGTGCGCAATGAGCAGCTGGAGGAAGCTTATGAATATGCAGAAGCTGTATTTGGCACCCTCAGAGAAGCCATCCTGGTGCTGGATAAAGACCTGAGGGTACGATCGGCGAACCAATCTTTCTATTCTATTTTCCAGATGCGGGAAGAAGAAACGGAAGGAACGCTGATATATGAATTGGCCGACCGCCAATGGGACATACCCGAGCTCAGAGAACTCCTGAATACCCTATCTCAGAAAGGACCTTGCTATGGAGTTGAGATCAGGAATAAATTTAAAGGCATTGGCGAAAAGATTATGCTGGTGAACGCCTGCCGGGTGGTGCAGAAGATCCATCAGCAACAAATCTATTTTATTGCCATTGAAGACGTGACCGACCTCAGAAACAAGTAAGCTTTTTAATCAATGATCCAACTAAGTTTCATTATTGTTTTGGGTCATGTAAAGGATCTGTTTGAGCTTTTCAATATGATTGTGCAGTTCTTCTAATTTCTTTTTGTGCTCCCTGGCCAGGCGGGCAAAACCTCTTTCCATCATTTGTTGCTCCATTTTCTGCAAAAGATTTCTTCTTTCTTCCATCATGCGAAGCGCCACCCATAAGGTCTCCTCCAGCCGCTCGGTCTGTTTAATTTCAAGGTCGTCCTGTGCGTACACGTGTCCGGTATTGCAGCGAAAACGATTGAGCTTTCCCTGTTCTACCTGAAAGAGCACTCCTCCGCAATCGGGGCAGGTATACACAGAATTTTCTCCCAGATTCGAAACAAGGTCAATGCCTGAGGCCATTTGTTCTGCTATCTGGGCTTCGGCGACAACATCATGCGGAATTTCGTTGGGTTCCTTTTTTTCCATCTCTAAGGTTTCCTGCACCACAGTACCCATCAAAGAAAGCAGGACGCAATGGTCCACTTCCATCCGGCTTAAAACCGATAAAGGCATATCGGGATATTCTGCTTCGTTGGGATCCTGTACGATTAAAGTTCCGCCGCTTCGTTTGATAGCCGACATTCCTGAAACGCCGTCATCGAGCAAACCGGTAAGAATGATTCCGACCGTACGGTTGCCATAGGCAGCTGCAGCGGAACGGAACAGGACATCGATGGAAGGTCGCCAGCGGTTTTCTGCAGGACCATGGCCCAACTTCACTTCATCTTTTTTCACCAGGAGATGAAAATTGGGCATGGCCACATAAATATGTCCTCGCTTGATTGAGAGCCCCTCTGTAGCACGTACACAATGTAATTCAGTAAACTCCTGAAGTCTGTAGACCAGGTAGTCGCTAATTCCTTTGCGCGAAAGATGAAGCACGATACAATAAGCTGCATTCCATTCTTTTTTCAATTGGCTGACCAATTCAGTAAGCGCTGTGAGTCCCCCTGCTGAAGCGCCAATCACCACAATTCGGTTGATGTCATCGGACCTGTCCATGATGTTTTAAATTTTTCAGCAATTCTTATACCTGTTAAGGTCCGCTTATTCTTTTGAAGATGATGAACGATGTTGAAAGATGATGAAGGATGTACTGATAAGTTATGCACAGCACATCTCAGCCGTAATGCAAAGTGTACATCAAAAAGCGTGTGAATAAACAGTTTTGTTATTGGCCCATTATTCAGGCTGTAGATGCGAGTACTCAAGTAGATTTGAAAAACAATTGAACGTGTAAAAAAAATACACAACTGTTCATCAATCTCCTTTAGTTAAGAAGTGGCATTTAATTTTCCTTATACCTAAAAACTTTAAATCTTTAATTATGGCTGAAAGAAATAGTCAAACAACGAATGGCGCACAAAGAAAATCAGTAAGAGGATTCGCCGCGATGGATGCTGAAAAGCAAAGAGAAATTGCACGCAAAGGTGGCCGTGCTGCACATGAACAAGGTGTAGCGCATGAATGGAGTTCTCAGGAAGCAAGAGAAGCCGGAAAGAAAGGCGGACAGGCAAGAGGAAAACAAGGTCTGCGCGAAGAAATCCTTCTCTAGTCACCTAACGTCTAAATTCATTCGAAAAGCCACGCAAGTGGCTTTTTTTTATTTTGAACAGGATTAGCTGGATTGG
>JBJMLU010000226.1:0-15635 GCA_045805145.1 Flavisolibacter sp. | reverse complement strand
TTTGGGCAGCTTATTACGGTAATCCACCAAGTCTCATTTCATCTTTCAGATTTAGCTTCAAAAATTCCGATTATATAGTCGAATATTAACAATCGCATGCCCGCTTTATAGTCAAGGAATTTTGGACATAATCGCATGAACTCTATACTAACACTTCTAGATTTCACTGCAATCATTGTGCAGCTAATTGGCAGTTGGATAATGTTTAAAAACAGCCCAGAAAATAGGCCAGAAGGTTCATTTATTGGGGCCGATGGTCCAGATTACAAAACGCCTAAACGAAGAAACAGCCAACTTAAAAGAGGGTTTTTGATATTAGCGGTTGGGTTTTTAATCGCATTGATATCAATGGCCTTGAAGTTATTGACAGGGAATAGCAAATAGGTTATATTGGTAACTATATAGGTGTTAGACTATGAGAGGTAAAAAAATTAAAGTCAATCATTACTTTCTGTAAATTTGCTCCCCGATGCCCTAAAAATAGTTAACACTAATTTTAGGTTGGCAGAGCGGCTGAATGCGCTTGACTTAGGATCAAGTAATCGGGAACGATTCGGGGGTTCGAATCCCTCACCTACCGCAAACCTTATGGTTTTTACCCCTGTCTTCACCTATCTAACGATAAGTGTGGGCGGGGGTTTTCAGGTTTTATCATGGTCTTGCACTTATTTACCAAATATTTGCACCCTCTGCCCTCTAAGAGCCTGTTAACTCGATATGCTGAGCAAAATGGTTTAATACAGATTGGATTTCCATTGTAAGAATGGTTGCTGCATCGATCTTGTTTGCAGCAGCTAGAATGTCATCAATGCACCGGTATGGAATATTCAATAGGGCCTTTTTCATCATATCCCCAATTGCAAACAGAGCTTTATCTACGTCAGCTTTTTTCACCAGTATTCCTTGCTGCAGTTCCAATTGCATGCGCTGGTGCGCTATGGATAAAATCTCCTTTCTTCTGAGAGCTTCAGAATATGGAAGATTCGGATTTAATTTTATTCCATCGATCAATTCGTTATAGTCAAATGACTCTTCCTGCCCGATTTTATTCAGTGCTGATAACCCAACTTCCCCATTAGCACTCAATTGTTTTTCTAATTTCCCAGCTGCCTTCAATTTAGATACTCCCCGTTGGGGCCTTGGCACCTTATGAACATTTCCCCATTCATCATCTGCCTTGCTAGGAATGATCTTTTTTTTAGTCTTATTATACCCCTTCTTTATCTTACCATCTGCGATGGCCTTTCTTACCGCTTTTTCATCCACTTGCAAAAGCTTTGCATATGCCAGCACTGATATCGGCGTTTCCATAACGACTTGTTTTTTATACTAGATTTAGAAAAAAATCATAATCAAACAATGCATCTTAACTCACAAATAAATCTTCTTACACTAATAGGATTACTATTCGACATTGGTGGAGCTTTATTAATTTTTATTTACCCTTTGTCCGAGGGAAATGCGATTATTTATACAGCACCAAAAATACCAGAGAAAGTATCGAATCGTAGAGCAAGAATTGGATTCTGTATTTTAGCTTTTGGATTTATATTTCAGTTTCTGGGTGGAATTTGGCATATCAATCTTTAACCAATAGCGAGCCTCCGGGGAAAAATTACATCTAATCTCGTTAGAAGTTTTCAGTGTCTTCTAATAGACCCCGTTTCTTCAGGGCATTAATTGTAGCAACCTTGAACTGCTGAATTTTTTTGTACGTCTCAAAATTTATTTCTTCTAATGTTTTACTATTAGAAGTACTATTCAATTTGGGACGGTATTTTTTCTTGGCAGTAGTATCTACTCGTTTCGCCTGAAAGGTGGTTTCGTAACCATTCGCTCTATCAACATTGTGCGCTGATTCGGTTATATGATAAATCCCGCTTAACTGGCCAAATCCAGTTAATTCTATATTTATACCGCTAACTAAAAGGGTGCTACCTGGGCATGAAATGGAACATGTCTTTTCACGGGTTATTGATTTATGCATGGCTGCCCTGGCTACGGATTCGGCTTGCAGGTCATCATCTACAGGTTCATTAATATTCAAACCATCATAACCAGGGAATTGATCTATCGTTTCTATATCTGCCATACTTACTTTCTGAACATCGGCCCCGAATAAATCATCAAGTAAACTTGTATCTTCTTTTTTACTTTCAGCATCTTGAACAATCTTTTTAAGGGCCTCTGTTTTAGCGGCAATATTGGCTGCTATTGTTTGCTCTCGGGTAATAGCTGCGCTAATTAACTGATTCGTTTTAGGGTTATGATAATTAACGTCTACGCGGCTAAAAACCTCCTTGGATTTATCATGAAAATAGCCTTTAGTAATATATGTTTTATCCATAGTAAGTATATGGGCTTTGCTTTCAAGTTCCTGCGTATTTGTGAAGGTCAAGGTATTGTCTCTTATTGAAAACGTATAACCAAACTTGCTACTTATTCGGTGTAAAAAAGAAAGATCGCTTTCCTGGTATTGTGTTATTCTGCCAATTCTTATATTACCTATCTGGCCTTGTAATGTTAATCCATGGTTTGTTGCCACAGACTCTGCCAGTTCCTTTAAAGTTTTGTTTTCGTGCGCACTGCTTCTTTTTGTCCTGATTTTTTTTGTAATTGCAGCCGCCATTCCCCTGATTCGAACGATATCGCCATTTCGGTCAGTCATTATTTCCATTTCATCAATTGTAAAAGTGCCGCATTGTAAACTCGCCCCTTTATCCCTTATTTCTATAGATAACTTATCACCTTTGGCCGGATACCAATCGTTTTGCCACAACAGGTCCTTATCATGTAATTCAAGCTCTATTTCATCACTTTTCGCTTCGGTTCTATCATCATATTTTAACGATAATAGATAATCAGAAATATCTTTAGTGATATTCTTATGGTTATATACGATCTGGTAAGAAATGGGCTGCAATTCCATACATGAAATAGTTTAAAAGTCGAGGCTTAGCAAATTATGTGCAAAGATGCGAGGGGAAAAAGGCGGGGATTCCCCTATTTTATTTACGCGCCAAGGTATTTTTCTAAATCGGGTCTGAAATATTGAACATTTCTGCCCTTTCCTTTCCTCCATCTGATTGAACCCATCTGCTTTCCTTCTTTGTTAGAATGGTGCCGAATGTTTCGGATTTGCCGGGCTGAAACTTTCAAAAATTTGCATGCTTCATTTTGAGCCATCCATTGCCCGCCGCCTGGCCGCGCTAAAATCAACCGCCTGAGATCAGCAATTTCCTGAAGTAATTTTTTTCCCAGCCGTATAATCCTTTCTTCTAAATTCATAATATGTATGCTCAAAAAATTATAGACCCGTTAGCTGGTATTGGATGCGTGGCATTCGTATCTTACAAAGGTGAGGTTTGTAAGATTCACATATTTGGATAATCGCGTGTTTCTGTTTTGTTTAGATGATTTAGTATCAGTGGATGATGATGGTAATGCGGCTGGGGATATTAGAGTGGAACTTCGAAACGGGCGAGTAGAACATCTGCCATACGATATAGACCATTTTTGTGCAAAAATATACTCTGACGAAAATGAAGGTGAATATTTCTTAGTCGAAATAGAAGAACAGGAAACCCCGCCGGAAGGCCCCTTCTTTCCTCCTCGTCCTTTTTTTCCAGCCCCAAATCCAAACGGTTAGGCCCAACTCCAAAGTTCAGAAGTTAAACAGACCTGCTCCTAAAAGATAGCATATCAAATTATTCCTTGGATTTATTTTACCTTGAATCCATGCGAAACTTTCAGATATTTTTCGTTAGCTGCTGTTTGTTATTTGTGGCATCTTGCTCACCAAGAACGCAAGCTTTCTCAACCGAAATAATTTCTGCTGATTCACTGGGAAAATATAGCTATCCAATATATTCTGCTGCCAAGAATAGCCAAATCCAAACGGGTTCAGGTTTTTTCGTAAAAAAAGATACCCTGACGTATTTTGTATCAGCAGCTCATGTATTAACAAGGGCCGAAACTACAAACGGGACCCTTGACTCTTTGAAAGTTTCACAATTCTTCATTCGAGTTTCAACAAAAGATAGTACACAGCCGCTTTATTTCTCAATTAATACCGATTCGCTTAATATCAAGCTCACACCATTTACCTACAAACAAAAACCTGATGTGGCAGCAGTTTATATAAGATCGCTGCCTCCAAACTTTAAAATATATTATATCAACGATCTATTAGATGATATAGAAACCATAAATCCAGACAGTGTCCGCCAAGTTTACATTTTCGGTTTCCCGCAAAAAACTATTAGAACCTGGGATGATTTTTATAAAGGAGATCCTACGTTATTCGTAGGCAAAATAAGAGGTAACGCCAATAGTTCTGCCTCGCAGGATTCTATAAATTTTATGATTAGTCGCGTATCTGGTGATGTGGGTCAAGGGTTCTCGGGTTCGCCTGTTTTTTTTGATTTGGGAAAATACCGTAATCCGGTCTTCGCGGGTCTTTTTTTTGGATACAATGAACCATATAACATAGGTGGAGTGGTTAGAAGTAAAAAAGTCCTCTCTCAAATAAGGTGATTCAATTAATACACAGTGGTAGCCCCTCGTATGAAAAAAACAGCCTAACAAAGCTGCTTTCAATTTTTGCCTATCCAACGTTAGGAAAATTAGTTTCTTTTCCCTTCAAGGTTTTTATGCTGAGATTTCTTTCCTTGAATAAATGCTTGCACTAAACCGATAACCCCTCCAGCGCCTAGTGTTGCCCCTGGCCATTCATTATACAATAACCTGCAGTTAATATAGCAGCTAATCCTATAATCAAACCAAAGACTTGCCCAACACCACTTTGGAATGTTTGCCTTCCTATTACCTTTTTTTCAATCGCTATTCTATGATCCTGTTGCTTCTCAGCGATTTTCATAATCCGGTCGGCTCCATTTGGAATAGTTTCGTTATAGCCTCGTAATGTCTCCGGATCCGGATAGGGCCGCTGTGATGTTTGAAGGTAACAGTAAGTACTTGTAGAACTTCTCTCCGTTTTTCAGCGGAAATGCCTTTTATCTGGTGCTCAAGATGTGTTACGCTATTGGGCACTATTAGTTATCCACATTATGTACATATTTTGTACATGTCATCTGAATATGTTTATTTTTCAGTAAAATATAAACATATATTTGGAATACAACTATAATATAAACATATAAAAAATGGCGTGGCTAAACCCGGAACTGCCGTTTAATGAGCTTGCTCATCTTCCTCCAAAAGAAACCATTGAAACACCCGAAATCCTTAAAAAAGCGATTCAAGCGAACAGATATTTAGCAGAACTAAAAGGATATTGTCAAACTCTTCCTAATCCCAAGTTGTTATTAAATACTGTTATCCTTCAGGAAAGTAAGGACAGCTCGGCAATAGAAAATATCGTTACCACACAAGATGACCTTTATAGGGCAATTTTGAATCCTCTAGAACAAGTACCATCCAATACAAAGGAAGTAATCAGCTATAGAGAAGCAATGTATATTGGGGTAGATGAGCTAAAAAAAAGAGACGTTTTTACAGGGAATCTAGCCATAAAAATAATGCAGCGAATCAAAAATACGACTGCAGAATATAGAAACGCTCCAGGAGTGAAACTAGCGAATCCAATTACAAAGAAAGTAATCTATACTCCCCCCGATCCCCAACATGTTCCAAATAAAATTTCTAAATGGGAAAAATTTATTAATGAGGAGGACGAGTACGATCCTTTAATTGTAATGGCGTTAATGCACTACCAATTCGAAGCCATTCACCCATTTGCAGACGGCAATGGAAGAACAGGTAGAATCTTGAATGTTCTCTATTTAGTCCACAAAGGATTGTTGACACACCCCTTATTATACCATAGCGCATACATCATTCAGCACAAAGAAGAATATTATAAGAAGTTACGGTTTGTAACCGAAAAAGATGACTGGATAGGTTGGGTCGGATTCATGCTAGATGCTGTAAAAACGACTGCTTTAGATACTCTAATAACAATTAAAGCAATAATTGAATTGAAAGAGGCAAATCTAATAAGGATAAAGGGCATATCCCAGAAGTTGCCCGCCTATGAACTTAACGAACTAATTTTCAGCTTCCCGTATGTTAAAATTAAAACCCTAATCGATAAAGGCATTGCGAAAAGGCAAACCGCATCTGATTATCTCCAGGAACTGGAAACAAAAGGCGTCTTAAAATCTATTAAATATGGCAGAGAAATTTATTATATCAATTTCAGGTTGATGGATTTGCTAACAGGTAGGTTAAAAGAAATCGAGAAATAATCCCTCCACTTTTATTAAATAAAATACTCGAATACTAAAATTGTGTCCTTAATTCTATCATATATTAATAGACATGGCATTGTATTAGTTAGCGACTCAAACTTGAGTAATGATTTAGGAAATGCTGGATTTGGTCAAAAAGTATTCCCAATTCCGCATTTAAATGCGGGCCTTACTTACGTAGGCACATACGAGATCAATGGTAAATCTGCTCAGGATTGGCTAAATGATTTTATTGCCGGATCATTCTTCCTCTATGCTCAAATGGATGATTTTGTTAAAGCTCTGACAAGATTATTAAATAGCGAAATGAGGGAAATCGAATTTAAAAAAGCTACTATTATACATGTATGTGGATATCAAACTCATAATAGCAAAAGTTATATTCAACATTGGCATATATCAAATGTAACTCTCGACTTGCCTGGTGAATATTCAGATCCACGAACAGAATTTGACTTTTATACTGATTTCGACACATTCAAAAACGCAGAGCACAGGGAATTAATCATATCCAATACTAAAATTAGATCCAATAGGCAATATTTTATCAACGGATTTACTTCCGGGAGATATGCAGCGAATTATGTTATAGGAGTGCTTGAAACTACTCTCAGTGCAATATGGAATATGGGCCAATTTAGGTTTAGAGCGCCTGCCAATATATTTGAAACTGCGAATGTTTTGCGACTCTATTATACAATAATTATTGAGCTTTTCAAGATTAGCGAATATAATGCGATGTACATCGGCGGCGAAATTCAAACATATCTTTTGCCGATGCCACCAAATATTGATTTGGAATCTATCTAATCTGCTTGTACAATCGAAACACCCCGGCAATCTTTACAACGTGCCCAAAGAAAAAGCTCCTATACCGAAGGGAATGGAGCTTCTTTTACAGTTCAATAGTTAAGGATAATTCAAGTTAGCAAAAGGTCTTCTTCATTGCAACTTCTCAATAAACAAACCTGATCTAGGTTTTATAACAAATCAAATTCGTTTTATTTTGAAACCTTGATAAAGGCTCTCTTGATAAATCCATTCTTATCAATTGCCTTTACAGTTAATTTAAGATCTTCTGCTCCAGGTTTGTGAAATACCCGACAATGAATTTTTTTAATATACCCAACCTCAGTTCCATCTTTAAAAACCTTTACAGCCTCTGGATCGTACTTGTTATCCTTTTCTGCAACAAACGTCAACGAATCGCCTATCTCTAAAGAATCTTTTGGTAGTTTCAATTGAGACAAACCAGCTAATTCAGTCAAAAAATGAATTCCGTCTACCGGGTTATAATCTGCTAAGAATTCGAAATTGTCTGTTGGCAACAGCCCTTGGGTATGTCCTAATAAATAAAATTTATCATTACGAAATTGGGGCTCAATTTCCCAAAAATCATAAAAACTCTGGATGTCTGGCCTCTCAGTTCTTGTCAATCTTTGCGCAAAAATGTCTAACGTGTTTCCGTTATAAGTGGTATTAATATCGGGGAACTCTGTATATGGCCTAAACCCTTGCGTTAACGCAAGTTCTACTGCATCCTGATCATAAGAAAAAACATATTTGCCAGCTTCTTCCCGCAGCACTCCAACAATATGCCTTCTACTACCTTGTCCTTGGCGCCAACTCAAAAATATTTTATCAAACTCATGCATCTATCAATTCCTTCAATCGTTGAAAACGAAACTTTATAAGTTTACAAATCAGCTTTTTCCTCGGATATGGAATTTTGAACTGTTGCACAAATTCCGGCACCCAAATATCAATCCTTTCAACCATAAATTCTATGGCTGCCAAGTCAAAATTACCAACAGTCCTTTCTATTATGTTAATAACGAAATCCCTGTAATTGGTTTGCAATAATTGTCGCACCAGGTCAAAATGAGAAAGTTTCCTATTTATCCAATGGATCTCTGCTGTACCCTTACCAATATACACGTTTGTTGATATGTCGGATGTCAATAGATCGTTAACCTTCTGGTCAGTTAACTCTCTTCCAAGGCTACTCCCATTATCATAAAAAGGCGCAAATCTTATTGCCTCGTAATCATAAATAGCTTCCTCATCCAATCCTCCTTTACCTTCTCCAGCTGCAAATGGCTTTAATTTTTCGATAGCAGCACTAATAGCCTCATATTCCATTATTATTGCCCAGTTTTCTTGATGCCTATCACCATTTCCAATAATGGCATCGAAAACTATTAATTCAACAATTTTGTTTTTAAATCGGTTAAAAATAAATTTTTCAAGTGCGCTTTCTATAGCCTGAAAACTATATAGTGAACGGTGATTCTTGTTCTCAGGCTCATAATTTGGATTATCCGCTATTAAAAACTTAACTCCTTCAATAAACTGCTCCTTTTCTGCATCAATCATAGATTCACTAATACAACCCATAGTTGTGCCGTCATAGGCGATATCATATCTTAAAACATCAAAACCTAAGAAGCTGCCAACTTCATAGGAAATTATTTCACTCCAAAATTCAAATCGGTAGTCCTTACCTGGTTTATCTGCCGTGGCTGGTTTGAATTGAGATCTTTTAAAATAGTAATATTTGTCATCCGGAGACTGAATAAATTTTTTCGCTCGCGTACCTCCGGTACTGAACCATGGCAATTCTGGCCACCCATCACGTATATCATAAAATTTAATCATTGAAATCTAAACGTTGTTACCCTCTAGTGGCGATTTTATACCAAGTGTACCGCAATGAGTACCGCAAAAGAAAAAACGCCCATCAAGGCGTTGATTTTCAGCGTACTCATTTCATTACTTGTGGTGTGGGGCGGGATCGAACCGCCGACACAAGGATTTTCAGTCCTTTGCTCTACCGACTGAGCTACCGCACCTTCCGAAATAGAAACCG
The DNA here is from genome assembly GCA_045805145.1 of Flavisolibacter sp. Lineage (GTDB taxonomy): Bacteria > Bacteroidota > Bacteroidia > Chitinophagales > Chitinophagaceae > Flavisolibacter. The sequence goes on along the minus strand of JBJMLU010000226.1, from coordinate 6,494 downwards.
CTAAGGGGCAGCAAAAATAGGGTTTTTGAATAATAATTGGAGCAGGATGGAGAAAAAAGCTTTGAGCTTTTAGCTGCGGGACTTAAAGGCTTCTTGTCGATCGTTTCTGGTTCTTTCTATTCGGAAACACTTATTTATTCTATCGCCTGAATAATTTAGGCTGACTTATTTAACCAGCCCACCTGATCTGCAGCTTCACGAAGAAACATCAACTTTAATTTTTCCCTTTATTCCAGATATTACTGATTGGATATCTAAAAGCAACTGCGAAACCAATCATGCTTCCTTTGCTGATGGCAGTGGCTGTTTGAGATGGATTATTATTGATAGTATAACTAATGTCCTCTTGAATGAGTTTGTTCATCCCAAAGTAATATTCGCCGGAAAGGGAAAGAAGAACATTTTGAAACAAATGAAATTCCAGGCCTAAACAAGTTTGCAACAGGTAATAATTTTTTGAATAGTCATAATGCGCCACGTATGAATAGTGAATGCTGTCGTGGGGAGTACTTACCATGCCGCCTTGTCCGCCATTACCATTACCGTAGTCAGAATTAAAGCCGGCCACCACGCCCAACACAGGCACAAGATGTATCTTTTCTTTGCTCAGATTTAACCTGGTCCCAAACTTTAATGGGATCAACCAGGCATTCATGGCATTGCCGCCCGAAGAAGAGGAAATCGCTTTGAATCCAATTCCCTCGCTATAATATTTTCTGAGTAAACCGGTCTCGAAGAATAGATGCTTGTTGATGTCTGTGCAAAAGCTGAATCCCAACATGCCGCTTAGAAGCGGAATGGTCTTCAATCCGCCTGCAGGATCTGTTATTTTATAGAGATCATTTGTCGCAGCTGCTTCGGCTGAAAAATAAGTTGTTTGCTGTCCTGTTGCCATCAATGTGGCAAACACAAATAAAAACAGTTGGCTGGCCCGTCTCATATTTTTCAAAAGCTGGTAACGAAAATCCAGGCTGATAAATTTTACTGGTAAAAAAGAAATTTAAAATTTTCCGCAATCAGGACCGGTTAAAGAATCAATCATTCTAATTAGTGGCTACAAGAAATTATTTAAAAGTCCTTGGTCTATTTAATTCCGGTATCTGCAATAAAGTCTAAAAGACAAACAGAAATGTATAGGACAGAAGACGGTCAGCGAATACGGATGTTGGAAAAAGAATGAAACTCCAATGCCCGCAAAAAGTATTATGCAGCTTTAGTTTGCCCCGACGCCTTTTTGGAGAAGAATCTTTTAATCCAGTTTTTCTTTTTCTTTTTTAAAGGAGCTGGTGCAGAAGATTCAATTAGGCGGTGGGGTATTTTGGAAATCTGCACAGTATCGCTGACTTCTCTAATCCAAAGTCCGGTTTTTGCGCCGATTGTCTGAAGGATCAGAGACAGCGGTGCGTTCTCAAATTCCTCGGTAACAAAAATGCTATCGGCAGGCACTTCAGGCGCCATGTGCACAGGAATTCCATAGTAACTATGAATATCAACAGCCACCTGTTTCAGAGGGGTTCCGTTAAAGACCAACTGTTCATTTTTCCAGGCCGGCTGTTTTGCTTTCAGGGTATCCGTATGTATCAATTTTCCTTTTGCCACTTCGGCTTTCTGTCCCTGGCCAATCATCAGAAATTCTCCCTTGTGCGCATTGTTCTCAATCTTTACACGTCCGCTCGTCACAATCACTTCTTCGGAAGAATCGGTGCTGCGAATAAAAAATGAAGTGCTTGTATCGGCAATGATCTGGTTGATGGCGTGAACAAAAAATGGTTGAGACGGATTGTATTGAACCTGGAAATAAGCCTCTCCTTTGAATTGAACGAGTCTTTGCATTTTTCCATAACTGGACTGATAGGCAATAGAGCTTCCCTTGCCCAGAAGAATTCTTGAACCATCCGGTAACTGTACTTTTTTCCCTACCTCAATCGCATTGACAAAGATCCAGTCAACAGGTTTTTTGCTGTTGCGTCCAATGAACACGGCCGCGCTGACAATACATAAAATAATGGTAAGTCCGAAGATGAGAGATTTCATCCAGGGCCGCTCGGTAATATGCGGTTGCGGCGAATGAAATTGGTTTTGGTCCAATTGAATGACACGAGAGGATTCCTTTGGCTGGCTCATTTCCATAGGCTTGGTTGTACGACGATGACTACGATGGGTGTGGCAAATTAAAAAATGCATTTTGGAATTCAAAAGGGCGTCGCATTTTTTTCGCTGAATGGAATGGATTTGCCTACGAATAATTGAATATTTTTTTCAGAGAGCGGCCGCTCGCACTTGCATAAATTATAATTTGATTGTATTTTGAATGCGAAGTATTCTACCTTATGAAACGTCTTCAGAATGTATGGCTCAGGGGCTGCGTCAGTATCGTTTATTCCGCGGTCTTACTTTTTGTTCTTAAGGAAGGGAAGAGGCCTGGTATTATCAGTTACATCAGCTTTATCATGTGCGCTGCCATCATCTATCTTTTGCTCACGAGCATTGTCAAGGATTTCAGAAAATCAGATTTGATTAAATAGTAAGTTCGTTCGGAACATTTTGGCATCGTCCAATTGGTCTTTTCTGTTATCAGCTATATTTTTTCCACGGTCAGGCATAAGCGTAAATAGAGTCAATTTTATTTCCTTAGTAGCAACGGCTAACAGCCAATAGCCATCACTTTCTGCTTTCCTCAATCCAAATACTGTTTTTGAATCAAACTTCCCAGCTCCTGTGAGAGCTGTGTTTCTCTTCTTTCGTTTGTTTCTACCCAGTGATCCGCTCCATCTTTATCGCGAATGATTTGAATATAGACTGGCTTGTAGGTGAGCTGGATCATAAAGCTGTCGCCCAGATCCATGCAATCCGCCCTTTTGCCATTATAGTCGATGCTAAAAGATTTTTTGTTCATACCGATGAGCCTCAAACGCCATGCCCCGAAACCCGATGAGCTCGGGCCAGATAGTTATTTTCGAACAATAATTTGATATCTCTTTACGATTCCTTGTTGTTAGGCTTTGCTCTGGTCCTGATTGGGGCCAGGCTTCCACACAACGCACTCCATTATTTCAGGCAAACCCATTGGCATTTTTTGATGGCACTAACTTTGTTTTTTATAGAGAAAAGGGCAAATGAAACTTGAGGCAGTGGTAAATATTGACGGGGATGCGGCTCATTTCCATGTGTCGCCCAGAGCGCCGGGAATGTATCAGGCGGAACTTGTCCGGTTTACTGGCAAACCAGATACGGCGCCACCTTCCCGGATCATCCTTGTAAGAGGCGTACGTCAGTGGGCAGGTAGCTGCGATAATGAAGTGCTGTTGAACCAGCTGGGCCAGGCTATCGAGGGAGCAGTGGCCGATGCACCTATATTTAAGAAAGAAAGAGATCGGGGACGAAGTACGTCTCCGGAAAAAAAAGAAAACCGGTAGGCACGGTTACCGGTTTCGCATAGATTAGGGTGTTTTCGGTTAGTAACGGACCAGTTTCTTTATAACAAAACCTGTGCCGGCAGTCTCGTCTATATTTTTACCTATTGCCTGCGTAAGTATCTCTAGCCTTCTTTTCGGGCAAAACGATCAGACTTGTCAGATATACTTTTTGATTTTCATTCACTGCATCTGTTGAATTTGTAACCGTATTACTGCCCACAGTCACAAAACTGCAGTTCAAGCAATTAAATACAAGTCCGATCCTGCTGAAATCAATTGCACCTTTATTATTGGGAGCCAGATAGCCTGCTGATTCCGCGTGCCAGTTATAAAAACGAACCGGTTCTTTGTTGAGTGCTTCTATTTCCTGAACAGTCATGCCGCAGCTAAGACCTTGCCTTGAGGTCCAGGTGTTGTGTGCTATGGATTTAAAATCGGTGACTTCTCTTGGGTGAAGATTTCCGCCAATGAGAATAAAAGAAATGTCCTTCAAATTTGTTTCATCGTTCCAGATAAATATTACTTCCCTACTGGTATTGGGATAAAGTACGCTGCATCTATTGATCTCCGTTTCGGTAAAATAAAATGTATCTGTCTTTACATTCTCGCGGCCAAAAATATCAATGAGGTATTCCTGTGCATCCAGCTGCAGAAGGTCTTCCGCCCACATAATTTCTTTCTTCTTCGGCAATTCTTTTTTTGTTGCCTTGAAAACATAATACACAACAGAATCATCTTTCATTGTGGTGCTTTGTATGCGAATGTCCTGGCGTTGATACAGAATGGGGCTGGATTCATCCTGTTTGGAAGGGTAGTTAAACCCTGATTGTTTCATTTGCTGCTTCAGGTCTGTGTATTCTTCCAGAGAGGTGGTCTGGTACACCAGTTCAATATCGCGGGGTTGGTTGATGATTTCAAAGCCACGGATGCAATTGGGAGAAGTTTTCCGGTCTTCCTTTCTGAAAGCCATCGAGGCTTGTTCCTCCAGGGGAATGGCTCTCCTGAAACCTTTTCGCTGGAGGTGGTTTTCCAGCTTATACTGCCCCAGATCCAACAAGTTGGTTAGTTCTTTGAGGCTCTCCTGTGCCAGGCCTGCATAAGCCAGGAATGTCAAAACAACAATCAATCCGAGCTGTTTCATGGTTATGATTTATGGTAAGGAAACAGCTTTTCCAGGAAGGATTCAGGCTTTTCGCAGGTAATGGTTCAAGTAAATGATGCAATTAGAATACCGGGAATTGGTTTGTCAGGGGATTGACAGGATGAGGCTGATAAGGTAGTTGATTGTATTCTAAAACGAAAATATTGGGATGGCTTTCTTCCAATAAATAAATAGCAGGCCCAGGGTTCTTGTATTTCTGCGAAAGATTGAATTGGCCAAATAAAATTACAATATGTCAGTTTATTTTGCCAAAGTTCTAAAAAATGAGTACTTGTGTAAAAAAGCGAACCCACAAAAAACTATAGACGCCGGGGCAGACTAGCGGCGCTTAGCTTTCTTCTTTTCTGTGTACGATCAGGTATAATTCATTTTCAAGTGGGAGATAGCCGTATTCATAACAGAAATAATAAGTGCTGCCTTTTTTGTTGACGTAGGTATGGGTGAAGTATTTGAACCGGAAGCCGGACTGATTGAGTTTTTCCCTGGAAGTTTTTATCATTTCATCTCCCGAAGGAAGAATTTCCTGGAGAATACGGCGGTTTCTTCGAAGGGCATTATTGATATTGCGCACATAGTTATTGTCTTCAGCTCGAAGCTGGTTGTTGAAATTATTGCGACAGTAATCATCACAAAATTTTTTATCACTACGTCCACGAATTGATTTTCCGCAACTCAGGCATTTTTTCTGCTCCTGCTCCATGATACAAGGTAAGTCTTTTCGTGTAGAAACGTTTACAAACGGGTACTTCCGTGTATAAAGGATTAAAAACCGATTGCCCCTTAGCGGTTCATTGAACTTTGTTTTTCAATCAAGGCCGATGATTGTCATTTTATCACCAACCGCAACCGCGGATTAAACAATTCAACTTATGTACGCGTTAAAAAACAAGGTTCAACTGATTGGGAACCTGGGAAACAAACCTGAAATACGCACCATTGACGGTGGAAGAAAGCTCGCACGATTCAGCATTGCCACAGATGATTCTTACCGAAATGCAAAAGGCGAAAAAGTAACGGAAACCATCTGGCATCACCTGGTTGCCTGGGGAAAGGTGGCCGAAATCGCAGAGAAATATCTGGACAAGGGTTCTGAAATTGCCATCGAAGGAAAGTTGATCAACCGTAGTTATAACGACAAGGAGGGGAACAAGAAATATTTTAGTGAAGTCCAGGTCAATGAAATGCTCATGCTCGGGCAAAAGCCATCCAAACGGGTGGCCTCACAATAAAATGATGACGTTCGCAAGCAGCAGCATGAAATTTTTTGCTGAAAATGTGGGTCCGGAACATGCAACAAAGAAGCTGATAAATTCGTCTTAATTCATCAGCCTTTGACACCAACTCTGGTCAGACTTGACTAGTTTTATATCCTTCTCATCATGCTCGAAAACGATAGTTCCAATACCATTTTTCACCTGGCTGCAGATTTGGTGAATCATACTTCGCAGCACATTTTTCTGACAGGTAAAGCGGGTACAGGAAAAACAACTTTCCTCAAGCATATCATTGCCCACACAAAGAAAAATGCAGTAGTGGTTGCACCCACCGGGGTGGCCGCCATCAATGCAGGCGGGGTAACCATGCATTCTTTTTTTCAGTTGCCCAGAGGTATGTTTATTCCAGGTATTGTACGCAGAGATGGAGTCATTGGTTATGCAGAAGCCACCGATAAGCATAGCTTGTTCAAAAACATCCATTTCACGTCCAACAAAAGACAGTTGTTGCAAGAAATGGAATTATTGGTGATCGACGAAGTAAGCATGATGCGCTGCGACATGCTTGATGCCATTGATGCCATTCTCAGGTATTTTCGCAAAGCACCGCACCTGCCCTTTGGCGGCGTGCAGGTGCTGTATATCGGCGATTTGTTTCAGCTGCCACCGGTTGTACAAAACGAAGAGTGGAATGTATTGCAG
>JBJMLU010000225.1:0-4247 GCA_045805145.1 Flavisolibacter sp. | reverse complement strand
TTCCATAAATAGCTGTATTGAGTCCGATACCAAAACTTAACTGCCTATCGATGAACAAACCTTTCCTGTCATAAATGGTATCTACTTGCTTATTTACAGGATCCCACTGCCTGCTCATGCGACGCGTAAGCCAGGTCTCTTCGTAGGAAAGAAAAGGAGCAACCATCACAGGTCCCATGGGAGGCAAAGACATACTGATGGGAAAGCGGTGCTGCGCTCCCCATTGCAAGGTATCGAGCAAGGTCTGGAAGGTGGTCTTGGCAGAATCCACGTCACTGAATGCCACCTGGTTTCTTGCTACGCCGCTATAACCAATTCCCACCTTTTCATACCACTTCGGAGCACCAAGTATTTCCTTGCGCTGAAAAGGATACAGGGTTGTTATAGTAAAGCCTGCGTCAGGCAGAGTGATTCGGATATCGTGCGTTGCGTTGTTTTGGTTATGGTTGGCACTGAGCGTAAGGTTAAAAGGTTTATCCTGCCAGGTTTTTGAATACGCAATTGATGATGTCAACTGGTTTTGAAAATTCCTGTTTGGATTATTCACCAGATACTGGTTGTACTGCGTGGATCCTGCATTCACGTTCGCAGAAAAATTGGTTCCTGGATGTACGCGGGCATCCACCGAGTGGTTCCATGTAATATTGAATGTTTTCACCAGATTGAAATCCGGATCGCCTTTGAAATTAAATTTTGTATGCTGAAAACTCAGTCCCAGCGAGCCATTGTAATGATAGCGTTTCCGGTAAGTGGGAATCACATTCACCGACCAACCGCCATAAGAATAGAGGTTTGTTCTCAAGGTGACATCGAAATATTCATTCAGCACATGATAATATCCCAATCCTTCCAGTCCCAATCCAAAATCCTGTGTCACCACAAAATTGGGAGCCAGCAATCCCGAATGTCTTCCTTGCTGGAGCGGAAAGATTCCAAAAGGGAGATAAATGGGAAGGGGAACGCCTTCAAACTCGGGATGGATAGGACCCGTGATCGCCACTTTGTTGTTAATGAATTTGCCCTTGCTTCCCACAAAACCAAAATGCGGATCATCATAATCGCAAGTAGTCATGGTGACACGTTTGGCAAAAGTGGTATTGGCATTTATTTTTTTCAGGAGGTCGGCATGCACAAACATTTCCTGGGCTTGCGTATAGGTGTTGGTAGTAATGCCTCGCTGGGTTTTAAAATTAAATTCAATGGTGTCGCTCTGAAAACTCTCTGTTCCCTGCTGAAATTTGGCCCTGGCGGTAGTAACACCGGCTTGGTCTTTTGAATTCATGGCTGTCAACACATTGGTGGCCTGATTCAGGGAAACTACCGGGGCGGTCAGAGTCACATCTTTATAAGTGGTCTTGGTTTTGCCAAAGAGCAGGAATTTTTTATCCTTCACCATCAATACACCACTATCTGCAGCCTCATAATTAACGGGTGCGTCGAGTGTATCTTTTGAGAAGTGAAAATTAAATGTGTCTGTTCTTCCCCGGGGAAGCGTATCAACATGGCTGGAATCGCGAAGACGGCTGGAGTCTTTTTGGGTTGATGGTATTGTATCAGATGTTAAAGTGCTGTAAATTTCGGACCCTGATGTATGACGGGCTTCACTATTCCGCGTTATCACAATGCAAAAAGCAGTGACAACAAGGGTGATACAGAATTTTTTTGAACTAATTTTGTGCAATTCCGTCATAAGCTGTAAAACAAAAGTAAACGATTGCACAATTAACTATTTGTGAAGAATTTACTAAATGACAACAAAAATCTGATATGCTAAAAAGAACGATATTATCCCTCCTTTTCATTCCATTCGCGGCCTTGTTTTATTCTTTTGAAAAACCAGTCAGGCAACAGGTTCTCCGCACCATTATTATCGATGCAGGCCACGGCATCAAGAGTAATGGAGGATACGACGGAGCTGCAGGTACTTATTCGCACGAAGACGATATTGCCCTCGCGGTTTCCAAAAAGCTGGTAGCACTGATTCAACAGGAGTTTCCTGATGTAAAGATTGTTGAAACAAGACCCACCAAGTACATCACCAACCTTCATGAAAGGGCAGACATCGCCAATCAAAACAAAGGCGACCTCTTTATCTCTATACATGTGAATGCCATGCCGCCCATTCAGAAGAGGGCTTTCCTGGGTTATAAAACAGAATCTTATTATACAGGCAAAGGCAAGAAAAGAAAAAAACACACCCACAAGGTTGCGCAATACCGTTATTATGAAGTGCCCAATACTTCTGAAAAAGGAACCCAGACCTACGTTTGGGGTGCGCACAAAAGTGAAGACAAAGAGGTAGCAGTGAGGGAGAATGCGCCCATGCTGTCGGAAGAAAATTATAAAGAAAAATATGGTGACATCGATGTGAACTCACCCGAATTCATTGCTCTTTCGCTGATGAAAACGCAGCAGTTCGCCCGTAGAAGTTCTACCCTTGCCAACATGGTGGAAGATCAGTTTGCACAGACGGGAAGGGTAAGCGGTGGTCCCAAACAAAGACAGGTAGGAATCTGGGTACTACAGGCCACTGCCATGCCTTCGGTGCTGGTTGAAACGGGTTTTATCACCAATCCACAGGAAGAAGACTATCTCAATAGCGAATCAGGACAGCAGGAGATTGCCCAGTGCATTACCAATGCACTCAAGAACTATAAATCCTGGCTGGAGAAAAAACAACTTACTCCTGATTCAGCTCCTACTGCTCCTGACAAAACAAATGACAACAGGAGCGCGCTTTCTTTCCTGGAAGCCGTAGAACAACAGGAAAAAAAGCATACAGGCAGATAACGCGCAGTTTGATTTTCAAAGTTTTTTGGTTAGGGTTTTTAAGTCTGTACACAGACTGTAAGGTTGTGGATTTATTGCTTATTTTGGGAACGAATCAAGAGTAAGCAAGAAAACTACAACATGAAGTTAAGTAATGAGACAAAGGTTGGACTTCTCGCCATCATAGCCATTGTGGTGTTGGTATTGGGCTTTAATTTTTTGAAAGGCAAGAATATTTTTTCAAAACCGCCGATTCTTTATGCCCGGTTCACAGAGATTGGTTCGTTGGAAAAATCAAACCAGGTAAAGATCAACGGACTTCCAGTTGGTACAGTTTATAATGTGGCGCCTGCGGACAAGGAAGTTGAGAACATCATTGTTGAAATACATCTTTCAAGAGACATTGCCATTCCGCGCAATTCAGTTGCTTTTATCGATGCTTCTATTCTTGGTGCAGCCTTCATCAATATTGAAAAGGGCGATGTCAAAAACTATCTGGAAAGTGGAGACACTATTTCCACCCGCCTCGATAAAGGAATTATCGGGAACATCCAGTCACAGCTCACACCTACCATCACACGTGTTAATCAAACTCTGGATTCTTTAATGATAACCATCGGTGCAGTGAACTCGATTTTCGATCCACATACAAAAAACAATCTGCAGGACATCATTGCCAACCTTGCACTTGCATCGGCTCACCTGCAGCAATTACTCAATACGCAATCGGGACAACTGGCCCAGGCGCTTGCGAATGTTAATTCAGTAACCGGCAACCTGGCAAAAAACAATGAAGCCATCAACAGCTCCATTCGAAATGTAGAAACCACTACTTCCAAACTGGCAAATGCCAATATTGAAGGCGTATTCAGCAACCTTCAGTCAACAATTGCTGAATTGAAGAACACGATCGCTAATATGAATTCGAAGAACGGTTCACTGGGTTTGCTGATGAATGATCGCGGATTGTATGATCGTCTCAATAAAATTGCCGACCGGGTCAACAGTGTCGCTTTGAGTGCGGAAATTACGCTGGATGATCTGCGTATGCATCCAAAACGCTACGTTAATATTTCTGTTTTCGGAAGTAAAAGCAAGGGTCAGCCTTTAACTTCGCCTGCAGCAAAAGATACATTGCCTGCAAGGAATAAATAATGAAAACCCGAACAACTTCCCTCCTTCTTATTTTTCTTTTCACAGCCTTGCTGTCAAAAGCGCAGGGGATGGCTGATTCTACTTCTAAACAGCCCGTTGATATTCTTCATGCTGACGTACTCAGTTTTAAAAATCCCAATCCAACCACAGAGCTCAAAATCCTTTCTGGAAATGTGGAGCTCCGTCAAGGCAACACGCTTTTCTGGTGCGATAGCTGTGTAATCAACAGCAACGCCCATATATTCGAAGCATTTGGAAAAGTGCACATCAATGACAACGATACTGCGAATGTATATTCAGACTATCTACGTTATTTTACCAAT
>JBJMLU010000224.1:0-10679 GCA_045805145.1 Flavisolibacter sp. | reverse complement strand
TTCATCAAACTATAATCCACATCACATAACTTCTCCGATACCAGCTGGCCAAAGAACAGTCAGCCCGGAATTAAAAAACTGTGCGTGAACAGGCGCAAAAACGGTTGGATGAAATCACCAGGAAATGAAAAATTTCGCCCTCCATATTTTTATTGTTTCTTTCTTCTTTTCATTGTCTGTACAGGCACAGAAAAAACCAACACAGGCTGAAATGAACAAGATGATGAAAGAAGCGCAGAAGGAGATTGACGAGTTGGAAAAAGAAGATCCGGAAGCAGCAAAGGTGGCCCGCCAGATGATGGGACAGATGCAGGATAAAGAAAACAAAACCGTGAAGCCGGCCACTGGAACCGCTTCAAAAACGTCTTCGCCCATTACCCCAATCAGCCTGAAAGGTCCGGTGAGTCTACCTTCAAAAGGCCAGGACAGAGACCGCCTTCTTTGTTTTAAGGGGAAAAGGATCAACGATAGTATGCTTATTACTGCTGACGGAAAACTGGTGTTGATCAGCAACAAAAAAAATCAGTTGGTTGTTCAGCCCAACACTTCCAGTGATCCCTTTCAGCCCTTGGTAAAAGAACTGATGAAGAGTGAAGAAAGAAATAACCAATTCATTGACCAGGTAGCGCATATGAAGAACGCTGCCTTTTTATATCCTTCCATTATCAACACCCTAAAGGAATTTAATCTCATTACCGCGCGTTACCGCTCACTGGTGAAAAATACGATTGGCCTTCCTCCTCTTATCATTCGAAAAAATATTCAGAAAAATGGAAAGGGAGTAGCGGCTCCTAACGACGAAGCGCTTATTGATATTGACAAACAGATTCAGGAAGCACATGACGCGGTGATGGCGAAAAAGGATGCTGCTCCCCAGTTGAATGTAGCTCCTCCACCATCAAGAGAAGAAGATGTATGTTTTGATTGTGATTTCGACAAACAGCAAACAGAGTACGAGGAGAGCAGAAAAAACTGGGACTCCGGCTTTCTCTCTTACGAGCGTGAACTGACCGGCCAGGCGATCAATGTGCAGCGGATGATAGAGCTGCTCGCCGGCAACGACGACACTGCGAGCTATTCAAATATTCGCGGTGACATGGACGAAGTGATCAGGTTTTGCATGGACCGTGAGGAAAAGGCAGTCGCTATGCTGGAAGATCAATACAGTAAGGATTTCAAAAAGCTGCCGATTGTCATTGAAGCTATTTTATCAATTGCAAGAGAGCAATCGTTGTTGGGAACAACAGATAAGTATAGTTCGGAAGCTATGGAGAGAATTTCAGGGTACGTTGGAAATTTTGATGATTTTCTACAGCACGAAATGGATAATAGAAATTACAACCTTGTATTCAACCTTCCTTTCATCATCGGTATGGAAAGACAAAAACAATTGCTTGGTATTTCGGACGATCACAAGATCGACTACCTGGATCAATTGCAAGCTTTCAACCGTTTTAAGCTCACCATAGATATCGATTTTAAGGAAGAAGCAAGGAACAGTGATGGAGAGATCACCATGGACGCCACCGGAAAACTCTCTAACCAGAAAGAGGTTTTTGTGAGCCTGGGCAGATTGGGATGCAAGTACCAGCTTTATCTCACCAATACTGTGTATGGTGAAGCAGATGAAAAAGAATATAGAATCCCCTTGGAAGTAAAAGAGGGCTTGAAACGCTATCGCAATTCTGACGGGAATGGATACACGACCATGAATTATTCAGGGCCCAAACTGATGTACCTGATCTTTCCTGTATTCAAGATTGATTTCTGTGACCAAAAGGGTGAAGATTCAGCTTATATGCAAATGCCTGTTTACGAGGAAGACCTGTCACCCTGGGGTACTACTGTAAAAAATGCCTACACGATTGACATGATGGGATTTCTTGGTCACATGTTTTTCAATTTGGCAGGCATCGAAGGGAAAACTGCTGATGCAACGGCCATCGGAAATGAAATGATAAAAGCCCTCACTACCAGAGAAGTTGACGAGCCTACGGGAAATTCTCAGCTCGATGAATTACAGGCCAACTACAACAAAAGCAAACAGCTCAATGATCAACAAACCAAAATGGCACAACTGGCCATCCATCAGAATTTGCTTTTCTTATTTGATGCGCACAACAACAGCAGCACTTTGCTGGATGGATCTACTGATGCCGCTCGCCCCATCGCCGATCGCCTGAAGCTCGTAAAGGGCGTACTCAATATAAAAGTTGTGCATGATCCGCGGGATTATATTCCAAAGAAATTGCGGAAACCGTTGAAAAAGGTTGGTAGTTGATAGTTGGCAGTTGGTAGTAAGGTATTAGGGTATTGGGGTGGAATTAGGAATTAGGAATTAGGAATTGGGAATTAGGAGAGAACAGGTTTCTATGAAATTATCAATTTATTATTTCCTTATCAAATCGCTAATGGCGGAGAAAAGAGCGTGCAAAGGTTTCCGCAGAGAAGACTAATTTAATATTTTTAGTGTATCTATCATCCTCACGCTTACCCCTGACATACGAGATTCATAAACGCAATAATTACTATGCACTTCGAGAATCTTCGTAGAAAAGACCTTGCCTTTCCAAACCGGTTTCAATGTATCAGAAGAATCTTTGGCTTCTTTAAAATCAGTCAACTCATATTCACAATCATCAATCCATTTGATCCGGGCTTGTAAAACATCTCCGGTAATGTTATTGGTTTCCGTTTGTATGGAATCATTTCTTTTCATTATGACGATCTGATTATCTGCAACATGATAAATGAACTTTCCGGTTTTGAATTTCCTACAGTCAGATTTAGCTTGCATGCCACATGATGTTAGCAAAAAAAACACAAATGTTCGGATCAGAATTTTAATCATATAGTTTGACGATCAAATTCAACAAAGGTTAGAAACATGAAAGCGAATCCATTCAAGGAGGTTATTGTTTAAAGGATGTGAGATGACGGAGAAGTATAGAAACGTCTAAAAAAACATACATCCTCCAATAACCACAAATTCGTATGGATAACGTTGTAAAACTACAAACACAAACATTAAACTCTTAAAGACTGCCTCTAAAGACCAGAAAGCTGCCTACCGGCATGCAGGCAATAAACCATAAACCATTCTACGCATGCTGTTTCTCGGCCTTTGGTTTTTTTCCTGTTTTGGGAGTAAAGATGGCGAGCATTCTTTTGCCTTCGAGTTTGGGCATGCTCTCGAGTTGCCCGAAATCCTTGAGTCGGTCGGCAAACTTGAGTAGTAACAATTCGCCACGATCTTTGAACTGAATGGCGCGGCCCTTGAACTGTACATAGGCCTTTACTTTATTGCCTTCTTTTAGAAAATTTTCGGCGTGCTTGGATTTGAAATCGAAGTCGTGGTCATCGGTGTTGGGCGTAAAGCGAATCTCTTTCATTTCTGTGGTCTTCGCTTTTGCCTTCATTTCCTTTTCCTTCTTCTTCTTGTCGTAAAGGAATTTATTGTAGTCAATTACCTTACAAACCGGAGGATCGGCCTGTGGGGAAATTTCCACCAGGTCGAGTCCCTGTTCCTGTGCAATGCGCATGGCATCCTGTGTAGAATAAACGCCAACAGTCACGTTATCGCCAACCAAACGCACCTGTGGTACCCTGATGTGATGATTGATTCTATGTTCTGCCTCTCTCCTGGGAGCAAATCTTCCTCTGTTGAAACCACCTCCCGGTCTGAATCCGCCTCCTCCTCCTTTGTTTGGTAATGCCATAATTTGTTTTCCGCCCCTGCCGCCGACAGTCAGCATAAAGCAGCTACCTTGTTTTTTATTTGTATTTCTGTCGTTTAATTGTCCTTTGTGTTCAGTCGTCCGACGACTTTCATCATTTTCGTTCTTTTATCTCGGACCCGATCTCTTCCAAAAATTCGGCCACAGATTTGGATCCACTATCACCCTTACCCTGTTTTCTCACCGATACCTTTTCTTCATTAATTTCTTTTTCTCCAATCACCAGCATGTAAGGAACTCTCATTAACTCCGTGTCCCTGATCTTCTTTCCGATCTTCTCGTTACGGTCGTCTATTTCCGCACGAATATCTGCTTTTTTTAATTGATCTAAAACAGATTTGGCATAGGGCAGGAACTTATCGCTAATGGGCAGGATCTTTACCTGTAAAGGCGCCAGCCATAGAGGAAACTTCCCTGCATAATGCTCCAGTAAAAACCCGATGAACCTTTCATGCGTACCCAGGGGAGCACGATGTATGATCAGGGGCGTATCGGTATGGTTGTCCTGGGTGGTGTATTGAAGTTTAAAGCTCCTTCCTTGCGAAAAATCCACCTGATTGGTTGCCAGGGTAAACTCCCTTCCAATGACACTGTAAATCTGTACATCGATCTTGGGACCATAAAATGCCGCTTCGTCCTGCACTTCCACATAAGGAATGTTGGATTCGCGGAGTACATTGCGCACCATTGTTTCGGTTTCTTTCCAAAGCTCCGGCTCATTCACATACTTAATTCCCAGTTTTTCGGGCGAATGAAGGGAGAGCCGCATCACATATTTATCAATGCCGAATATTTTAAAATATTTCAGGTACATCTCATTCACCGCCCTGAACTCCTGATTGAACTGCTCTTTGGTGCAATAAATATGCGCGTCGTTCATGTGAAGGCAACGAACCCGCATCAGTCCAAACAATTCTCCACTTTGCTCGTAACGGTAAACCGTTCCATATTCTGCAAGCCGGTAAGGAAGATCCCGATAACTCTTGGGCTCTGCTGCAAAAATTTTGTGATGGTGCGGACAGTTCATGGATTTGAGATAGTACTTCTCTCCTTCGAGTTCCATGGGAGGATACATACTGTCAGCATAATAAGGAAGGTGACCACTGGTGAGGTACATGCTTTCTTTGGCAATATGGGGAGTCACCACACGCTTGTACCCTGCTTCTGATTCGGTTTCCTTGGCCAGCTTTTCGAGTTCCTCGATCACCACCGTTCCATTGGGCATCCACATAATGAGCCCGGGCCCTACGTCATCATCCATGGTATAGATGCCCAGCTCTTTTCCCAGTTTGCGATGATCCCTTTTCTTTGCTTCTTCAAGAAGCTGCAGGTATTCATCGAGTTGCTTTTGCGAGGGGAAAGTAACGCCGTAGATGCGTGTGAGCTGTTTGTTCTTTTCATCTCCTTTCCAGTAAGCCCCTGCAATATTGGTCAGTTTAATGGCTTTGATCAATCCGGTGCTGGGAATGTGCGGGCCGCGACAGAGGTCGGTAAAATTTCCCTGGGTATAAAAACTGATCTCTCCATCTTTTAGATTTTGGAGAAGATCGAGCTTGTACTCATCGCCTTTCTGGGCAAAGTAGTCAATCGCTTCGTTCTTGGGCAATTCCTTGCGGATATACTGGCTGTTGTTTTTTGCCAGCTCCGCCATTTTCACTTCGAGCTTACGCAGGTCTTCTTCGGAAATATGGCGGCCTCCAAGATCGATATCATAATAAAAACCTTGTGGATTTTCAATGGCAGGACCCACCCAGAATTTAACGCCCGGGAAAAGTGCCTCCACCGCTTCCGCCATCAAATGAGCTGAGGAATGCCAGAATGTAGTCTTTCCACCGTTGTCCTCCCAGGTCAGAAGTTTCAGGCGGGCATTGTCATTGATCGGCCGGAAGGCATCCCAAACCTGGCCGTTGACTTCAGCAGCCAGTACTTTTCTTGCCAGTCCCTCTGAAATGGATTTGGCAATGTCCAGTGCTGTCGTACCTTTTGGATATTCACGGACCGCCCCATCAGGCAATGTAATTTGGATCTTGTCGCTCATAAAGAGCCGCAAAATTAACAAATCCATCGCTACTGCAGTGGATTTGAAAACAAGCTTAATAATTAATTTCACATCAATGAAGCTGCTGGTTCGCAAATCGGTCATTGCCCTGACACTGGTTTTATTTTTTTCGCATACTTCTTTTTGCCAGGACCTAACAGGTATCTGGAAGGGATACTTCATCACAGACAATGGCGAAAGCTACCGGCTGGAATTCCAGGTTGAACAAAACAAGAACCAGACAGTCACCGGTGTTTCATATTCCTATGGCGACAATATCAAGTTCTATGGCAAGGCCACGATGATTGGACGGTTTACCAATGACACCAAGAGTTTTCTGATCCAGGAGACAAAAACCGTTGAAGTAAGAAATCCAGGCGGCGGCGGTACCTGCATCATGAATTATAAATTCTCGTATTCGAAATCGGGACAGGAAGAATTTCTCGAAGGAAATTATGTAGGGAAGATGGAAGACCGCGTCAATCCAAAGAATAATGGACAGTGGGGCGATTGCGGTGGCGGAAAAGTGTTTCTCAGAAGAGTAAAACAATCCGATTTCTACGTTGAACCTTTTTTACGTGGAAAGACACCCGAGAAAAAAGCAGACAGCATTGAAAAAAAGCCAACAAGCAAGCCTTCCGAAAAACCACCGGTAAAACCAAATGCTGCAAATCCTTCCAAACCTGTAGCACTAGCGCCGAAGAAGAAACCAGTGCCCAAGCCTGCTGTGAATAACAAAGCCACGGCAAATAAAACTGCAAGCAATAAACCAGCTAACACCAACAAAACCGTTATTAAAACAACCACAGTTACAAGTACTGATTCAGCACGAAAGAATTCCTCCACTTCGATCGCCAACGAACACGTTGTAGAAAAACCAAAGATCAATATTCCAGTCACCACCAGGTCCAGGCAGAATGAACTGGTGCAGACACTCACGGTTGGCAGCGAAGAGATCAGCATAAGGCTTTATGATAATGGTGAAGTGGATGATGATACGATTTCTGTATATCTCGATGGGAAGCCTTTGCTTACCAACAGGCGACTGTCTACCGTTCCCATCACCCTTTCCCTAAAAATGGATTCCGATAATCCTGAACATACGCTGGTGATGGTGGCAGAAAATATGGGCCGCATTCCACCCAACACTTCCCTGATGATTGTTCAGGACGGAGACAAGCGTTATTCGGTGAGCATTACTTCAACGGAACAGAAAAATGCCATGGTACGTTTTCGATTTCAAAAAAAATCGGACTGACCATTTATAAAATTTTTTCAATCCTGCCTGGCAAAACAACTATTTTTCCTTCGTGAAGCATGCGTTCATAATATCTGCACTCCTGTTTGTTTTTTCTACCTCTGTGCGGGCGCAGGAACTCAATGGGATCTGGAAAGGTACCCTCACACAGCAGCCCGGAGGTTGTTTTCCTGTGTACAATGTAGAATTGCAGGTGAACATCAGCAATGATCTGGTGGCTGGATTCTGTTATCACTACTCCGATTTTTCCAACTACGTAAAAAAAAATTACAACGGTTTTTATAACGCAGCAACAAAGACCATCAATATCCAGGAACAAAAGCTGATAACCTTTCATATTCCGCAGGATTGCACACCCTGTATCCGCTATTTTACGCTGGCATATTCAAAGACGGGCAAAGAAGAAACACTGAGCGGAGACTGGGGCGGAGTGGTAATGAATGGAAGTGCTGCCTGCACGCCGGGACATATTGTGCTCCACCGCATCATTGAATCTGAATTCAATTTTATCCAGGAAATCAAGGTTGATACGGGCACACTGCGACTGGATTTTTATGACAACGCCGAAATAGATGGAGATTCCATTACAGTAACCGTAAATAACAAACCGATTGTTTCCCACCAACGCCTTGGTCTCAAACCCATTACGGTTAATGTGCGCGTAGACCTCGATCATCCCGAACAGGAAATTACCATGGTGGCAGAAAACCTCGGAACCATTCCTCCCAATACAGCCCTGCTCATTGTAACGGCAGGAACCAAGCGCTATCAACTTTTCCTGGCTTCCAATGGAAAGAAAAATGCACAGGTCCGGTTCATCTACGAAAAACCAGTGGGTGACGCTGCCGCGGACCAGTAGTCAGTTTTAAACAGATAGGTTTCACGCCAACCTGCCTGCCGGTAGGCAGGGACGCCAAGAGAAGAAAGGCACAAAGGTGTTCGCTTCGCTCACGGGAAAAGGTTTTTTAATTGCGGAGGGTTTAAGGGGGTGAGATTTTTTTAAACCGCAAAGAACGCTGAGAGCGCAAAGAGTGAGACGCAAAGGTTTGCGTCGCTCAAGGATTTTAAGTGGGAAGTAGTATTGACTAAAAAGCATTTTCTTTTTTGTTGGGAAAGGAATAGATTCAAAACCTTTCGAAACCGGTAAGCAAAAACCAGACAAGATTCGATTACCATCATTCCCTTCCTTTGAAAGCACTCTCCAATCCTTAATACCAATTGCATCCCACCTCATAAGCGACGCGAACCTTGCGCCTCCCTCCTTGCGTCTCCCTCTTTGCGTTCTCAGCGTTCTTTGCGTTTCAAAAAAATCTCACCCTCTTAAACCCTCCGCAATCAAAAAAACTTTTCCCGTGAGCGAAGCGAACACCTTTGTGCCTTTCTTCTCTTGGCGTCCCTGCCTACCGGCAGGCAGGTTGGCGTGAAACCTCCCTGTGACGCTGCCGGTAAGGCGCTTCAGGGAATCAGGGCGTTTTCAAACCGCTGGTAAAAAAAAGGATCATTAAGCTTCGTTTTATTTTATTTTCATCGATCAAATACGGCTATGCGCTATCTTATTTTGTGTCTCTTCGTCTTTGCTTTTTCTTCCTGCAACAACAAAAATAATGTTGAAAGAAAAGACAACGAGGACCTTGGCCGGTTATTCGATAATTATTACAATGAAAGAATGCAGCTCCTTCCACTGGAGTCAACACAGAACGGCGACAGCACCAATAATGATAAGCTGTATGCAGATTTTACGGACAGCTACCGGCAAAGGCTAGCCGATTTTTTCCAGCGCAACCTTTCCCTGATCCAGAAGTTTAACAGGTCTTCATTGAGTGAGAATGACCAGATCAGTTATGATATTTTTAAAAGAGAGATGGAGATATCACTCCAGGGACTCTCCCTTGGTATTTTTGGAAATACCGTGCTCTATCCCGATAGCAGATACATGCCATTTAACCAGTTCGAAGGAGTTCCGATCAGCCTGGGACAGCTGGGAAGCGGTGCCGGCAGCCAGCCCTTTAAAACCGTTCGCGACTATGACAACTGGCTCAAGCGCGCTTCGTCTTTTGGACCATGGTGTGATAGCGCCATTGTTTATTTCCGAAAAGGCATTGCTGCCAACACTGTGCTTCCAGCAGCGCTGGTGAAAAAAATGATTCCTGAAATGCAGGCGATGCAAGTCAGCGATGTAAAAAAAAGTATTTTCTATGGTCCTATTCAAAACATGCCCGCTGGTTTCAGCAAAGATGACAGGCAAAGACTGACCACAGATTTTGAACAATTGATCCGCGACCAAATCATTCCCTCTTACAAAAAGCTTACAGATTTTCTACAGAACGAATACTTACCCAAAGCAAGAAGCACAACAGGACTTGGCGCATTGCCCAATGGTGATGCATATTATCGTTTCCTGATCCGTTACTGGACAACGACCGAAAAAACTCCTGAAGAAATTTATCAGACCGGTCTTTCAGAAGTTAAAAGGATCAGGACGATTATGGATAGTGTAAAGAATGCTGTTGGATTTAAGGGAACGCTGAATGAGTTCTTCGAATTCATGAAAACAGATAAACGGTTCATGCCCTATAAAACGCCGGAAGATGTTTTGAACGGATTCCGCTCTATCCAGTCAAGGATTGAACCCCATTTGAAAAAAATGTTCAGTCACGTTCCCAAAAGTCCATTCGAGATTCGTCAGACCGAAGCTTTCCGCGCTGCCAGTGCGAGTGCCGAATATGTTCCGGGTTCAGCTGATGGAAAGAGGCCCGGCATATTTTACGTTCCCATCCTGGACGCAAAAACTTTCAATGTAACCAGCGGGTTTGAAAGTCTTTTTCTTCATGAAGCCATTCCAGGTCATCACTATCAAATCAGCTTGCAGCAGGAAAATGAAAAGCTTCCCAAATTCCGTCGCTTTGCCTGGTATGGCGCATTCGGAGAAGGTTGGGCTCTTTATTGTGAAAGCCTGGGAAAAGAACTGGGACTATACACCGATCCATATCAATACATGGGAGCACTTGGCGATGAGATCCACCGCGCCATCCGTCTGGTTGTTGATGTAGGCATGCACACCAAAGGAATGAGCCGTGAACAAGCCATCAAATACATGATGGACAATGAAGCGATCCCTGAAGACGGTGCCACTGCAGAAATCGAACGCTACATGGCCATTCCCGCGCAAGCCCTAAGCTACAAGATCGGTGCACTGCAGATCAGGGAATGGCGAAACGAATTTCAACAACAACTTGGGACCAAATTTAGTCTGGCAGCTTTCCACGACGAACTGCTCAAAGACGGATGCATGCCCCTGGAAGTAGCAGGGAATAAGATGCAGCAATGGGCGAAGAGGTGAGGTGGTGAATGGTGAATGGTGAATGGTTATTGGTGAATGGAGGGAGTGAATAGTGAATAGTCAATAGTGAATGGGTGTCTTAAGTAGCAAAGAGCTTTTTAATCGCAGATTTTTGGATGAAGGGATTTCGGGGATGTCTCCTACGAGTCGATCAGGTTTTATTGCAATCTGTTAATTACCGTCCACTGTCCTCAGGTTTTATTCAATTTCTGTTTATTGCAGTCATCTCTGCTCCGTCCTCTGTCATCTCCCATCTCACATCTCACATCCTGAAGCGAACGGTTGATACCTTTAGTTAGCATTTTA
>JBJMLU010000223.1:0-29257 GCA_045805145.1 Flavisolibacter sp. | reverse complement strand
GCCATGGGAAGACCTGTGGTGGCAACACGCACCAAAACCATGGAGTTATTTGAGGACTATACTTACCTGGCTGCTGTTCCTGAAGACTATCCCGCGTTGATTGAAAGAGCGCTGAAGGAAGATAGCAGGGAAAGCCAGCAAAAAAGAATTGAATTTGCGCGTACACATACCTGGGAGAACAGTGTGGGTGAATTGTACAAGCGGATCGAAGAAAAACAACATCTAAACTAAGATCATGGAATTAACTGTTGAAAAAGAACAGAAGTGGGATCATGTCATTGAAAGCCGGAGCCGCCTGCTCGATCTTCGCCTGCGCGAACTCTGGGAGTACAGGGATTTGTTGTTCTTGTTGGTAAAAAGAGACTACATCGCTTTTTACAAACAAACCATACTGGGGCCACTATGGTTTTTTATTCAACCCCTGCTCACCATGGCCATGTATGTGTTGATCTTTAACAATATTGCGGGCATCAAGACCGATCCGGTACCTGCTCCCCTGTTCTATATGGTGGGCATTATTGCCTGGAACTATTTTTCCGAATGTCTCAATAAAACATCTACGGTATTCAAGGACAATGCAGCTGTTTTTGGCAAAGTATATTTTCCAAGGATGATCCTTCCGTTCAGCATCGTGATGTCAAGTCTGGTAAGATTTGGCGTACAATTCATACTCCTGGTCGTAATCATGCTTTATTATATTTTTTTCAGGGGATATGATTTTCATTTCAATGCCTATCTTTTACTTTTCCCGGTCCTGGTAGCCCTAATGGCTTTGTTTGGTTTGGGCGTAGGCATGATCATTTCAGCCATGACCACCAAATACCGTGATCTGGTTTTCCTGGTGACATTCGGTATCCAGCTGTATATGTATGCCACACCTGTGATCTATCCGCTGGATTATCCCAAAAACCTGCTGGTAAAAAAAATAATCGGTTTGAATCCACTGAGTTCGATCTTCGAAGGATTAAGGCTGGCGATTCTGGGCAAGGGACATTTTCAATGGAGTGAACTGGCTTATTCCGCCACAGTGATTCTGATTCTGACCGTCCTGGGCATTTTAATTTTCAACAAGACAGAAAAAGACTTTATCGATACCGTTTAACTACCCTATCAAACTATGAGTAAGAATCTGGCAATAAAAGTGGAGCATCTTTCCAAAGTGTACAATCTCGGTGAGATCGGGACCGGTACCATTTCGCGCGACCTGGAAAGATGGTGGGCCAGGAAGAGAGGCAAGGAAGATCCCTTCCTGAAGATCGGAGAAGGAAATGACCGCACAAAAAAAGGAAACTCCAGTATTGTTTACAGTTTGCGTGATATCAATTTTGAAATTGAACAGGGAAAGGCTGTGGGCATCATTGGAAGAAATGGAGCCGGAAAATCAACCCTGCTGAAATTATTATCAAGAGTTACTTCGCCCACAACAGGAAAAATTTACCTGAATGGAAGAGTGGCTTCACTTCTGGAAGTAGGCACTGGATTCAATCCTGAACTGACGGGACGGGAAAATATTTTTGTGAATGGTGCCATCCTGGGAATGAAGAAAAAAGAGATCGAAAGAAAATTCGACGAGATCGTAGACTTCGCAGGAGTAGAACGATACATTGACACACCTGTGAAAAGATACAGTAGTGGGATGTATGTTCGACTGGCCTTTGCTGTTGCTGCCCACCTGGAATGTGAGATCCTGATAGTGGATGAAGTGCTGGCAGTAGGTGATGCGGAGTTTCAGCAAAAATGCCTGGGCAAAATGGGAGGAGTGATCAAGAATGAAGGCAGGACCATCTTGTTTGTGAGCCATGACATGAATGCCATCTCCAAGCTTTGTTCCGAAGCCATTCTTCTGGACCGCGGAGAGATGAAAGAAATGGGTGAATCGAATGAGGTGATTTCCGATTACATTGGTCGTCACCTCGATGGTAAGGCCGGATATGAATTCAGTGGAGGTACCAATAAATCAGTTTACTTCAAGACCATCCGGATGACCAACTCCAAAGGAGAGGTGGCAAAAACATTTTACATTGATGAACCCATTTATATCAATTTCGAGATCGGCATCAATGATCCCGACTTCAGGTGCGACCTCTTTGTGACCTTCCTGGATGCAAAAAAAAGAAGTGTTTTCTCCTGCGAAAAAGCAAATATCAATTCCGACATCACACTCAGGATCGAGCCCAGGCAGCTGGTTCGAGGTAATTATTCACTGGATTCTTTTTTGCAAATTCCCTGGGTAACCCGGGTAGATGCAGCGGAAGATATCTGCAGTTTTACCATCATTGACAACGAATCCGAATTCGTAAAACACAAGAGCCATGATTATGGTGTGGTGTTCGGACGACATCAGTGGAAAGCCCGCGAAGCAATTCTAAATCCGAATGCTTAGTGGGGATGGGTAAGTTGCAACACTATAGAGCCAAATTCATCAACCGTTTTTTTACCGAACTGGGTAGGGAAAAGGCGAGGATCAAAAAACTTCCCCGATATACGGAAGGATATGCGCGACTCTTTGGCCGAAAGTTTTTGTTCCATGACAGCGAAAGTTTTTTGGTGAGTTATAAAGAGATCTTCGAAAATGAGATCTATCGTTTTCACTCTTCACAAAAAAAATGGACGATCCTCGATTGTGGCGCCAATATCGGTCTGAGTGTTCTTTTTTTCTCGTACAATTATCCAGATCATAAAATCATTGCCTTTGAACCTGATGAAAGTGTTTTCCATTTGCTTCAGCAAAATGTACGGACTTATAATCTTCATAATGTTCAATTGATGCGGACAGCCGTGTGGGATGCCGAAGAGACACAGGAATTTTATACTGATCATGGGATGGGTGGAAGAATTGGAACAGCATATAAAGCAAATCGTCCTTCAAAAGTATCAGCCGTGCGCCTGCGGAATTTCCTGAACGAAGACATTGATTTTCTCAAAATGGATATAGAAGGCGCCGAATACCGGGTTCTTTCCGACTGCAGCGACCTTCTGGGCAAAGTGAATCATTTGTTTTTTGAATATCACGGACATTACTCAGAACCACAGAACCTTCACGAATTGCTATCGCTTCTTACAAAAAATAATTTTCATTATTATCTCAAAGAATCGTCTACCAGAAAAAGGCCATTTATTGATGAAGGTTTGCTTTGTGAGGTATATGACATGGCCATGAATGTTTTTGGCTACCGCCCGACAAATTTTACAAAAAAAGAACAATGATCTCTATCATCATCTGTGCACGAAGGCAGGACATTGCTCCGGAGCTGAGAGACAATATCGCTGAAACCATCGGCATGGATTATGAGATCATCGTGATTGACAACTCGCAAAACCATTATACAATCTTCTCTGCCTATAATAAAGGTGTTTCGCTCAGTAAATATCCCTTGCTGCTTTTTATGCATGATGACATCCATTATCACACGCATGATTGGGGAAAAAAACTGATTGCTCATTTCAAAGATGAAAAAGTAGGAGGAGTGGGCATTGCAGGCACGCCTTATCTTTCGTATACACCCGGCGGATGGTGGAGCAGTGGCGTGGGACATTTGTATTTGTTGCAGTCGGGCAGACACACCGATGTGCCGCAGTTGCAGAATTATTTTCCGGAAGATTCTACTGCGGAAGAAGTAGTGGTGCTGGATGGTGTATGGTTTTGCATCCGCAGGGAATTGTTCAATGGTATCCGCTTCGACGAAAATACATTTGGCGGATTTCATTTTTATGACGTGGACATTACACTTCAACTTCACCAGGCCGGATACAAACTCCTTTGCGTCCGCGATATCCTGATCCATCATTTGTCCATGGGTGTACTGGATGAAAAATGGGTGCAGAATGCTTTTTTGTTTCATGAAAAATGGAAGGAACATCTTCCCGTGGCGGTAACGAGATATAATTTAGGCCAGCAGTGTGAAATGGAATACCGTGCACTGAATGAGCTCATGAGCAACCAGATCAAAACCGGACGTTACAAAGAAAGCAAGGTCTATTTTTCCGGACTCAAAAAACTTATTGCATTCAAAAAGGGATTTCTTTATTTCAAAACGCCTGTCTGGATCTCCCGGCTTTTGTTCCAATACCTCAAAAGCGCTTTGATCAAAAACTAGAGAAGCTTAACGCAGGGAGCGCAAGGGACCCCGAAGGTTTTCGCAAAAATATTTTTCACGCAAAGATGCGAAGGAATATTTCACGCAAAGACGCAAAGAATTTTTTTTAATGCCAGGGTTTTTAGGTTCGATTCTTCTTTAAAAAGGTTCAGAAAAGGAATCTCAGTGCTTGTTTTATCCGTGAATGAGTTTCTTAAATTCTACTAAATGAAAGAAAAGCTGTCGAATGTTTTTTGTGAGAAGGAATCTCTTTTTCACAATCCTCGCATCTTTGCTTCCTGAATGAAACACTTTAAACCCGGAAATGAAAAAGGTCGAAGCCCGCAAGCGCTTCGACCCAATAATCTACCAACTATCAACAGTCAACTACCAACCTCACTGCATTAACACCATCTGTGATTGTTTCAATCCTCCGGCAGTTACCTGCAGCAGGTAGTTACCAGAAGGAATGGAGTTGCGGTTGATCTGGAATTCTCTTGTATTTGCCACTTTTGTTTTTTGCCTGAAGATCACTGCACCCGCATCATTGGTGAGCGATACTTCCACCTCACCGGTGAAGGGTTGGGTGAGTTCGAAATGAAGCAGACTTCCATGCAATGGATTGGGATATACAAGCAAATAATCTTTTGAGGCCAGGTTTACGGGAACGATCTTCGAATAGAATGGAGCGCTTCCGGTTTCTGCTAATTTCAAGCGGTAAAAACTTCTTCCGGAAAGAGGGTGATCGTCACGGAAACTGAAGCTGGCAAGTCCGCGCGTAGAAGCCGCCTGGCTGATAGTAGTAACGGGTGTAAAATTCGTTCCATTGCTACTGCGTTCAATAACAAAACTGCTGGCATTATCAACGCTGACCGTCCAACGAAGGTCAACGGATTTTTTTTCTGAATTAGCCACCACATTGAAATCGCCGAGACGAACGGGAAGAACAGAGCCATATATCCAGGTTGGGTCCGAAGGTTCAGAAGCCAATGTTCCTCCAAGAATTCCGTCTGGATTGATTCCAGTAGCATCAGCAGTGGTTTGACCTGTTCCTTCATTAAAATGATATAAGGCAACCGTGTTGCCATCTGACAGAAACTGTGATGTTGACGGAGTAAAACCTGTAGAAGGATATCTTACTACATTAGAAATTCTTAATTCTTCAATATCACCATTAAAAAATGGATCTGGATATTCTGATTTTCCAAGCCAGTTATTTGTGGTCACTCCCAAGGTTGCGGGACGATAAGTAAATACACCCGGGCCAGTGGAACCCACATTAACGCCATTGATAAATATCGTTCCGGTACTTGTCGCATCATCTACCGTTACCGCAATATGATTCCAGGTATTTTGAGTCAATGGAGCGCTTGCATCAATTACTTGTGGCGTGCCCCCTATTGTGATGGCAAACCTTGCACCATTTGAAGGAATCGTGCTATATGGCACCAGGAACACATAATTATTTTGATCATTACCGAAATCAAGAATTCTTTGATAAGCAAGACTAGCGCCCCCTCTCCAGTACACCCAGGCTTCAATGGTGAAATCGCCTGTTAAACCGGAGACAATGCTTGAACTTGCGTTAGATGGGATCGCAACATAATCATCTACGCCGTCGTAAGAAAGATTCGTGCCCACCTGGGCTTTTGAGATTAAGGATGTGAAGAGCAGGACCACAAAGGGCAGGAAGTAAAATTTTCGCATAGCAAATAGTTTTTAAGATGAAACGGTATTGACTATGGAATTTCAAGGAAGGTGAAAATCAAATATTTTTTTCCTAGGGTGGCGGGGAATCAAATATAATCAGGAATTTTTCCGAACCAAAGTTTCCATAAAATTTTAATAAGTGGGGAAAATTCAAAGTCGTCACTCACCTGATAGCCGACGTCAGAAGCTCCTGGCCCTCCTCCAATCTCTCATCTCTCTTCTCACATCTCACATCCCACATCCCACATCCCTCATCTCTCAACCTTCCCTTTGATATAACAAATCGTATTCTCTCCTTTTTGCTCTACTTCCACGTCGTATTGAAGGAGGGCGCGGAAGAGGGCGGCTGAAGTTCCTTTCTTCATCCGGTCATGGGTTTCAATAACCAGGGTACGGCAAACCTTCATCCAGTCATGAACATCAGGTGCTTCCAGCACTTCTTTTTCACTTCCTTCAATATCCATCTTCACGATATCAAGACCTGGGAGCTGATAAGATTTTATCAGATCGGGCAGGGACACAGCTTTTAGGGCCGCAGGATCGTCGCTGCTGCATTCCTCAACTATGAAACCCCAATTGCCGTAGCCCAGGTCGCGGATCTTTAAAAAACTGCTCTTGCTCCACAGTCCGGACTGCAGGCATTTGATGTTGGGATACAAACCTGTATTCTTTTTCAGCAAAGCCATATTGCCCGGTTCGGGCTCCAGGCAAATGATCTGACAATCAGGAAAACGGTTGGCAAAATATACAGCTGCCAATCCAATGTTGGCGCCTGCATCAATGAGCGTTTTAGGTTGTCCAGTGTACTCGAAATCGTATTCTTTGTTGATGAAGATCTGCTGAAAGGTATATTCGTCCGAGCTTTGCGCCCTGATGTAAACCGGGTGAAGAATTCCGGGCAGGTGCAGCGCAACCTCCTGATCTTTTTTCCCCCTGAATTGGGTGAACACTGTTTTAAGTCCGGGAATAAAGCCGAGCTCGTTGCAGTACAGGGCGAGCTTTAATAATTTCTTTCTCATTGGTCAGGGCCGGTTGGTTTGAGAGGGTTCAAAGGAGAGCAAGATAATACAAAAATCAGAGCGAGTGAGGACACCAGGGAGCGAGTTCTTCATGCTTTGGTTTGCTCTCGCACTGATTAAACCAGGAGTTCGCTTGGTTGTCGAAGAATGATTGATACATTCATTCCATTGGAATCAAAGTTTCCGGTTAATAAATGGTTATTGCTGTAAAAAAATAGCTGAAGAATGGAGTCGTAGGAAAAATTTTGGTTATTTTGTGCACATTCCGGTTTTCATCGGTCACTTGCTGATATCCTCGCAGAACCATTTCCCTTCTTTTATTCCTCTTGAATCACTTCTTTCAAAAATCCTTTTGAGACCAACCAACTTTATCATGACTAACTGCGTCTATCGGTCTAATTCTCATTGGATCGAAGATTTATCGTGAAATAAGAAACCTTAACGTCAAAGGATTCGTATCCAAATTAGAGAGCAACGACCATGAAATATATCAACCGAGCCATCATCACTATTGCTTTTGCAGGAATGTTCAGCCTTTCAGCAACTGCTCAGAGTGTTTTAGACCCTACCGACCCGTTAATCACTTATAATCCTTCCTCTCCTCCAGTGCAACCCACTTTTGGTCAAATTGGTAAATGGGTAAGAACAAAAAGAGAGTCATGGAACTCGGATTCCTACAAGGCCTATATTTATAAAGGTGTTGCCTTCCGCCTGAAATTTCCCAAGACCTACAATCCAACAGCTGTTGATGGAAAAAAATATCCAATGATGGTTTTTTTTCATGGCCTTGGTGAAGCGGATACACTTACTGACAACGAATTCCAGCTGGATCATGGCGGACAGTTTTTCATGAATTCAGTGGACAATGGAACTTATGATGGTTATGTGATGATGATGCAAAGCCAGGGGTTCTGGGGAAATGGACACTACGATCTCATTAAAGAGTTGATCGACTACATGGTGGTGAACAACAAGCTCGATCCTTTCCGTGTTAGCGACAATGGTCTTTCTGCCGGTGGACAGGCTACCTGGGAAATGTTTCTTCGCTATCCCAATTATCTCGCCGCCGTCATCCCCATGTCTTCTGTCAGCATCTCCTACAATAATTCAACGACCATTGACGAAGTAAAATTTACGCCGTTCTGGAATATTCATGGTGGTCTCGACGGATCACCCGCTCCCTCTACTGCCGACCAGGTGAACCAATCCATGCTCGCTGCAGGAGCCAACTATAAAGATCTTCTCTACCCCGACCTCGGTCACGACACGTGGACCCGCACCTGGACTGAACCGGATTTTTGGCCATTCCAGCTTCGAGCCTACTCTTCAAATCCGTGGCCGCTTTTTGGGCGTACAGATTTTTGTCCGGCAGATGTGATTAATACAACGATTGGTCTGGCTCCAGGTTATGATGCATACGAGTGGAGAAAAGACGGAGTGTTGATCAGCGGTGCAACCATCAATACACTGAACGTAACTCAGTTGGGTACTTATGATGCAAGGGTAAGAAGAGGAAGCCTTTGGTCCGACTGGTCGCATGTTCCTGTGGTGATCAAGATCAAAGCGGCTACAGTAACTCCAACCATCAAGGTTACCGGACTTGCAAGCAGCGTTCTTCCAGGACTTGATGGGAAAACAAGCGTCCAACTCGAGGTGCCGGATGGCTATGCCACCTACCAATGGCAGCAAGTAGGGAATGCTACTACGCTCAGCACAACGCGTTTCCTCACCGTGTCCGCAGCCGGTGATTACAAAGTGAAGATCATGGAGAAATTCGGCTGCACCAGCGATTTTTCCAGTCCATTTACCGTAGCGGATGCCAATGGACCCAACAAGCCTGATCCTGCCATTAGCCTTGTTGCCACCACCTTATCCAAAACCTCCGTTCGCCTCGACTGGAGCGATAATCCCACTCCTCAATTTAATGAGACGGGCTTCGAAGTTTACGACGGCACCCAAACCGGAGGTCCATACGTTTTTGCAGGATTGTCGGGCCGTGATGTGCGCACCTTCACTGTGAATGGTCTCAATCCGAATACAAAATATTTCTTCAAGGTAAGAGCAGTCACCAATGCAGGAGCGGCGGCTCCATCGAATGAAGCGAGTGGCATTACCCAAACCGATACACAACCGCCTACTGCCCCTAATAATCTTGCTATCACGGGAACATCACGCAATTCCATTTCGTTGAGCTGGAGTCCTTCCACCGATGATGTGGGTGTTGTACGATATGAATTATATGTAAACGGCCAAAAGCAATACATTACTACCGGCACCAACTTTACCATTTCAGGATTGCAATATCCCAACACCTATGTGATTGCGGTGAAGGCAAAGGACTTCGCAGGTAATAGTTCTGCATTCAGCAACCAGGTTACCGGCGAGCCCCTGCTCAATGGACTCGACTATAAATATTATGTGTTGAACACAGCGCCCAGTGTGCTTCCTGATTTCAACACCCTTCCTCCTGCTTTCAAAGGAACAATGCCCAATATTTCGCTAACGCCAAGAACCCAGGATTTCAATTTTGGATTTCTTTGGGAAGGCTATATCCTTATTCCGGAAGATGGCAACTATACATTTGCCACCAACTCCGATGATGGAAGCAAATTGTATTTGGGTGCCAAAGATGCAATTGGATCACCGTATAGCTTCAGCGCTGTTGCTACAGTGAACAATGATGGAAACCATGGGGCTACCACGGCATTCAGTTCTCAGGTGTTCCTTTTGAAAGGAATTTATCCCATAGCA
This sequence comes from Flavisolibacter sp., assembly GCA_045805145.1. Classification (GTDB taxonomy): domain Bacteria; phylum Bacteroidota; class Bacteroidia; order Chitinophagales; family Chitinophagaceae; genus Flavisolibacter. Next base: position 19,701 of record JBJMLU010000223.1, on the reverse strand, counting down.
GTTGCCTACTACCAGGGCGTGGGAGGATTCACAATCGGTATTTCCTGGAAGACGCCCTCGAGCGGAGGAAATTTCGTGACCATTCCCAATAGCGCATTTTCTGATACCACTGTGGTCAACGGAACACCACCTTCCAAACCCTCCAACCTTGTGGCCACTGCGGTTTCTTACAGGCGGATCGATCTGACCTGGACACGAAACAGCACCAATGAATCTGCTTTCGAGATCTGGAGGTCAACCAGTCCATTTACTAATTTCTCACCCGTCGGACAAGTCCTCAATGGCGTGTTGAGTTACAAAGACAGTACGCTGAATCCGAATACAAAATATTATTACCAGGTCAGAGCCATCAATCAATATGGAGAGTCTGCATTTGACAAAGTAGGCCAGGGTGTTGATTATGCTTACTACGAGCAGGCGAGCTATAATGCATTGCCTGATTTTAATTCACTGACCCCGATTAAGACAGGCCATGTCAACAATTTCGGACTGGGCATGCAGAACCGCGATGATAATTTTGCATTGAAGTTCACCGGCACCATTAATATTCCGGCGCAGGGTATCTATACCTTCTATACCAACTCCGATGATGGATCAAAATTGTATATTGATGGTTTTGATGACGCACACCTGGTGGTGAACAATGATGGCCCACACGGTGCAACAGAACAACATGGATCAAGAAACCTTACGCCTGGAGCGCACACCATTTATGTAACGTACTTTGAGAGTGTGGCATTACAGTCGTTATCGGTGAGCATGTATTCCCTCAACATGCCCAAGCAAACCATTCCTGATTCTTATCTGGGTACGGCGCTCACCAATGCTACTACTTTTGCGGCTCCCGGCCTGCCGGCACAGCCTACAAACCTGGTAGCAACCGGTGTTTCCAAATCATCGATCAATGTAAGCTGGACCGATAATGCAACGAATGAAACGAAGTATGAGTTATTCAGGTCGGCCAACAATACTTCTAACTATGTATTGTTTGCTACACTGGGTATAAATGCCAACTCATTCACCGATACAGATCTTTTCCCGAATGCAGTTTATTATTACAGGGTGAGGGCTGTGGGTACTGGTAATTCTGCCTTCTCGGTTGCAGACAGCGGCAAGACTCAGGATACGCCACCTGTCATCAGCCAGCTTCCTGCAAGCAAGTCGGCGCATTTCGATGCCACTACTTCCATTCTTATCGGCGCTACGGATGCAGATGGTGACGCTCTGAATTTTACAGGACTGAATCTTCCTTCTTTTGCAACGCTGGTGAACAATGGAAACAGGACAGCAACACTCACACTGAGTCCAACATCGGCACAACAGGGTGTCTATAATAATGTGCGCATTACCGTTAATGACCCCAACGGCGGATCTGATTTTACCCAGTTTAATCTCACTGTGAATGGTAATTATGATCCTACGATTGGTTCCATTTCTTCTTACACCATCAATGAAGGTGATCAAATTGTGGTTCCATTAACGGCAACGGATTTGAACGGAGACAATATTTCCTGGACTGTACAGAATCTTCCGAATGCATTTACACTTACACCGTCGGGAAATGGAAGTACAGCCAACCTTTCACTCAATCCCGGATTTGGTGCACAGGGCAGCTATGTGGTGCAGGTAAACGCTACGGATGGAGCAGGTGGTTATGCAGCATCACAGTTTAACCTGAAAGTAAATGACAAGGATCCAAACCTGAAAGTGTACATCCGCATGCGTTATGATGCCACGCATAACATCGGAGCTCCATGGAATACAGTAACCACACAGACTTCATCGAATTTTGTAGACGACAAAGGAAATGTAACAGGCATCGGACTCAGCTTCCCGGATGGAAACAACTGGGGTAACTCAGGAATTTCGACCGGAAATAATTCTGGTGTCTATCCAGATCCTGTACTTCAAGACTATTATGTATTCGGTGCGCCGTGGATGAACCAGACGGCAAGGGCCATCCTCAATGGATTGGATCCAACACGCAAGTACAATCTCACCTTGCTGGGAAATAGTAATTGGAATATTGCAGCGGACAATGGAAATACCAATTATACGATCAACGGTGTAACCCAGTCTCTGTATGTGCAGAATAACACGCAGAATACCGTCACCTTCGCCAACCTGAGTCCTGCATCGGATGGTACGATCACCATCTCTATGACAAAGGGAACAGGAGCTTCTGCCGGCTTCCTCAATTCCATCGTCGTCAATTCACTGTATAATGACGGAACTGCTCCTGCTGCTCCGGCTAATCTGAATGCGAATTATGTTTTCGGGCAGGGTAGCAAACTAACCTGGCTGGATAATGCTTATAATGAAACCGGATTTGAAATCTATCGTGCCACTACTTCGGGAGGAACGTATTCGCTTGTAGGTACTGTGAATGTTGCCAACTCGCAAAACTTTACAGACAATACAGCTACGGGCAATACACAATATTTTTACAAGGTGAGGGCTACCAATGGAACTGGCCCTTCTCCCTATTCCAATATTGTTTCCCTGCTTACACCCGATCGTATTCCGCAGATCAATCCTATCAGCGATATTATTCTGAAGAATAACCAGTCACAAACAGTAACGATTACTACTGTGGATGATGCATCCGATCATGTTGGTCTCACTGCAACGGGACTGCCTCCATTTGCAAGCTTCACCGATAATGGAAATGGAACCGGTACACTCAATGTAGTGCCTAACCTGAGTTCTGTTGGAAATTATCCTGGCATAACCATTACAGCAAAAGACAATAGTGATTCATCAAGATCGACTGTCTTCTCCATTTCCATCATCGACAAAGACGTTACTTCAGTTTATCTAAATTTCACTGATGGAACACTTGCAGGTAAACCCTGGAACAACCTGGTGAATCCGCAATATGCCGGAACTACATTCACCAATCTGAAAGATGATAATGATGCTGCGTCTTCAATTACAGTGAATATGCAGGACGGATCTGAATGGGTTACCAATACAGGAATGAGACCAGGCAACGGTAAGGAGATTTATCCTGATGCAGTGATGCGTACAGGTACCATTGAAAGCTCCACGACCAGCAAACGGATTCTTATTTCCGGATTGAGCACATCCAGAACTTACAATTTTGTTTTCTTCAACAGCCGCGATGATGGAAGGGTTGGAACCACCAATTTCACCATCAATGGAAAAACAGTGAGCCTGATTGCGAATTACAATATCAATAAAACAGTTCAGATCAACGGCGTCGTACCCAATGTCAGCGGACAGGTAACAATTACCGTAACCAAACCCGCGTCCAGTGAATTCGCTTTCCTCAATTCGTTGATCATTCAGAGTTACAATCCGGCTACCATCAGCATTGTTGGTCCTACTGGCCTCAGAGCAATAGATGCTACCCGCACCAGTGTGAAGCTGCAGTGGCAGGACAGGTCGACCAATGAAACAGGATTTGAAGTGTGGAGGGCAAATGATGGAAGCAGTTCTTATTCACTGGTAGCAACAGTTAATCCTGATGTAACAACCTACACTGATGGTGGTTTGTCGGCTAACAGAACATATTTCTATAGTGTTCGCGCGAAGCTCAGTTCTGCCAGCTTCTCCAATTACAGCAATGTGGCCAAGGCAAGCACTTATGCATATAGTGTGTATGTGAACTTCAGTGACACACATAATTCAGGCATGCCCTGGAACAATACAGCCATCCGTCCGCAAATAGGAACTTCATGGAATAGCCTGAAAGATGAAACAGGATTTCCCACCAGTTTGAGTCTGACCAACAACAGTAACTGGTCGGGTATGTATGCAGCTGGTGCCACCACCGGAAATAATTCAGGCGTCTATCCCGATAATGTGATGTTTGAAAGTTATGGCCTCTTCCCTGGTGTGAATGGAACCTTGAAACTAACCGGACTGAATGTGAGCATGAAGTATAATTTCACTTTCTTCGCCAGCTCTCAGGCTGTGGGTGATGTGAATGTATTGTACATCGTGAACGGAAAATCTGTGATGCTGAATGCTTCTGTGAACACTACCGGAACTGTGACCATGTACGATGTGGTGGCCGATGAAAACGGTGAAGCCAATATCACAGTAGCCGCCGGCACGGCAACTTCACAGTTCGGTCTCATTGGTGCCCTGGTGGTTCAGGGTTATACGCCTTCTGCCAATTCGGGTTCATCACCTGCCAGCAAGGTGTCAACGCAGCCGGTAATGGAAGTGGTGACGGCAGCTGTAGCCCAGGAAGAAATGGCAATTGTTGCTTATCCCAATCCGTTTACTCAGGAATTTACCCTTGGCCTTTCTTCTGAAAATGATGATGCAGTAGAAGTGCTGATCTATGACCTGGATGGAAGATTGTTGTACCAGAATAAATACAATCGCCTGATGAAGGGCATGAACTATCTGAAGATCCAGGCTGCTCAAAGGCTCAACCCTGGTGTTTATATGGTCAAAACGATATCACAGGCAAAGAACCAGACGCGCTTTGTGAAAGTGGTGAAACAATAAAATTGATTGACATATTCAAGGCGCTACTAAAATCTGGTTTTAGCAGCGCCTTTTTATTTAAGGGAAAAGTGTAGGGCAGAAGAGCCAGGAGCGAAATTCCTCGCTTTAATTTTCCTTCGCTCCCGCTTTCCGCTCCCGGTCTTCTTTCTTAAATATTGCATGTAATTTGCAGTATCAATTAGCCGTATCATGACAGACAACAAGACTTCCTTGCACGAAAAAATGGTAACCCTCGTAGTGGCAGTGGTCCTGCTGTATTTCTTTATTAAAATTTTATTTTTCTAACCTGATGGAGAACAGGTATATCATCCGCCAAAAAAAAAGACTGCCAAACCGGGTGGGAAATTTCATGGAAAGGATCTTCATCCGCGAAAAACTCAATAACTGGGCAGGGTTTCTTTTACTCACACTTATCGCTGTGGGCTTTGGATATTTTATTGCGCGGGAAACCTTTATCGGGCTCGGACTGTTCATTGTTGTTCTGGGACTTTTTACCATCGGACTTTGCATGGTGAGCATTGAAGCGGGACTCTATCTCAATATAGTCTATGCTTTCTTTGCTTTTCATTTCTCACGTTTTCTTTTTCGCAATGATGATTTTCCTGTGGGGATCATTATGGATATTCTTATCGGTACCACTTTTCTCGGACTGCTGGTGAACCGGATCAACCTAAGAAAAAGCCTCAATGAATTTATCAAAACTCCCGTAGCGGTAGGAATGGTGGTCCTTCTTTTTTTCCTGCTCCTGGAAAACTTCAATGTGTACGGTCATTCCTTTGAAGGATGGTTCCAAACGTTTCGAAGGTTCCTGGGATCCGTGCTCCTGCTCTTTATTTCCTTTAATATTTTTACCGACTACAGAAAGATCAGGCGATTTATCATTGTACTTTTTATTCTCTGCACCATCACAGGCATTTATGCCTGCATCCAGCAATGGCACGGCCTTTTTGATTTTGAATTGTACTGGGTCACTTCGAACGACAACCGGTATGGTTTGTATTTCATCATGGGAGATTTCAGAAAGTTCTCTACCATGTCTGATCCAACTGCATTTGCCATTGCAATGGCCGCCAGCAGCATTTTCTTCATGATCGTCGCCTGGCACGAGAAGAAGACACGCAATAAGATCATTCTTTTTACAGGCGTCATTTTCATGCTTCTTGGCATGGCCTATTCGGGAACACGTACTGCCAATATTCAACTGGCTGCAGGCATGCTGATATTCGTACTTCTTACCTTCAATAGAAAATCAACCAAGCTTTTTGCTGTCGCCAGCGCCCTTATTTTTATTTTTCTTCTTTACGGGCCTTATGTAAACAGCACCATCATTCGCTTCAGGTCCAGTTTTATGGGAAGTGATGATCCTTCATTTAAGGTAAGAGACATCAACAGGGCGAATATCCAGCCCTATATTTATACGCATCCCATTGGTGGCGGACTGGGAACCTCGGGTGCTTCCGGATTAAGATTCAACCGTGGTCATTTTCTCGCAGGTTTTCCGCCGGACAGTGGCTATTTAAGAAAAGCAATTGAAACAGGATGGATCGGACTGGCTTTGATCATCGTATTGTATTTTATTGTTACGAAAACGGGGATCAGGGGATATTTCCGTTCGCGAAGTCAGAAATTGAAAATTCTTTATGCCGCCTGCACCGCCAGTATATTTTCTTTTTACGTAGCCGAATTTCCGCAGGAAGCCATTGGCCAGATCACAGACGTAGTGATTTATTATCCAATGATTGCACTGATATTGCGGCTTCCTTTCCTGGAGCATAAAAAAGAAACGCACGAAGAAGCTTTAAACAATATGGCTTAAATTCCTTCTGTTTTACCGCATGGCTGAAAAAAATCTGACTGCTTCAAAAAATCAGGGACTGGTGCTTGCCATTGCTCTTCTGGCACTACTTGTACCGGTGATTGCCATTGAAGCACAGGTGATGGGCTTTACCAAAGGTTATTTCATTTATCCGGTTGATGACGCTTTCATACACATGCAGGTAGCACGCAACCTGGCGGAGCATGGAAACTGGGGCATCAATCCTCACGAATTTGGATCGGCATCTTCTTCTTTGCTATACACGGTTCTTTTGGCTTTGTTGTTCAAAATATTTTCAGTCAGTCATATTATTCCCTTCCTTATCAATATAGCGGCTGCTATTTTTCTGATAGTGGTTATGAGCCGGTGGATGCAGAAACAAAATCTGAAACCGGCTGCACAGATCTTTATTCTTCTGCTGGTGATTTTTTTAACGCCTCTTCCCATTCTGGTGATCAGCGGAATGGAACATACGCTTCAATGCCTGTTTAGTTTTTTATTCCTGTTTTCTACTGCGGACTGGATAGAGAGGAATAGAAATGTTGATAAGGAAAAATGGAGATTACCGATTAGTCTTCCTGTTTATGGAATGCTGGTCACCGCTATTCGTTATGAAGGATTGTTCCTGGTAGCGGGCGTTTGCCTGGTGCTGGTTTATTTCAGAAAAATTTCGCTGGCATTCCAATTGGGTTTGATCTCTGTATTGCCTGTATTGGCTTTTGGAATTTATTCTGTATCGAAGGGCAGTTATTTCCTTCCCAATTCTGTGCTGATCAAATCAGAAGAAGTTCCCTTGTTTGGAGCAGGGGTTGCTCATTTTTTACAAACCATTTTTGTGGAGAAGCTCACCTTGGCCAAGGCTGGCATTACCGCCATGGCCACGCAAAGGCTGCTGCTGATCCTTCCCATTGCTGCATTGCTATTATGGCTGAAACCTTTACAGCAAAGAGTTTCTTTTGGCATTCTTCTGTTTGTACTCACACTCACTACCTTTCTTCATCTCGCACTGGCGTCCACCGGAAAATTTTATCGCTATGAAGCCTACCTCATTCTTTGTTCCGTGCTCCTGACCGGAACCATTGCCGCGAACTATTCAAAATTCTATGTAGGAAGAAAATGGAACGCTGCCTGGTTTTTCGGAGCCGTATTGATCTTGTTTCTATTTCTTCCCTTGTTGTTGCGATCATCCGCGGCGTTTTCAAAAGCATCGAGGGCCTGCATCAACATCTACGAACAGCAATACCAGATGGGACAGTTCCTCAAAACCTATGATCCTTCTGCAGTGGTTGCAGCAAATGATATCGGCGCTGTTGCTTTTTATACCAGGGACACCATTGTAGATCTCTGGGGGCTGGGCAGCATAGAGATTGCACGCAGCAGAAAAAATCATCAGTGGAATCCAGCATTTCTGGATAGTGTGTGCCGCAAAAAAAATGCAAGGCTGGCCATTATTTACGATAGCTGGTTCAATCATGGCTTTGACAACCGCTGGCACAAGCTGGCCACCTGGCAAATTCCGGACAATGTGGTTTGCGGTGATGATGTCGTTTCGTTTTATGCGATAGATTCTACTATTATTTCCACGATGAAAAAAAATCTCATCGAGTATCAGCAACACCTGCCATCAGAGGTGACGGTAAAATATTATTGACGCATGAAGAGAGTGGACACTGGCTATATAAGAAGTCTGGATGGCATCAGGGCCCTGGCCATCATTCTCGTGATGAGTTTTCATGCGGGTATCACACATTTTGGATGGATGGGGGTGCAATTATTTTTTGTTTTATCCGGTTACCTCATCACCGGAATTCTCTGGAAAGAAAAAGCAAAGGAAGATCCGCTTTCATTTAAATTTAAAAGATTCTGGACACGCCGGTCACTTCGCATTTTTCCACTGTACTTCGGATACCTTATCGTTTTGGGCATCACCTGGCTGCTGGTTCATTTTCCTTCGTACTACACTACTTACGCTCCTTATCTGTTTACTTATACATTCAATTATACACGGCTGCTTCCACAGTGGCAGGGAAATCCATTGTTCACGCATTTATGGTCCTTATCAATAGAAGAACAGTTCTATCTTTTTTATCCACTGGTTATTTTTTTATTGCCGCGCCATCTGATCAAATATTTTCTGTTCTTTTTCATTCTTTTCAGTCCATTCACCCGCTATCTGCTGGGAGAATATTATAAGAGCAAGACAACGCTTCTGGTAGCGGCTGATGCAGTGTACTGGAATACACTGAGCCACCTCGATGCATTTTTTATGGGTGGACTGATTCCGGTACTTGCATTGGATAAAAAGATCACCAGACCACGAATGCTTTTTCTTTTTTCACTCCTGCTGGTTGTTGCCTTGGGCATTCTCAATTATTATACATCAGGTCATGATATTCCTTTTTGGTCTGACCTGGGATACAACCACGACCAGCCAGAAAACTATGCGCATGTTTGGCGTTATTCCGTGCTCAATCTTTTCTTTGCTTCATTGATCCTTGTGCTCACCACTACCCACCAGCAAAGACCCGGGATGTTGCGGCGTTTTTTTGAAAACGCGATCATGGTGAGAATTGGAAAAGTTTCTTATGGCATGTATATTTTTCACTGGCTCATTTATGTCTACATTTTCGATCGTTTGTTTTCACCTCAGTCGGTGGTGATGAAGCTGGCCGTTTTTCTTCCTTATTTGCTGGCTGTTTACCTGCTTGCTGCCGCGAGCTTCCGGTGGTATGAGTCTTATTTCATCCGGCTCAAGGATGTTTTATTCAACAGGAAGAAGGATGCAATGGTGCAAAGGTTCACGGCCCCTTGAGAGTTCTTGTTTATGGTTTTTTGAGGCGGTCTTTAAGAGTTTGTGGTTTGTAATATGCAGGTCTTTAGCGGGAGTTTGCGCCATTGTTTCGAAGAGTTTTTTAACCGCAAAGGACTCCGCAAAATGCGGCGCAGAGTGTCGCAAAGCGTACGTTTGTAAAATGATTCCATAAGTAATCTTTCCTCGCTCCCCGCAGTGAACCTCACTGTTCTGCCAACTACCAACTATCAACTACCAACTATTCTCACATCGTCACTACTGAAGGCCTAACCTCTGGCACTGCTTGCGGTTTGGATTTTCTTTTTTTTAAAGAGAAGAGGAACCACCCCACGTTGTCCTTGATCAAAAGATTATAGACGACTACCGGAACCATTACGCCAAAGAAGATGCCACTAAAGAGAAGGACGGTGGGATTGTGAATGCCCAGTGCATGGGGAAGGATCATCCGAACAACACTGGTGACGATCACATGCATCACATAAATATAAAGGGAATGATAACCCAGCACCCGCAAAAAAGGAAAGACCCGGAATCTCTGTAGCAGAAAGGCCAGGTTAAACATGGTAAGACAGCCCGTGAGCGCAATAAACAGGAAAGTAAACTGGTCATAGGCATGGTCCACATAATTTTGTTTGATCTGCACAATATCCGTATTCAGCGTGCCGCCTCCAATGTCGTGACGCATGTAATAGAGCTGGGTGGCTATAAAGAAAGGAAGGACCACCAGAAAGATCTTTCCGCTCTGAAAAAGTTTTTGTGAAGTCGGGCTGAAGAAAATTTCCGATACGGCATCGCCTATAACAAAGAATATATAAAACTCCATCCAGTCCGAGATCATGCTTACACTTTGGAAAAAAGGAGAGGAGAAATAAAACAGCAGTGCCAATACAAGATGACTCCATACTCCGGGCTTGAGTTTTGTTTTGACCAGAAGAAAAACAACGCTTGAATTGAACAGGGCCGGCAAATACCAGAACTGATCCAGGTTGCGCGGATGATAAAGGATGTAAGTGTAGTCCACCAGTCCGCGATTGGAATTGGTGAAATGGGAAAAGAAGACTTGCAGCGTTACCTGGATGAAAGCCCAGACCAGATAAGGGTATAAAAGATTTTCGAATTTGATTCCGATCAGTTGCTTCACTGTTTTTTTTGCGAGGCTTCGGCTGATGAAGATTCCGGAGAGAATAAAGAACAGGGGCATGCGGAAGCTGTAAAAAATCATGTTGGCATTCTCGAGGAAAGTAGGAATAGCGATCTTGCTTCGCTCAATTCCAAACAGCGCATGCCTGTACACAACCAGTATGATGGCGATTCCCCTGAGGTAATCCACCCACTGCAATCGTTTTTTTTGTAGAACCTGTGTATTGAAGGCTTTTCCAAACCAATGCTGTATCTCTGCTCCTAATTTCATACTCAGTACCCCTCTCTGCGACATTCCCACAACGAGACGCAGAAAATTGCCATGATGAAAAATTATTTGATCACAGAATCAAGGTTAGTTCCAATCATTCTTTCTATTTCCAAACGAATTAGGTCCAATTCCAACTTTAAAGTGATTAATCTTGTCTGTTGCGTGTTCTTGTTTTTGAGTGCGGAATTATAAGTTTCAAAAGGTATGCTATTGAGCTTGAATTTTTCTTCGGCGGCACTCAATTCTGCCTGAAGATCATTCATATAGCCAGTCTCAATGGCAATGATGGCGGTCTGCGCCTTATACTGCCTGTATTTTCCAATCACATCGGCCCTGATCTTTCTTCTGGTTTCTTCCTGTGTTAGCGTTCCGATACTCACCGATTCGCGCGCAATCTTTGCCTGGTTGCCCGACAGAATCGTTCCCAGAGGAATGGTGATGCCGAAAAAATATTTCGGATATACATACGTCTGGTTTCCATTTTTTGCAAAAGTCTGGTCGTTGTAGTTGGCTGAGATGGTTAGGAAATTCATCCAGGAATTCCTGGCAGTTTTCAGCTGATATTCATACACTTTGCTCTGGTGTTCCACCTTCTGATACTCCGGTCCATTGATGGCCAGTTCAACCAGTCTTTCTTCAATCACAGAATCGGCCGGTGTTCTCGGTCCTTGTGCTTTAATTCCTTCGTGAAGTAGAAAAAACAGCGTAACAATAAACAACTTCATCAAAATTTTATTTCCCCCTGCGCGGATAAGGTTTTTCATTTTTTGATTTGTTTTAGCTGCTTCTGTACTTGAAGTGATCATAAGGTAATGTATGGGTTTAGTTATAAAAGGGTTCAAACCAGACTTTAAAATAGATATTTTTAATCATATTTTAAAGCCCGGAACTTAATTCGTAAAATTTTTTTCTGGCTAAGTGGCGTTCACATTTTTCAGATCCACCATATTCAGAATAGAGCCGCAGAATTTTCCATTCAGTTCTTTGAAGAACGCAATGGATTGCTTGTCTATTTGCTTGATGATGTGAGACGCGGAAAATACAGCGATGACTCCATCTACATACTGGGCCAGTTCCTTGCTGTCCGAAAAATCGTTGAGCGGAGGACCTTCCAGAAAAATGAAATCGAATTCATCGGTGAGTGTGTGCAGGTGATGAAGAATATTTTCACGAGGCAGAATTTCTGAAGGAGTATAGTCCCCACCTTCCGCTCCAATTGCATACACTGTTCCTACTCCAATATCTTTTGAAAAGTTCTTGACCTGGTCTACCAACGCCGTTCCGTTTGCTTTGTACGGAACGATCTTTTCCAGCACAGGATCTGCATTGAGTTGTACGGTAAGATCAGGATTACAGAAATTGGTATCGATGATGAGGATCTTTTTTTTGCTCAGGCTCATGCTGTAGGAGAGTGCCTGTATCAAGGTTGTCTTTCCCTGTCCCTTCTTTGTACTGGTGAACAGAAAAATTTTCTTTCCCGTGTTTTCAATCTCATAACGCAATTTCCGGATGGACTCACGGAAGGCATTGAATTTATTCCGGTCGGTGATCGGCGCATTGTTGTTGCGGTTGGCCACAATGTCTTCCAATTTTTTGTTCCTCAGGTCCATGAAATTCACCATGCTGATTAATTTCAGGTTCACCGTCTTTGAAAAAATAAATGGTGTCTTGATCGATGAGTCCAGGTAGGTCAGGAAGATGATGATCAGAATGGTGGTCACAAATGCTGCAGCACCTGCCATGGCGACGATCATTTTTCTCTTCGATGGTTCGGGTTCAATGGCAGGTTGTCCATACACTGTCTGCCTGAAATTATTGACAGAAGAACCATTGATGTCGATGGCGTCATTATAATGTCTTTTTGCTTCCAGGTATTCCTGGTTGGCCTGATCCCTGTCCCTCTTCACCGTTTCAAGCGTTTGCCCTTGCGCTGCCATATCCTTGGCATTGCCTTCCAGCATGCTGATGTTTTTTTGCAAATCGCTGATGGTGGAATTGTGACCCTGGATCTCTGATTCCAGTTCTGCCTTTCGGTCTTCGAGATCAGAGAGACTTTGCGATGGTTTGAAATTATTGCCCGTGTTGACGGAAGAAGATTTTCGAAGGAGAGAAAGATAGTTGTTATTTAATTTCTCATACTTTTCTTTCTTGGTCTTGTTTGATTCGTCAGACTGCCAGTCTGAGTAGGCCTCGTTCGCAGCGGTTTGGGCTGCGAGGAGTTCACTATTGCTGCTACCATCAGGTTGTGTTTGGGAAGTGGAAGCGTTCGTGTAATTCGCAATCTTTTGTTTTACCCTTTGCAATTCAAAATCCTTTTGGTTCCTCAAGGCTTTTTCAGTAGATAGCTGGGCTTGCAGTTGTCCGGCAGCATCCATCGTGCTTGCACCCATATCTGCGTCAGCGCCACTAAATTTTGACAACAGGGCATTCTTGATATCGAGTTCCTGCTTTTTCTTATCCATGATGCTTTTGAGTGTATCAATGGACTCGGTCGAACGCACTTCGTTCACACCCCGGTAGTAGCGAATGAATTGCTGATATAAATTATTCACCACGAAGGCGGATAATTCAGGATTCTCTGAGAGATAGTCGATCTGCAGATAATCGGTGCGCTGTACACGGAAAATGGCGAGATTTTTTTCCAGGGATCTATAATCGTATCCATACAGCTTCAGGAATTCGAGTAATTTTCTTTCTTCCGGCTTATACGAAGTGAGCATGGCCATGGAATCCAACCGGTTTTGAAAAACATTTTTTGCTTCCGCAATGTTGACGTGACGATATATATCTGATTGCTTTTGCTTTTCGTTCAACCGGCGGAAAGGAGAGGGTCCACTCAAATCGTGCAGGATTAATTCGTAAGACAAAAGGCTCAGTACGGAAGGGGAAGTAAAAGTAACCGTGGCATTATTGAATTTGGTATCAGCTGCATAAGGATCAAAATCTTTGTCGTTGACAGCGATCTCCTGCCTGATGGCATATCCTGTTGATATCTGGGTTGATGACCGGTATTTTTTTGATTCGTCTTTGGTGAGATAATAAGCAAGGGCCGCAGCAAGGATCGCAGATGCGATGATGATCCATTTCCGCTTCAGCAAAACCCGCATGAGATAGATAAAATCCATAGTTAAGGTCGAAATTAGTGGTTAAAAATAGCAGATTCGCTAGAGCCAAACAACTTAGTACTTGTTTAACGATTGATGTTTTTTCTGGCCATCAAGGGAAAAATTCTGTAAATCAGGTCCGGTGGCTGTCCTGGATCGCTTATTCCACAATAAAGTACGAAAATTTCCGGGCACAGCGATAGTTATTTGGTGGGGATGCTATGAGCCGTGAGCTGTGAGTCTCGAGAAGCCGGAGAAGAGGGGAAAGTTAAGGATGGAGCGCGACGAATAGAAACAGAAAGAGAGTGAGAGCCAAGAGACAATTATGTAACCTATCGTCCGTGATAGCTATACTTCTCGCAACTCGCCAATGGTAGCTTCTACATTCTGCCGGCTGACGGGTTTTTACATCATCGCAGGCTGATTTCTTTTGACTTTTTCCCAGGCAGCGGACTGTTTCCCCCTAAGGAAGCGGAAAAAGCCCTGGATCACCGAGAGGTTCATGAATACAAAATAATAAGCCAGTTTTGCGATCCGCAGCATTCCCCTGCCCCTGGTTAGACGGCTGCCCAGAAGCGCCGCTCCGTAAAAAAAAACCTGGGCAAGAAAAATAAGCTTGAAAAATGATCCTTCCTGGAAACAAAGGATAAGGTTGGAAACCAAAGCCAGGATCAGGCAAAGCGGACTAAGGGTCCAGCGCAAAACACGGTGTGAGACATACAAAAAAGAAAGCCTGGGTTGTCTCCAGAACTTGAGCAAAGAACGCAGGATCACCATAGCCTGGAAGCCACCGGCTGCAATGCGCACCTTTCTTTTCTGCTCATCGCCAATAGAAAAAGAGGGAAGCTCCATGGCATAAGCCTCAGGCTCATACACAATGCGGTAGCCCTTTTGCGCAACTTTCATGGAAATAACAAAATCATCAAGGATCACTTTTTGTTCTACGGGTTCGAACAAATTTCTGCGAAGTGAGAAAAGCTCACCTGCCGCTCCCACTACCGAATAAAACTCTGAATCGAGTTTTTTCAAAAAGGATTCATATTTCCAGTAAAGTCCCTCCCCGGCACCTACCTCGTCTCCTGAAGTTGATGCCAGCACTTTTTTCTCTCCTGCTACTCCACCTACTTTCTGATCCTTGTAATGCCTGGTGATAAAGGACGTGGCCGCAGGGTTCAAAAAAGTATTGGCATCACTAAAAACCAAAATATCATTTCCTGCCGCCAGCACCGCCCTGTTCAGTGCTGCCGATTTTCCCTTGCGTTCCGGCAAATAAAGAAGCCGGATGGAAGGGTATTTTTTTATAATATCTGTGGTGGCGTCAGTGGAACCATCGGCAATGAAGATGAAATCCATTTTTTGGGAGGGATATTGCTGTTCCAGCGAATTGAGGATCTTCTTTTCAATGCAGTCTTCCTCGTTGAAAGCAGCCACAATGAAGGAAACCGAAGGATAAAAGCTTTCTGCTGATTTTTTTTCCCTTTTATTTTTCAGTTTGTTGAGCAAATAAATAATCAGGGCGTAGCCGGCATAATTGTACAAGACGGCCAGGATGCTGAACAGAAAGATATACCGCCAGAGGAACATGCACTTAATTATGAGGGGAATAAATCAGCTTTAATGGACGTTTCCCACCCTGGTACGAGAAATGAAATGGAAGGACAGGCAGCGAAAAGTTCATAGGATCATAAAGATATGTATGTGTACCATTTTTCGCTGAAAAAAGATTTATTTTGAGGCTCTTTGCATCGGGCTTTACAGCAGCTGGTGCGTTAATGCGATGCCCATGTTGATATCAATTTTATTTTTTTTATTTAAACTGGTTTTCATTTATTCCGCCCTGTCTGTTGCCTATCTTTTTCTTTTATCAGTAGGGGGAAGATTTTTTTACAGGAATAAATTTACCGGTACCAACGCATCTGGTTTCCACCACATCGCCATTCTGGTTCCTGCCTACAAAGAAGATTTCATCATCGAATCAACGGCCAGAAACCTCCTCCGCCTCGACTACCCGCGCGAATGCTTCGAAATATTCATTATAGCCGATTCTTTCAAGGACAATACGCTCTACCGGTTGCGACAGCTTCCCTTAAAGCTTATTGAAGTTTCTTTTGTCAAGAGCACCAAGACCAAGTCCCTGAATGAAGCTTTTTCACGCATCAAAGAAAATTTTGACATAGCGCTCATTTGTGATGCTGATAATATGCTCGTAAAAGATTTTTTAAAAAAGATCAATGAGGCTTTTGCCAGCGGAGCCCGTGCCGTGCAAGGCATGAGAGTAGCCAAGAACCTGGATACTTCCTTTGCCATTCTGGATGCCTGCAGCGAATCGATCAACAACAATATTTTCCGCAAGGGTGCCAATGCTTTGGGGCTTTCATCTTCAGTAATTGGTTCAGGAATGGCTTTTGAATATGAACGCATCAAAAAAATCATGAGCGGCATTCAGGCTGTGGGCGGATTCGACAAGATCATGCAGTTGAAAGTAGTGGAACAGGGAATCAAAATTCGTTATCTCGATGATGCAATTGTTTTTGACGAGAAAGTCGATTCTTCTCATGCTTTTCATCAGCAGAGAAAAAGATGGGTCTCCAGCCAGTTCATTTACCTGAAGCAATTCTTCCTTCCTGCTTTAAAACAATTGTCCAAAGGAAACCTGAGTTATTTCAACCTGGCCATCGCCAATAACCTGGTTCTTCCCCGTGCCTTTCTGCTGATTCTTCTGCCACTGCTCCTCCTTACCTCTTTTTTCATCAGCGTCACCTGGACCTTGTTGTCTGCATTGTTGATGGTGGCTTATTTGTGCAGTCTTTCATTCGGCATTCCTGCCGCTTTTGTAAACAGGCAATTGATAGTGGCCCTGCTTCGCCTGCCCAAAGCTATTGGCGTGATGGTGGGCGCACTGTTCCAGATAAAAAAAGCAAACAAGACCTTTATTCATACCGTACATACAAAAACTGAAGTAAGCAATACTTTATTTAATGACCATGGAAACTAAAAATTTTTACGAGTACAACCGCATTGCCGACCGAAAGCGGGTGGACTTTATCGCGGGTGTTTTAAAAAGTACCCTTTCTCCCCATGCACGCATCCTGGATGTAGGTTGCGGTAATGGCGTCATCAGCCGGCACCTGGGCAAGCTGGGATTTAATGTGCTGGGAATTGACGTGAGTGAAAAAACAATTGAAACCGCAAGATCCCTCACCCAACTTCCGAATGTGCAGTTCCTCAAAAAAAGCGCAGAGGAACTGGTGGCCGACGGAGAAAAATATGAGGCAGTCATTTGTAGTGAAGTGCTCGAACATCTCAATGATCCTGGTTCTTTACTTTCCGTTTTATACCAAACGCTTGCTGATAAAGGGAAACTCATAGTAACAGTTCCCAATGGCAAAGGACCAAGGGAAACTTTTGTTACCCGTCCGATTCTTCAGATGAGGAGAAAAAATAGTTGGGCCTGGAAAACCATTGTACGGATCAAGAAGTCCATGGGCTATACCGGCACTACTGTTCAATCGGCAGCCGACAACCTCGATCACGTCCAGTTCTTTTCCAAAAAAGATCTTGAACAGTTATCGCGCCGCCACGGCTTCCGCATTACTGGTTTTGGTAAAGCGAATTTTATTGAAGACGTATTTCCATTTTCTTTTTTTACCAAGCGAATTGTTTTTCTGCAAAAACTTGACTGTCGCATTGCCGACTTGCTTCCCTACGGATTCACAGGAGGCTTCTTCAGCGTTTGGGAGAAAGAATGAGGTGGTAGATGGTGAATGGGCAATGGTGAATGGTGAATGGAGAGAGTAATTTAGATCGGATAGCGTAAAGGGGTGAAGAGGGTGAATAGTGAATAGTGAATAGTGAATGGGCGGGGATCAATTTATATAGAAATAGATTAAGTAGTTGAGAAAACATGGAAGCAATGATGTATGATGAGGGCATAAAAGACTTTCTTTCGAATTCCGATTGGCCATTCACGTCATTGAGGATTGAGCTTTGAGGATATGAGACGAATCAAGATTGCATATCTCACAGTGAACGACCCCAGGGACAAAAGGTCCTGGTCGGGGATCACGTATTATTTGGCTCAGGGACTGCAGCGCAACGTGGGCGACCTGGATTATCTGGGACCGGTAAAGTTTCCATGGATCATTGAGAAAGCTGTAAGGGGCATAGCAAAATTGAGCAGGATCTTTTTTAAGAAAGAATACAATACAAAATACAGTTTGCTTTTAAGCTGGTATGCCTCACGCGCGCTGAAAAGAAAAATGAAGGGGAAACATTACGACTGCGTGGTAGCACCTGCTGCATCTACTGAGTTTGCTTTTTTTAAAACCGATCTTCCCACGGTGTACACTTCCGATACCACGTTTGAACTAATCAGTAATTATTATAAAAAAGAATTCGAGAACCTTGGCTCCATCTCACGATGGGAAGGGAACCTCCTGGAAAAAAGATCGCTTCAGAAAAGTTCTTTTGTCATTGTGTCTTCACACTGGGCTGAGCGTTCAGCCATTGATTATTATAAAGTGCCTGCTGAAAAGATCTGCGTGACTCCGTTGGGCGCCAACATGGATTTTTTCCCCGACCGGGGCATGATCTTCGAAAAAGAAAAAAATCAAACCCTTACCCTGCTTTATCTGGCCGTTGACTGGGAAAGAAAGGGCGGACAGATCGCGTACGAAGCCCTGGTGCACTTACACGAAATGGGCATCAAGGCAAAACTCATTATTTGCGGTTGTGTTCCACCAGATGGCATCAGTCATCCCTTTATGGAAGTGATTCCCTTTCTGAACAAGAACAATAAGCAGGACCATGACCGGTTCATTGAACTTCTTTCCACTTCTCATTTCCTGATCCTTCCAACTCGGGCAGATTGCTCCCTGATCGTTGCCTGTGAATCGAATGCCTATGGCATGCCCGCTATCGCTACCAGTACGGGTGGGGTGCCCGATGTAGTGAAAGATGGAGTCAATGGTTATTGTCTTCCTTATGAAGCAAGAGGATCATCTTATGCCGAGCTGATTGCAGAAATCTTTCATGACAAGCAACGCTATCACCAGCTCATTGCCTCCAGCCGCAAGCGTTTTGAAGAAGAACTGACCTGGGATCACTGGGCGGAGCGCTTCAGGGAAATGTATGAGAAGATCGTGTTGAAGCAGCCTGCTTTGAGCCGGGAGCCGGTGAGGGAAAATGCAGGGTAGGAGCTGCGGGCTTCGAGCGGCGAGTGCATGGTGGAAATATATTTGCTGCGCAGGCAGCCCGTTCAAAAATTCAGCGATTTAGTTTTCTATTTTTTTTTGAGCATATTTTATAAGCGGTCCCGTGTCTTGTTTTTTTTGGAAGGAATTGTAGGAAAGTTATTTGCCGGGGAGTTTTTTGAGCCAGTCATACTTTACTGGCGAGTAAATTTTTTTTGAGGGCTTTACTAAAAGGTGATAGTCTTTACTCGTTCGTTGTTTTGAAGAATCTCTTTTTTGAACCAGTCCTTCTTTACAGGGTAGATTTTTTTTGAAGATTTTTCTTCTGTGGCAGCCAGATTCACTGGTAAGTTTTTTTAAGAATCTTTCCTTAGCGGCAGCCAGTCTTTACGGGGTAGTTTTTTTGCGAGAGTTTTCCTAAAGGCAGTCTTTCCTTATTGTTAGATTTTTTTTAGAATCTTTTCTTAGTGGCAGCCAGTTTTTACTGGTAAGTTTTTTTCTTTCTACTTTTTCTCTTGGAAAGAAAAAGTAAACAAAAAGTTCAAGGATCCTGCCTACGGCGGGCCGCGCGTCCGGGCCGCGGCACAACGGTTACCCAAAGCTTGTCCTCTTGTTACGTTATACTAGGCAGTCTGGCCTTTACAGAATACAGTTCACTACAGGTATCGAGCAGTTTGATATGCGATGATGTTGATGAATGATCCTGGTTTCATTGCTTAGGAGCGCTTTACTGCTTGTGAGTGTGTACTACAAGGCAGTCTTGGGACTGGTGCTCGCTTCGCTTGCAAGGAGATTGCCGCGCTGCGCTCGCAATGACGGCAAATCAAAAATGCATTACTGTTTCGATCATGCTAATTAGGTATTTGCGTAAGTAACACCTT
>JBJMLU010000222.1:0-28749 GCA_045805145.1 Flavisolibacter sp. | reverse complement strand
CTGGACCTGGCTTACGATGGACAAGTGGTTGCTGTGAGCAAAGGACCAGTATCAGCAGTGGATTCCATTCAGCTGAAAAAAAATATTGACGAATTGATGAACCGGGCCAGTTTGCAAACGATGGAAGATGATAAGGTATTGGGGTATTGAGGTAGTAAGGTATTAAGTGGAATTAGGAATTTGGAATTGGGAATTGGGAGAGAACAGTTTTTTATGAAATCATCAATCCCCTTAATCCTATAATCAATCCGTGAAATCTATATTTAATCCGTGTTATCCGTGATTAGGAATTGGAAGAGAACAGTTTTTTATGAAATCGTCAATCCGCTTAATCCTATAATCAATCCCAGCCCGAACGTACCGTTCGGTACGGGCAGGCGTGAAATCTATATTTAATCCGTGTTATCTGTGATTAGTAATCAGGTTACAACTAAAAAACAACATAAACATGAACAACGAGCAACCAATTATTGTGGGGCTTGACATTGGAACCACCAAAATCGCTGTCATTGCCGGACGCAAGAATGACTTTGGAAAACTGGAAATCCTCGGATTCGGCCGCGCCAATTCAAATGGCGTGAAGCACGGACAGGTATTGAACATTGATGAAACCATCAAGGCAATCAGAACCGCACTGGAAAACTGCTATGCTTCCAATCCGAACCTGGAAGTAAATGAAGTGTACGTGGGCATTGCCGGTCATCACATCAAGAGTCTTCAGACAAGAGGCGACATCGTGCGACATGATACTGAAAACGAAATTTCGCAAAAAGACATCGACCAGCTCATCGCCGATCAGTACAAGACATACATTCCCGCGGGCGACCAGATCATTGATGTGATCCCGCAGGAATATACCGTCGACAATTTTCAGAACATTCCTGATCCCATTGGATATGGCGGCGTAAAAGTAGGAGCGAACTTCCACATCATTACCGGCGACAAAAATGCGATCCGCAATATCAACCGTTCGGTAGAAAAGTCGGGACTCATTACCAAGGACCTGGTGCTGCAGCCGCTTGCTTCTTCTGCAGCCGTCATGGCGCAGGAAGACCTGGAAGCAGGTGTGGCCATCGTGGACATTGGTGGTGGTACAACAGACCTTGCAGTTTTTTATGAAGGCATTCTGAAACATACTGCGGTCATTCCTTTCGCGGGTGAAAACATTACCAACGATATCAAAACAGGACTGGGTGTGTTGAAGACGCAGGCGGAACAAATGAAAGTGCAGTTTGGAAGTGCGCTTTCCAATGAAGCCAAGGCCAATGCCTACATCACCATTCCCGGACTTCGTGGAATGCCGGCAAAAGAGATCAGCGTAAAAAATCTGGCAAACATCATTCAGGCCCGCATGAGTGAAATAATGGATTTCGTGACCTATCATCTCAAACAAGTGGGTCTTGATAATAAAATGCTCAATGGTGGCGTCATCCTTACTGGTGGCGGATCACAATTGAAACATCTCATTCAGCTTACAGAATATGTAACCGGATTAAATGCACGGATTGGTCTTCCTACCGAACACCTGGCGCCGGGACATATTGAAGAATTGGCCAAGCCAACGTATGCCACTTGTCTGGGACTGATCCTGAAAGGATATGATGATTATGAGCACAAGCGCAAACAATTTGAAAGCAGTTTCAGAAAAGTAGATGTACCGGAAGGTCTTAAAACCGTGCTTGAAGAAGTTCCTGTTGAAGTGGAAGCCGATGGATCTGTATCAACAGAAGAGAGAAGAAGAGGCATGTCTAATTTCTGGGGAAAGTTCAAAACAAGTCTGATTGAAATTTTCAGAGAGGAAGAAGACCACCATTTGTAATTACTAATCGTCAGTTCAACGTTGCTCGCCGAAAAAAAAATTATTCTCAACGTTCATGACAGAACTTTAATATCATCCAAATCATCCATCTAAAATTCATTCATCCGTTGTTACAATCCGTAACGGCACAAACCATTTCTTATGATTCATTTTGATCTCCCCAAGGAAAAATCATCCATTATAAAAGTGATTGGAATCGGCGGTGGCGGAAGCAACGCCGTCAACCACATGTATTCACAGAATATCGAAGGCGTTAATTTTATCATTTGCAATACCGATGCACAAGCCATTGCCCAAAGCAACGTTCCCAACAAGGTACAACTCGGACCGCATCTGACACAGGGCCTTGGTGCCGGCGCCAATCCGGAGATCGGACGTCAGGCAACCGAAGAATCTCTGGAAGAGATCAAGCGCATTCTGGAAGTCAACACCAAGATGGCCTTTGTTACAGCAGGCATGGGTGGTGGAACTGGCACAGGTGGTGCGCCCATCATTTCCAAGATTTGTAAAGACCTGGGCATTCTCACGGTGGGTATCGTAACCACACCTTTTTCTTACGAAGGAAAGAAACGCCAGCAACAGGCAGAAGAAGGAATCAAGAATTTGAAACAATATGTAGATACTTTGCTCGTGATCAGCAACGACAAGCTGCGTCACCAGTTTGGAAATCTCAAAATGCGTGAAGCATTTTCAAAGGCGGACAATGTTCTGGCTACTGCTGCAAAATGTATCACGGACGTGATCAACAGTACAGGACAGATCAATGTAGACTTTGCGGATGTGTGCACCGTAATGAAGAACGGAGGTGTGGCCATCCTTGGAAACTCTGCCTGTGAAGGAGAGAACCGCGCACAAAGAGCCATTGAAGAAGCACTGAATTCACCGTTGCTGAACGACAACGAGATCCGTGGAGCAAAATGGATCCTCATCAACATCAATTCATCGGAAGGCGATCATGAGTTCACCATGGATGAAGTAGAGATCATTCAAAATCATTTACTCAGTCAGGCAGGCGAGAACACAGATGTGATCCTCGGGCTTGGATACGATAATACACTGGGAAGTAAACTAGGGATTACCCTTATTGCAACAGGATTCCAACATCAGGATCCGTTTACCAAAAGAGAAGCACCCGTACAGGAAAACCAGAAAGAAGAGAAGATTGTGATGACACTCGGAGAGCAGCCAATCCCAAAGCCACAAGCCACCACCAAACCAAAGATTGAGGACTTGCTTGCACCCCGGCTGATTGATGAAGAAGGCATTTCAGAAATACCCATGCCGATGCTCGAGGATGCGAACGCAGATCTACGGTTGGACGTTGTGGATTTTGTGGTGGAAAAAGAGGAAGAAGAATCCGGACCTGTTCACCTACATTTAAAAATCAAAGACGAAAAAGCGCAGGCAGATGAAGAAAAAAAAGAACTCGAGAAAAAGAAGCAGTGGTTGGATGATCGCTTTGAAAAATTGCGTCAGTCTATTTTAGCCAACGACAAACCGGCGAACGCACCGAACCAAAATACTTCCCCGTCGTCTGCAGCGTCGGGAGGCTATCTGGCCAGACCATCCAATATCTACGCAGAGTCCAAACCTGAAGTATCTACTTCAAAGCCTGCAGAAGAACCGGTTCCGGCACCTGTTGCAAAAGTGGAAGATCCGGAAACTTTCGACATGCAACTGGTGATACGTAACGACATTCCGGCGGCGGAAACGCCATCGAGCCACCAGACTCAAACACCACCAATGCCTCCAGTCGATGAACCGGCGATGCCGGACGTGACGGGGGATCAAAAAAGGAGGGCAGCAGAACGATTACAGAAATTGCGCAATCTGTCGTTCAACATTAATGCTGCCGATCCCAACAACGAGTTTGAATCGGTTCCAGCGTATATCCGCCGCAACATGGAATTATACAACAACCCTTCCACTGTTGAAAATTTTTACAGCAATTACCAGGTGAAGGACGATGGAAAAGGTGCCACCATCAGCACCATCAATACTTTCCTGGATGGTAAAAAGCCGGACTAGCCCCGATCAATAAATTGAAGACCGTTCCAATGAAGCCTTCTAGCGGCTTGTGTTTTTAGTTGTTCCCCCGTCGTTTCCCGATGGGGGTTTTTTTTATCACGGATTTCACGGATTAAAGTCGGATTTCACGGATGGTTTACTATGATTCGACCAGGTTTAGTGTATCGAATAAGATCGGGTCTCAGGCTTTTAGTTGTGTACTTACTGATTATTTTTTGATGACAAATATGGCGAAGAAAGGACGACGCGGAACTTTTCCTGGAGAGGTTTATAGTTTATAGTTTGTAGTTTATAGAGGGTGAGTACTTCTTTTCTCTTGTCATCTCTCATCTCTCATCACACATCTGCGTTCACTGGCTTTCGCTTCCTTAATGTCAAGCTCAGTAGAATTACCGGACGTACAAGGGAGTGACACAACAAAAGCCGAAATGAGAGCTGCAGCTGATAAAATAATTTCAATTCATAAAAAAACCTTAGCTCTAGTTGTTGTGCAAGCCCAACATACAAATAGAAATATGAGCGCATTATATTTATTTCCAGAATTATCGAGCTCTATAATTTTTAGAAAAATAATTTACCCAGCTTGGTGCATGGCTCAACTTCAGTTGTGTCACTCCCTTGTACATCCGGTAATTCTACTGAGCGTGACAGGATATAAAAAATGAAACGGATCCAACCTAGGAAGTATCCATAAAACTCATTTCTATCCTGAATAATCTCTGATCTGA
This sequence comes from Flavisolibacter sp., assembly GCA_045805145.1. Classification (GTDB taxonomy): domain Bacteria; phylum Bacteroidota; class Bacteroidia; order Chitinophagales; family Chitinophagaceae; genus Flavisolibacter. The sequence goes on along the minus strand of JBJMLU010000222.1, from coordinate 24,174 downwards.
GATTGCCTCTGCGCTGTGAACGCAGATGTGAGATGAGAGATGAGAGATGAGAGATGAGAGACTAGGAGAAGTACGGACCATTCTATAACGATAAATGATCAACTATAAACTTTAAACCATAAACTTTTCTCCGCGGCCTCTGTTTTCTTTCCCCAATACCAGAATACCTTATTCCCCTTACCTCACAAATCTCTTCGGCTATTAATACGGAAGCAAATAAACCAAGTGAGAATGATCAGAAGAAACGTATAGAAGACATGGATGTTTACCTCTCCGAGTGCAGCGTTGTACCGGTCAACATCAAATTTTCCCAGGAAGGCAGGAACGGGGATGATGCGGTCTGAAATTTCAAAAGGCAGGTATTTTCCGATATCATGGAGCTTCCATTTGGCGAGGCCCACCATAATATTTTCAAATATCACGAAATAAAAAATAAAAACACCCAGAGCAATAAAGGCTCTTTTAGTAAGAAAGGCAATCAGAAATGCCAGTGATAGCTGAGAAAAACTTTGCAGGAAAAAAAGCCAGATGTATTTGGTCTGACTCCACACTTCGCCGCTGCTGTCTTCCACATTGGAATACCCTGTTACAAGGGCTACAAAGAAATAAATGATGGAGATCAGCACCGAAATGATCAAAACATCAATGAGCTTGGCAATCATGAACTCCCTTCGGCTCCATCCGTCGATGATATTCTGACGATGTGTTTTGTAGCTGTATTCATTGCTGATGAACATGATCACAACGATGGAAGGGATAAAAATAAAAATGGAGGATGCATAGGCCACCGTATGCCATACTTCCGGAAAAGTAAAAGGATTACCGACGACCATCTTGATCAGGTCAGCCCTGCTTCCGCCTTTCGATATAAGGTTGGTGTAGCCAGTATAAAAAAGATAGTTGATACCGGGATAAGACAGAGCGATGATACCGGCCATCCACCAGAACGCCGGATATTTTTTAATCTTGAGCCATTCGGTTCGTAAAAGACTACTCATAAATTTTCTGCTGATTGTGGATCTTGATGATTGAGGCCTGATTAATTATTGGTGAGTTCAAAGAAGCGTGCTTCCAGCCTCTTTTTCTTCAGGATCATGTGGTTCAACACAACACCTTTGTCGAAGCAAAAGCGATTGATATCTTCCAGCCTGGCACTTCCTTTGGGCAAACTGAATTGAACCGTGCCCGCCTCCTGGTTGACGCTGATATTTTTACTGTATTCCTGGAGCAGTACAGCCAGTTGTTCCAGGTTGGAAGCGCCTACTTCAACGATGTCTTCATCCATCAACACGTGGCTTACATCTCCGGTGGTGAGCAGGTCTCCTGTTTTTAAAATGGCTACGTGCGTACATACTTTCTCCACTTCGTCCAACAGATGACTGGCCATGATCACGGTATGTCCCGCATTTTTCAAACCCACAATTAAGTCCCTGATTTCTGCGATGCCTACAGGATCCAATCCGTTGGTGGGTTCATCCAGCACCAGCACTTGCGGGGAGCCTAGCAGGGCGGCCGCAATTGCCAGACGCTGTTTCATTCCCAGGCTATAGGTGCTGAAACGGCTCTTTCTTCTCTCAAACAGCTTTACTTTTCTGAGCACCGTATCAATGTCCTCTGCACTTCCTCTTCCGCTAATGCTCTGGGTGACTTTTAAGTTATCAGCAGCAGACAGGTAGTGATAGAAGTTGGGTGTTTCCAAAAGGGAGCCAATCTTTTTTCTTTGTTCGGGGGAACCAGGATGACCAAACCAAAGAAAATTACCCTGGTTGGCTTTGAGTACATCAAGAATGATGCTGAGCAAAGTTGTTTTGCCACTTCCATTCGGACCCAGGATACCGAATACGCTTCCCTGCGGTACTTCAAAGGAAACGTTGTTCAATGCCCTGATGCGTCCATAAAATTTTGTAATGCCCTGGAGCTGCAGTACTGAATCCATCTGGTTCAAAAATTTGGCTGAAGGTACTATGAGGATAGCTTAAATGCAATGCTCTTATACCAACAAAGCGATTCGACATACCAAACTTCTTTTCAGTTTCTTTGTTGAACCATTATGGCAACCATTCTTATTACAGGTGGAACAGGCCTGATTGGCCGCACCATTACGCGCGCATTGATCGCACGCGGAGATGAAGTGATCATACTCACTCGTTCGAAAAGAAAATCAGACACCAAAAATCTTTCTTACGCCAGCTGGAATCCTTCCGAAGGAACAATTGATGAAACAGCGATTGGGAAAGCAGATGCTATCATACACCTTGCAGGCGCCAATGTGGCCGAGAAGCGGTGGACCAGGAAAAGAAAGCTGGAGATCAGGGAAAGTCGTGTAGCGTCCGGAAATTTACTGGCAAGATCCTTACAGTCTGTTCCCAATAAAGTTAAATGCCTGGTGAGTGCGTCTGCCACTGGCTATTATGGTCCGGATCCAATGGTTCCCAACCCAAGGCCATTCGTTGAATCGGATCCACCTGGTGAGGACTTCCTGGGAAGCGTTGCGCAGGAATGGGAAGCAGCTGTGGCTCCTGTTGGTCTGATGAATAAAAAACTCGCAATTCTTCGTACTGGTATTGTGTTGAGCAGGGAAGGAGGCGCCTACCCGGAATTTAAAAAACCACTTCGTTATTTTATTTCTTCTATTCTGGGAAATGGAAAGCAGGTAGTAAGCTGGATCCATATCGATGATCTTGTTCGCTTATATGTACATGTTATAGATAAAGGGTTGGAGGGTGTGTACAATGCAGTTGCACCAAATCCTGTGAGCAATAAGGAGCTGGTGGAAAAGCTGGCAAAAATTTCCAACAGGGTTTCTATTCCCCTTCATGTTCCTTCTTTTGTTCTCAAGGCGGTGCTTGGAGAAATGAGTATTGAGGTGTTGAAAAGTACGACTGTCAGTTCAGCGAAACTGCAGTCGCAAGGATTTCAGTTTTTGTATCCAACTATTAAGGAGGCTTTGAAAGAGCTGAACGCTCATTCAAATTCCAGAAGTTTATGAATAGTACTTCTTCCTTAGAGGTAGTCAATTATCAATAGATTTTTCTGGATGCAAACAATCTTTACGATTATTTTTTTGTTAGAGATTTCTTCGGAGGTAGTCTTTCGTAAGTGATTAGATTTTTTTGGAGGGAGTTCTTAAAGGCGGTCAGTCCTTACTCGTTGTTTTTTTTCCTTTCTACTTTTTCTCTTGGAAAGAAAAAGTAGAGCAAAAAGTTCAAGGAGGCCCCGCCTAGGCGGGGCCTCCGGGTCGCGGCACAACGGTTACTCTAAGCTTGTCTCGTAGAAACGTTATGCCAGGCGGTCTTGCTCCTTAGATCGACGTTTACTATAGGTTTTTTAGTTATCCTACATTCTTAATGCTTTTAATCGAAGAGGCTAAAGGTGCTGTGTTCCCCCGTCTTGTGAGTTTTGCGATGATGTTAATTATTGATGGTTGTTTCATTGTTTTGGAGCGCTTACTGTTTGTGAGTGTACTACAAGGCGGTCCTGGGGACTGGTGCTCGCTTCGCTTGCAAGGAGATTGCCGCGCTGCGCTCGCAATGACGACTAAACTACAATGCTCACTACCGGTTTTATTGCTGCCTTTAAGACAACACAGTCTGGGATCTGATGCTCGCTTCGCTTGCAATGACGCCTATACTACGATGCTTACTACGGGTTTTAATCTTGCCTTATAGTTTGAGGTGTTACTTTATAATTTAAAGGTGTTACTTACGCAACTACCTAATTAGTATGATCGAAACAGTAATGCATTTTCGATTTGGTGGTCAATGCGAGCGCAGTGAGCATCAGCTCTTAGACAGTGCTTGCATTAAAGGCAGCAATAAAACCTGTAGTAAGCATCGTAGTTTAGGCGTCATTGCGAGCGCAGCGCGGCAATCTCCTTGCAAGCGAAGCGAGCACCAGTCCCAAGACCGCCTCGCAGTACACTCACAAGCAGTAAGCGCTCCAAAATAATGAAACGAGGATCATTCATGAACATCATCGCAAAACTCACAAGACAGGTCCAACCCCTCCGGGGGAACACAGCGCCTTCAGCATCTTCGATTAAAGCTCTTCGAATATAAAACACATTGATACGAGTAGTGAGCTCTATTCTTTGAAGGCCAGACTGCCTAGTATAACGCAACTGCGAGACAAGCTTAGAGTGACTGTTGTGCCGCGGCCCGGAGGCCCCGCCTAGGCGGGGGCCTCCTTGAACTTTTTGCTCTACTTTTTCTTTCCAAGAGAAAAAGTAGAAAGGAAAAAAACCAACCAGTAAGGAAGGACCGCCTTTAAGTGCTCCCTCCAAAAAAATCTAATTAGTAAAGAATGACTGCGAATAAAACACTCTCTTCAAAAAAATCAAACAGTAAAGAATGACTGCCGAAAAAGCAATCTCTAATAAAAATTTACGAATAGGCATGACTGCCTCTAAACAAACTTATAAGTGTTATTAAGCCCGAAAAGAACGCATAGGTTCCATAGAGTTGCAAAAACTCCTTGAAATTCTGTACAGCAAAAGCTGTAGAACATTCAGCAGCTAAAAGCAAATAGCCAATGGCTTCTAAAAAGCCTTCTTATCCTTCTGCACCGCAGGTGTTTCCTTTTGTGTGAACAACACAGGATTGACCTGTTTAGGATCTCCCTGATAAACCCAGGTAAAATTGCCTACATATTGATTAAAGACCCTGTTTACATCAGACGGAGATATTTTATTGAGGTCTTTCTTCAATGATAGTGCATGATGCCAGTCGCCCAGCTGAATTTCGTTGCTGGCAACAAGGGAACAAAGTGAGGCATTGGTCTCGTTATCATAATACTGATAGGTAGAGTACGTGTTCTTCATGTTCCGTACATCATCCGCAGGAAAACCTTCACGCTTGATCTTGTCAACCATGTTCCTGGCTACTGCAATATATTTATCCGGTTCCTTGGTGGTAACATACATAGCCGAAAACGGCGTGAGTCCACTATTTATATAAGCGGCAGGAGCATATGAGAGCCCATTGTTGGTACGTATCTCCAGAAAGGCCTTGTCATAAAAAAGTCCTGATGCCAGTGTTCCTGCAAAATAATCCTTCGAATTGGAAGCAGGTGCTGCAGAAAAACCCAGGATATAATTGGTGGCCACATCTTTTTGCTGGGCAACAAAGGTGTTCGACTGAGGTACATAAGTGGTTCTCTTTAAAACGAATGGTTTGCCTTGAGGGATCTTTTCAATGAGCGCAGAAACTTTTTTCTGAAGTTCTTCTTTACTGATATCACCAACGACCACCATGAAAATATGTGAACGCGTGAATATGGACTGGAAGTAAGCCCTGGTTTCCTTCGGCGTCATTTTCTGGATGGCGTCAATAGTTCCACTCGGCGATTTGGCATAGTCCATTCCCTTGAAAGCCGTTTCCATGGCCATTCTTTGAAGAGAAGCATCGGGGTTGGAAGATTGTTCGCGCAGGTTGTTGATGGCTTCTTCCCGAATTCTGTCAAATTCTTTTGCATCGAACTTCGGCGCAGTCAGTGCATCTACATACAAGGGCCATACCGTTTCGAAATCACCTTTGATGCAATTCAACTGAAAATGCGAGGCATCTCTGCCCGAACTTCCATATATGCGTGCGTCTACTTCATCCAATTTATTTTTGAAACTGTTCTTGTCATCCTTCATCGTTCCGCATTCGGTGAGCGCAGTTAAAGCCATTTTCTCAATTCCGGCTTTGTTTGCAGGAAAGTTTTGTACACCGCCTTTGAATACCATATCTACCTGCATGATCTCATTGCCACTGGGTACCACAATAACTTTTACTCCTTTAATCATCATGTCATAGGGTTTATTTTGCTGACCCCAGGCAAGAACTGCAGCGAACAGGAAGAGGCCGAAAAATATTTTTCTCATCTCAGTAAGTTTTTGTTTTGAAAAAATCGGCTGGCTGGTATTTGCCGCTCATTTCGGCGTTGATGATCATTCCAGCTACATAGGGTTTGCTGGTAATGTAACGGGTAACATAGTTGTGTATGTCCTGCTTCGTTACTTTGTCCATGGCCGGAAAATAATCAGTGAAATAATTCAGCGAAGTGCTGCACCACCAATAAGTAAGTTGAGAAGCAAGACTGGAAGGTTTTTCCGAAGAGCGGATCTGTTGACGCTTCAGTCCCTCTTTTGCTTTTGCAAGTTCCGCGTCGGTAAAATAATCCGGATTGTCAAACTGACTAATCTGATTCATTACCTCGGTATAACAATCTTTCAGCTTACCAGGAATAGGTGTGATAAAAATCTGGATGGGACCAACATAACGGCTCGTCTGGTAGCTGATACTGGCAGATGTAGCCAGCCCTTTATCAATCAGCGCCTGTTGCCATTTGGATGAATTGAGTGAGAGGATTTTTGAAAACACATCTGCTGCTACGGTACCCGCTGAATCATTTCTGAAATCGGGACCTTCCCACTGCATCATGATCACGGGCGTTTGTGCTATTGACGATTCTTTTATGAAGTAATCGGTTTGTTTGACGGGTTGAAATTCCGGAATGGGATATTTCAATTGAGGATCCATATCTGAAGGCTGCCAATCGCCATAGATTTTTTTTGCAAGACTGAAAGCCTGTGAAGGGTTTACATCACCACAGATCACGAGTAGTGAATTATTGGGAACATAATATTTGTCTTTAATGATCATCATCTTGGCAGGTGTGGCGGTGTTGATGATATGATGATCGCCAATGGCATTCTTGCGTGTGAACAGATCACCCCACATCCTTTTATTGGTTTCCAACCAGAGTTGAAAATAGGGATTGCTTTCGTTGCGCTGAAATTCTCCGTCCACTACAGGTCTTTCTTTCTGCATGTCTTCTTCGCGATAAATAGGATAGCGAATCGCAGCATTCATGAATCGAAGCCCCGCATCGAGACTGTCTTTATCGAAGGTGAAAAAATAGTTGACACGTTCATCACCTGTGGTTCCATTCCAGATGGCGCCCAGCTCCTGTGTTCTCTTGAGAAATTTTTCCTGGTCAGGATAATCCCGGTTGGCTTTAAAGAACATGTGTTCGAAGAGGTGAGACAGGCCGCTGTATTCGGGCCCTTCTGTATAGGCCCCGTTCTTTACCGCGATCTCAATGGTGGCCAGTGGTACCTTGTGGTTTTCGATGACCACTACTTCAAGGCCGTTGTCAAGTTTCTGCCAGTAATAATTTTGCGGCAGCCGGGGTTGGGCCTGGCAAAATGTACCGACAGCAGCTGCAATCAGAGTTAGCATTTTTTTCATAAATAGTCAGGTTGATCGCCATTAAGTTAAGATATTTTGACCTAGCCGGAAATCTTATGTGGCCAGTGGTAAATATTCGTGAAGTCCCCCACAATTGCTCTGTTATCTGTAAAATGAAAGCGATGAATCTTCAGGTCTTCTATGTCCTCGGGATGTACCTTTCTGAATTTTGGATGCATGGTGCCACCCGTTACTCCGGGCGGTTTCAGCGGATCATATTGGAAAGAAGAATCCACCAAAGTACCGCGTGGATACATGATGCCCGGAACGCCTTTTCCACGGAAGTCAAGATTTCGGGGATGATCAAGGCCCAGTGTATGCCCATATTCGTGTGCAGCGGTTGTGGAACCTTCATATAAATTTTCCCATTTGAAGTAGCCGGTATTGCAACCCAGTCCGTCCACAAATGAAATATCACCATGCACGATCTTTTCAATGCGGAAGAAATTATTTCTGGGATCTGTATTGGAAAGCACATCCAGTTCTGTGATATTGGGAATGCAGGCGGCAGTAATGTTGAAGCGGATTTGGTAATGTTCATTGTGAAGATATCCGACAGCATCAGGTTCATTCCACATGTTTTCAATTTCTTTTCTCATTCTTTCAGTTACTTCATCGTCGGCCCAATTTCCATAGGTGATGATGTGTGAACTGATCGTAATTATTTTTTCATTCCTGTTGATCTCAGCTTCTCCCATCAGGCCTCCAGCTTTAATGAAAATAGTTTAATGGGTTCCGTACGTCCCTTCAGCTCCAGCTTTCCGATCTCTTGTATGTCATAACCAAAGGGTTGATGGAAATCTTTCATGAAATCTTCCGAGAGGATAAAAGGTTCGTTCAGTTCATTGCACATACTGCGGATGCGTGCGGCGGTGTTTACAGTATCGCCGCTGAATACAAGGTCTTTTTTGATCACGCCAATGAATCCTGCTGTAATCTCACCCGCATGCACACCCGCTTTGAATTTGGGCAATTGTCCGAATCTTTTTTTATACAGTTTGGTATGCCTCTGAAGCAGGTAATAAGTGTTGCGGATAAATTTTAAGCTCTTGATTTTATTTTCCGGCGAATTGATCCAGCTAACAACCATTTCGTCGCCAACATACTGGTAGATCTCTCCGTCATTGGCGAGCACAGGTATGGTGAGGTCGTTGAAAAAAAGACGTAGCATGCGGAAATATTTTTCGTGTCCCAATTTTTCGGCAATGGAAGTAGATTCATTGATGTCCAGAAAAATAAAGATCCTGTTCTCGATCTTGGGATGATGGTATTTTCCAACGAGCAGTCTCCAGATCATACCCGGTCCATATTTTTCTGATACTTCCAGCAACAGGATGCTCAGAAAAGTCATCATGCCCAGGTCGATGACAAAACTGCTAAAGCTATAGGTGAATACCAGCTTGGTAAAAAAACTATTGAGATAGTGGCCAAGGTCTTTGGTGTAATGAATAAAGAAATACACCATTAAAAGAACAAAGGCAATTACAAAAAACAGAAGTGCAGCCAGCAGAAGCTTGATGATGATGGACAACCACACCGGCAGATGGTTGAATGCAGGCTTGAGAAAAAAGATGAGTGCAGCCGAAACAATAAATCCAATGATACCGAATGTAAAACAAAACTGAAAAAGCGATACCCGAACACCCAGGTCATTGGTTGGTTTGATCAGGTTCACAAAGAACACCGCGCCAAAAATGATCCAGGCCAGCGAGATCACCGCCAGTGTTCGTAGCCGGTAGTACAATAATTTCCGGGGCATGTGCAAATGTAAGGAGGGAAGCTGTTGGCTATTGGCTTCCGGAGGTTTCACGCCAAGGCGCAAAGGGGTTTAAAGACGCAAAGATTTTTAAACGCAGGGGACGCAGGAATCGCAAGGAACGCAAAGATTTTTAGGACGGAGGCACGTAGAGGGTGGAGGGGACAAAGATTTTTAAACGCAAAGAACGCAAAGAACGCAAAGAACGCAAAGAACGCAAAGAACGCAAAGAACGCAAAGAACGCAAAGGGTAAAGGCGCAAAGGGAAGTATTTATTGGCGCGAGGTAATCGAATATTATTTAAAAGAGTAAAAAAAGAATAAGGTATGTACGATAAAACTTTTGTCAAACGCAGTTTTTGTATACCATTACCATTCTACATAATAAAAGGCGCCGTATTAAACACGATTCAATGCAATAAAGTTTCTTTTTTATGCAAACGATGCATAGAAGACGATAAAAAGCTAGCAGCTAACAGCCCACAGCGAGCAGCTTCCAGTCCTCCTTCTAAAAAACCGACGTCAGTTCCTAAGAGGTTTTCCGCTTTTGAGAACAGACTGAATTCTTTCAAGGGTTTTCTTTTCACCACACAAGGAAAGAAAAGCTTCGCGTTCCAGGTCCAGAAGGTATTGTTCGGTAACAAGCGTTGGCTCACTCAGGTCGCCACCACACATTACGTATGCAAGTTTTCTGGCTACGTTGGCATCATGTTCAGTAGCATAATTGGCACGCCACATTCCATGTATTCCTGCATAAAGTGCACCCAGCGCACTACGGCCAAGCACTTTGATTTCTTTTCTCTGCACCGGCATTACGTACCCGCTTTCCGATAATTCCCGCACCGAACGTTTTGCCTCGGTTACTCTTCGCGATTGATTCATCACCACTTCATCATGACCCTTTCGATAAATACCCAGTTCAAAAGCTTCCTGGGCTGAAGTGGCAACTTTTGCAGTGGCGATCGTGAGAAAACGATTCTTCAATGTAATGGTCTCGGGTTCGTCTTCGTGCATTTCATCCGAAGCCCTTACTACAAATTCTTTTGTTCCTCCTCCGCCAGGGATCAATCCCACACCCAGTTCAACGAGACCGGTATAAGTTTCAGCAGCAGCACATACTTTATCACTGTGTAAACTCATCTCACAAGCTCCTCCCAGTGACAAGCCATGCGGCGCTACTACAACGGGCACACTGGAATAACGGCAACGCATCATGGTATTTTGAAAAAGACGAATGGCCATATCCAGTTCATCATAATCCTGTTCAATAGCCAGCATAAAGATCATTCCCACATTGGCGCCTGCACTGAAATTGGCACTGTCATTGGCGACAACCAGTCCGCGGAAATTTTTTTCCGCCAGTTCAATGGCTTTATTGATGCCGGAGAGCACATCACCTCCGATCGTGTTCATCTTGGTATTCCATTGAATGCCCAGCACTTCATCACCAATGTCATATACTTTACACACAGGATTTTTCCAAACAATTTTGTCCTGATAGTTGCTAAGGACGATCAGCTCACTGCTTCCAGGCAGGGGTTTATAGTCTTTGCTTTGAAGATCATAACAGAAATTTTTTCCCTGCTGCAGTTTATAAAATGTGGGATGACCAGATTTCACCATGTCTTCTACCCAGGGGCCAACAGACAAACCAGCTGCCTTGATCTGAGGGATCGTTTTTTCTACACCAAGCAAATCCCAACTCTCAAATGCTCCGATCTCCCAGCCAAATCCAGCCATCATTGCATCATCGATTCGAAAAACTTCATCACTGATCTCAGGAATGCGGTGTGAGATATAAGAGAAAAGTCCATAATGAAACAAACGATAGAATTCACCCGCCTTGTCTTGTGCCGACACCAGCATTTTTATTCTTTGCCTGAGATCATCCACTCCTTTTGCCGCATCAACAGAAGCAAATTTTGGTTTCTGCCGCGGCTTGTATTCCATTGTTTTCAAATCCAGCGTCAAAATTTCTTTTTCACCACCAGTGCCTTTTATTTTTTTGAAAAATCCCTGTCCGGTTTTATCTCCCAGCCAGTTATTGTCCACCATTTTTTGCAGCCAGGAAGGAATCTGAAATACTGAACGCATTTCATCATCAGGACAATTATCATACACGCCTTTGGCTACTTTCACCAGCGTATCGATGCCCACCACATCAGCAGTACGGAATGTCGCTGATTTCGGCCTGCCGATAATTGGACCTGTGAGTGCATCTACTTCGTCAATGGTGAGACCCAGCTTGTCGAGGAGTTGAAAGATCTGCATGATGCCATAAACTCCAATGCGGTTGGCGATAAAAGCCGGAGTGTCTTTGGCAAGCACGGTTGTTTTTCCCAGATACAAATCGCCGTAATGAAGCAGGAAGTCAACTACGGAAGGATCGGTGGCTGGAGTGGGAATGATCTCGAGCAGCCGGAGATATCTTGGTGGATTGAAAAAATGGGTTCCGCAAAAATTCTTTTTAAAGTCTTCGCTCCGGCCTTCACTCAAAAGGTGAATGGGAATGCCGGAAGTATTGGAGGTGATGAGCGATCCGGGCTTACGAAGCTGCTCCAGTTTTTCGTAAAGCGATTTTTTTATATCCAGCCTTTCCACTACCACTTCGATGATCCAGTCGCAGGAAGCAACTTCCTTGAGGTTGTCATCAAAATTTCCGGTAGCAATTCGTTTGATTACATCTTTCGTATAAACAGGAGAGGGATTGCTTTTAATGGCGGCCTGCAGGGAATCGTTGACGATCTTATTGCGCAGGGCCTTGTTGTCGGATGTTGATGCTTCTTTGGGTACAATGTCTAAGAGCAGTACCTGAACGCCAACACCTGCAAAATGACAGGCGATCCTTGAACCCATAACGCCACTTCCAAGCACGGCTACCTTCTTGATGATTCGCTTCATAGAAATAGTTAGTTAAACAACTATTTGTGAAGATAATAAAAAGGGCGTGAATGGTCAATGCTCAATGGTGAGTAGTGAATGAGAAGTGGCAAAGGACTCACTGCAATCGAAGAGAGGAAGTGGTAGATCTGGTGGGATTAATATGGAACTATTTTTATAGTTCGGAAATAAAAAGCACGCAAGATGCAGCCGGGGCCATCTTGCGTGCTGAATATAAAATACTACATTTTAGTTTTCGTCAGTTGTCTTTCGTATTGAAACAGCAGATCAACCTTTCCATCTTTGTTGAAGCGCCAGGTTTCCTGCAAGGACACTGAATCTATTTTACCATCCTTGTGCGTGTCCACTTCATCACCCCATACGCTCACCCAATTTTCGTTTCGGTCTGTGCTCCTGAAAGCCATTACCGCTTGAACCGCACTTGTCACCGCAGACAACATGTCGCGATGGCGCTGAACGGCAGAAATAATACTATCCTTGCTGGCATGCATCATCATTCCACCGGCGAGGTGTATGTCCACGGTGTCTGCAAAATATTGTTTGCTGTCGCTCAGGTTTCCGTTGTCAAAATCTTTCCAAAGGTTGAGGATGACCTTCGATTGATTGGGATCTCCCATCTCAAATTGGGAAGAATACTTGATGTCGTAAGGATAACTGATTTTTTCCTTGCTGGTTGAATCTACAGTGGAGGCGGATTCCACCTTTGGTTCCTTATTGGAATTACAGGCGGCAAATGCACTAAGAGAGAGAAATAGAAAAACCTTTCTCATAATTGTTTGTTTTGGTTGATAATAATTGAGAGATCCAGTCAAGGTAACAAAAGAACAGGAGAAGGAGAGAGAAAGCTTTGAATGATGAGCTGTGAATTGTGAGGAGTTGGCACTAAGAAAAGAGCGGAACTGAGATCAAAAAGATGAAGATGCCAGAGGACGGAGATTCTGAATTAGAATGATTAACCCGATTGATGATTTCATAGAAACCTGCTCTCTCCCTAATTCCCAATTCCCAATTCCAAATTCCACCTCAATACCTCAATACCCGGTTTTCGGCTTTTTGATCTGGAAGGCGCGCGAGATGTTGAAGCCAAGAAATATATCACCCTTGGTCCAGCTGTATTCTGTGTCTGTCAGGAAATATCGTTCATTGAGTCCTTTTGAATTGGTGAAATGAAGCTGGAACACGTGGCCTCCCGTTTCAATGTCTACACCAATGGACATGGGGTTGTATAGTGCAGTAACGTAAGGATAAAGACCGTTGTCTTTATGGATCACATAATAATAATCCGCGTTCAGCGAAACACGCTTGCTTACCTTGATCCTTCCTCCTATGCCTGGTGCAAAAATATCATTGTGATCGCCAGTGGTGTCCACACGGTTGCGGTGAAGAAAGATGGGCATGATCTGCAGTGTAAAATTCTTGCTGAATTTTCTACCAACGATGGCCTGATAGAAATAAGAAAGCCGGTCGGTGAATTCATATTTGCCCTGGTTCTCCGGAAAAGTTTTGATGGACATGGTGGAACCCACAACCAGCACCAGGGAAACCGGCGAAGAAGAAGGACCTGTTGACTGCTGGATCGGTCTGTACTTAAAAAATCCATCCAGTTCTTTATTTGAACTTCTTCCAATTCCTACACTGATTTTATTACTGATTCCATAATCGAGTCCCAGCCGCACAGCAGCACCGCCATCCAATCCAAAAAATTCATAAGCACCTCCGCTCACCAGTCCAAAGCGGTGAAGAATGCGGAAGTCGAGTACGCCAGGGCGGAGCATCTCCATGCTTTGCGACATGATGACCCTTGTCGATTTGAAAGCCCCGTACACATATTCTTTTTTGGGTTTGTCATTCCCTGCCAATTTCAACAGGTCTTCATCTTGTGCAAATACGGAATGGCCGATGAACAGCAACAGGGAAAGCAGCAGGAGTTTGGTTGGGTATTTCATGAAATCATCCTTTTAAAGGTTCCAGTTTACAGTCTACAGAGATCTTGATGGAGTTGGAAACTTTGTCTTTTACAACAGCGGGTATTTTTATTTTGTAGTCGGAAAGAAGAATATTAAAAACAGAATTGGCATTGACCTTTCCTCCATCCACTTTTATGGTACCGGTGGTCTCAATATCTTTGGTGATGCCGTGAATGGTCATCTTTCCTTTCACCCTGGCCGTATAACTACCGTCCTTTGAATAATTGATCTCATTATTGTTGGTGATCACGCCCCTGAATTCACCTTTGGGAAATTTATCGCTCTCCACATAATTTTCATTGAAATGCTGCTGCATCAGCTCTTTTTCGAATTCAAAACTTTTCATCATGGCTGCAAACTGAATGGCGCCTGATTTGGAATCGAGGACTGCGGTTACTGTATTGTTCTTTGCCTCGATATCTTCAAGAGAAGCTTTTGAAAAGAAATTGATCTTCCCGGTTTTCGTAAAATATTTATCCTGCGAAAAAGCGAGCGAAGCACAAAAGAGCAGGATTAGTGATAGGATCAGATTTTTCTTGAACATGGTGTTTATTTATTGTTTGGAATAACGCAGAAATTCATTTCAACGGTTGTACCCAGGTTAACATCCAGCATGGTTTCTGATTTAAATCCGGTGCATCTTCCTTTCACCGAAACATCTGAGCCTTCCTTGATGGCTGCCAGGTCTTCTTTGTGTCTCTTGTCCATATTGCATTCCACTGTAGACATTTCGCCTGCGGTACCCAGGGCCACAACGCCAGAAGTATCCAGCTTGGAAATCGTGCCTTTAACCAGAACGATCTTATTGATGTATTGCTTGCTGGCGGCGGCTGAATCCTTATTGAACGCCTGTATCAACGCAGCAGCATCCAGGGTAAAATCAGGATCGCTGTTTTTAAGGTCAGGATTTTTATCGCTGTATAGTTTGTAACCATACCATGCCGCCAATCCGATGACCAGCACCACGATGATCAGTATTGTTCTTTTCATGCATTCATGTTTGAGCTAATCTACCGTTTCCACAATCTTCAAAGATAATTGACAGGTTCGGCAGGTTCAGGCTGCTGGTTGGTAATTTTTCCCAAAAATTAATTGTCCGGAGTCCCTGCATCCACCCATGCTTTTATTTTACTGATATCGCACTCACTCATTTTGGGAAGACCCTGTGGCATGGGTGCGAATCCATCAGCATGACTGATGGCCCCGATAAGCCGGGATTTTTGAGCCACGACATTGCTATATCCTACAAGACTGAATGGAGCTCCGGAGCTTGGGAGCGTACCATGACAGGAATAACAACCGTTGCTTGTAAAAATGGAAGTAACCGTGCTGCTGTAGGTGGTATTGGCTGTACTGCAGGTATCGGCATCATAGGTACAACTGGTCCAAAAAAAACTGATAACAACAACTAAAACAAAACTGACTTTTCTCATACGGAAAAAATTTTGATACAGGTTTTTGCGACATGGTCCTGCTCTAATGCAACAGAGATCATGTTTGTTTGATATGGAATAAATACCGGCAATATATACTTCGTTGAATGATAGAAGATCGTCATGCAGGTCTATGAATAAAAAATAACCACAAAGGTGGTTTGGATTAAAAACGATTCTGTCTTCAGAATGGTTGCCTCCCGGAGGATTGGGAATTAAGTATTGGGGTAATAGGTATTAAGGTGGAATTGCCGCCTACGCCAAGGCTGCGGCGGCCGAAGAGGAATTAGGAATTAGGGTGAGCAGGTTTCTATGAAATTATCAGGACAATCTTTTTTAACCCTGAATCCTGGAAATTCTTGGGAAGTTATCTAGGCCTGGCATTAAACACAAGGGGCAGCTGTATGTAAAGAATATACTGAACCTCGAAACAATATAAAACCTTTCCGGCCCTCTGCGCATCCTTTGCGCTCTTTGCGTTTCATTCCCGTTTCCCAACATTCACTACTCACTATTCACCATTCACCATTGACCATTCACCACTCACCATTCACCACCTCATTTTACAGAAGACCCATTCACAGTAGGAGCATCGGGATTTACCAGAACGAGCTTTCCGTCGGGTTGCTCCGCTGTTAGGATCATTCCCTGGCTTTCAATTCCTCTCATTTTACGCGGAGCAAGATTGGCCACAACGATCACCTGTTTGTTAATCAGTGATTCAGGGGAAAAATGTTGTGCGATGCCGGAAACAATGGTCCTGGTTTCTGCACCCAGCTCCACCTGGAGTTTCAAAAGCTTGTCCGCCTTTTGTACTTTCTCTGCCGAAGTAATGGTGCCAATGCGAAGGTCCAGTTTCGCAAAATCATCATACTGAATTTCCGATTTTTTTTCTTCAACCTTTCCTGGATCCTGTTGCAAGGCTTTGTCGGACTTCTGTTCCATTTTTGATTGTTCCATTCCTTTTTTTAGTTTATCGGTCTGGTATTGCACTTCCGCATCTTCAATTTTGCGGAACAACAATTCAGGCGCACGCAATGAATAACCCACACTCAGCAATTTTGTCTTGCCAGCATGCTCCCAATCCAGCATCCGGTCTACCACTTTCATCATGTGCATCATTTTTTTTGCCGTGTTGGGTAGAAAAGGATTTATAAGTATAGCCAGGTTGGCACACAACTGAAGGCAGATATGAAGGCAGTTGTCGATTTCTTTTTGTGCCTCTTCCGCTTCTGGCGTTTCTATTTTCTTTGCTTTGATCCAGGGTTCTTTTTCCTGCATGTATTTATTGCCACTTCGCGCAAGATCGATGACAGCAAACAGGGCATCGCGGAATTTATATTCTTCAATACCCAGTTCCAGTTTTTGACGTGCAGTTTCTATTGCGAGGATCAGCGCCTGATCTTTTTCATCTGCGATGTCCTGGTGAAAACGGGGCACTTTCCCGCCGGTGAGTTTGTGCATCAGCACAAAAGTCCTGTTCACGAAATTTCCAAATATCGCTACAAGCTCATTGTTCACCGCATCCTGAAAACCCTTCCAGGTAAATTCACTGTCCTTTGCTTCGGGCAGAATGGTGATCAGATAATAACGAAGCGCGTCAGCAAGCTGGGGTCCCCCATCTTCTTTTTTCAAAAAATCATCTATGTAGTCCTGCATGTCCAGCTTCCAGTTGCGGCTGGTGCTCATCTTGTCACCTTCGAGGTTCATAAACTCATTGGCAGGAACATTGGATGGAAGAATGTATCCGTGCAGCCGGAGCATCACTGGAAAAATAATGCAGTGAAAAACTATGTTGTCCTTGCCGACAAAATGAACCAGTTTGGTTTCAGGATCGAGCCAGTAAGGTTTCCAGTCTTTTCCCTCATTGATGGCCCATTGTTTGGTAGCGCTGATATAACCGATCGGTGCATCGAACCAAACATAGAGCACCTTGCCTTTTGCTTCAGGAAGTGGAACCTTCACACCCCAGTCGAGATCACGTGTGACTGCTCTTGGTTGAAGTCCGTTGTCAATCCAGCTTTTGCATTGTCCCAGCACATTGGCTTTCCAGTCTGTGCCATGTTCTTCAAGGATCCACTGGCGCAACCAGTCTTCATGCTTGTTCAGTGGAAGATACCAGTGCTTTGTATTTTTTTTGATCGGCGGCCTTCCACTGAGCGTGCTCACAGGATTGATCAGGTCATCGGGACTGAGCGAAGTGCCACAGCGTTCACACTGGTCGCCGTAGGCGTTTTCAAATCCGCAGTTGGGGCAGGTGCCTTTGATATAGCGATCGGCAAGAAAGGTCTGGGCCTGTTCGTCGTAGTATTGTTCGGTCTCTTTTACTTCCAGGTCTCCACGATCATTGAGGTAAGTAAAAAATTCCTGCGACGTGTCGTGATGAATGGGACTACTGGTACGATCGTAAATGTCGAAGGAAATGGAAAGGTCTTCGAAATTCTGTCGGATCACTTCATGGTATTTGTCGATGATGGCCTGAGGCGTTGTGTTTTCCTTCATGGCCTGGATGGGGATGGCGGTACCATGTTCATCGCTGCCGCATACAAAAACGACGTCACGCCTTTGGGCCCTCAGGTAACGGACATAGATATCGGCAGGTATGTAGGCGCCGGCGAGGTGCCCAATATGTTTTTGACCATTGGCATAGGGAAGGGCAGAAGTAACCAGGTATCGTTTCGGCTGTTCATTCATTTCAATCAGGGTTCTGTGTATGAAACAGGGCGCAAAAATACGGAGTTCGGAGAGGAGTTCAGAGTTGAGAGTTCAAAGTTCGGAGTCAGGAGTCGGGAGTTCGGAGTTGAAAGTTCAAAATTCAAAGTTCAAAATTCAAAGTTTAATTCAGGGAACCTGGAGGTGGTTTGTATTACAAATTGGTGAGATTGCTTCGCTTCGCTCGCAATGACTTAAGTTAATGTTTTTACTAATGGTCCCAGGCAGACCTCGAAGCCAAGAGCCTGGGCATTCAAAAAAAAGGTAAAGACTGGTTCCGGTATCAGCATTCACTCAAATAAAAGTAAACTTCGAAACCTATGAACGTCATTGCGAGCGAAGCGACCGCGTGCGCTAAAGCTATAGCGGTGGCGCAAGCAATCCCGTGCTATCCCATAGTATTAACGGCCCCGTAGTTCACCGACTTTGAACTTTGAACTTTGAACTTTGAACTCCGAACTCCCGACTCCGAACTCCCGACTCCCGGCCTTGAACTCCTGACTCCGAACTCTTAACTTGTGTCTCCATTATGGATAGAAAAAATTTTATTCAACTGTCTGGTATCCTGGCAGCGGGGGGAGCATTGCCACGTAAGAAAGCTTTTGTGGAAGTGGAAGATGAAGAAGAAAGCAATATCAAAAATCCTCCCTATCTCAAACCAGGCGATGTTATTGGAATTACTGCACCTGCAGGCTCTATCAAGCCCGAGGAGATACAGCCCGCTGTGAGTTTGATGGAGTCCTGGGGTTATACAATGAAGATTGGAGATACGATTGGAAGAAAAGATTTTACGTTTGGAGGCACAGATGAAGAACGCCTTCAGGATCTGCAGCAGATGCTGGACGATCCTTCCATCAAAGCCATCATGTGTGCGCGGGGCGGCTATGGTTCCATCCGGATTGTAGACCGTTTGCAATGGAATAAATTTAAGCGCAAACCCAAATGGGTCATTGGTTTTAGCGATATCACGGTTTTGCATAGTCATATTCATACAAACTGCGGTGTGGCTTCCATTCATTCCAAGATGACCAACAGTTTTCCTGATGAATGGGACAAGGCCGAGCCCATTCAGGTGGACACGATCAATTCGATACATGATGCGCTGAGCGGAAAAAAAATGAATTATGCTGCAACGGCTAATGAGCAAAACAAAACGGGAGCAGCGGAGGGAATTCTTGTTGGTGGAAATTTAAAAACCCTGGAGTCACTTGCAGGCAGTGCATCGGACATTAAGACCAACGGAAAGATCTTATTCGTGGAAGACACGGGCGAATACCTTTACAGCATCGACCGCATGTTCTGGAACCTGAAAAGAACCGGCAAACTCAAATCACTCAAAGGTCTGATCGTTGGTGGTTTTAAAATAAAGGAAGATGATCCGGGCGAAGAGTTTGGAAAAACCATACAGGATATTGTTCTGGAAAAAATAAAAGATCATTCTTATCCGGTGTGTTTTGATTTTCCCGTGGGTCACCAGAAAGCAAATTTTGCTTTGAAGTGTGGTGTCAGGCATCAGCTTTCTGTAACTAAAGACGGAGCAACTCTTACTGAAATGAAATGAGCAGGATCCCACCATATCTAAAAAAAGGAGACACGATTGGCATTGTTGCGCCTGCAGGCTTTATGCCCATTGAAAAAATGCAGACCTGCATTGAGACCCTCGATGCCTGGGGTTATACAGTGAAGCTGGGAACAACCACTCATAGCAATTCGGATAATTATTTTTCCGGGACCGACGAGGAAAGATTGCAGGACCTGCAGCAGGTGATGGATGATCCTTCGATCAATGCTGTTCTTTGCGCACGTGGAGGCTATGGGCTTAGCCGTATTATTGATAAAATCAGTTTTAAAAAATTCAGAAAGCATCCAAAGTGGCTGATTGGTTTTAGTGATGTGACGGTGCTCCATGCACATATTTTTTCGCGCTTCGAAATCGCTTCTCTTCATGCGCCCATGGCCGCTGCCTTCAATGATGGAGGAGCTGACTCGCCTTACATACGATCATTAAAGAATGCTTTGGAAGGCGGCAAGTCATCTTATGAGTGTGGCGCACATCCATTCAATAAAAATGGAGAGGCAAAGGGCCGCCTCGTGGGAGGGAATCTGAGTCTGCTTGTTCACCTGCTGGGCACGCGTTCAGAGCTGGATACAAAGAACAAAATTCTTTTTCTCGAGGATGTTGGAGAGTATCTGTACAATGTTGATCGCATGTTAGTGCAACTGAAACGAAGTGAAAAACTGAAGGGCCTTGCCGGACTGATAATTGGCGGATTCACTGATGGCAAGGATACAGAGCGTCCTTTTGGAAAAACTGTTTATGAAATCATCCAGGAGCATGTTTGTGAATATAAATATCCTGTTAGTTTTGGTTTTCCGGTGAGTCACGGGCCGGAGAATTATGCATTGAAGATTGGTGTGAATTACAGCTTGCAGGTTAGAGCCGAGGGCGTGAGTTTGAAAGACTAGCAGTTCAGTCCGCGTATTGTTTGTTCGGCGAAATACATGGTGTTTATTACTTGTCCTAAATTCTTGAATTGTTTTGGGTGAAGTTTTTTCCGGAAGAATTCTTCTTGCTATTGTTGATGTAACTGCGAAGTTTTGTTGTCCATCTTGGTTAGATGTTTTTCTGATAAATTACCTAAGGCATGCCTTGCCATTCCATTTAAATATTTAATCCTTCAACAAAGAATCTAATTTCTGTTTAAAGAGCGGAAACCGAGCCAGGTCATTGTGATGTCCCTGATCTATTGTGATCAATTCTACAGAAGGATTCTGTTCTTTTAAATCATGTGACTGACCGTAAGGAATGACTTCATCTTCATTTCCATGAAAAATGGTAACAGGTGCATGAACGGTCAGAAGATATTCATTGATCGGGAAGGTATAACGCGCCAGCGATGAAGGATAAATGGGAAAATAATAGTGAGATAGGGCGGCGATGCTGTAATAAGGACTTTCGAGGATCAGCCTTTTGCATGCATGGTGTGCAGCCAGCCAGGATGCTACACCCGTGCCGATGGATTTTCCGTAGATCAGAATGCTATCGGCATGAACTTTCTTCATCGCAAGATCATAGAATAATTGCGCCTGCTCTTCCAGTGCACCTTCAGTTCTTCTTCCCCTGCTTTTTCCAAAACCAGGATAGTCGATCATCCAGAATTCATATCCCTTGTTCACAAATAGAGCGGGATATTGTTTGTAGCGCTCCATATTGTACATATTGCCATGAAAGAAAAGCACGATCCCTTTGGAAGCCCCTTTCGCCTGGAACTGCAAAATATTACTGCTGGCATGCGGGGAAGAGATATTGAGTTCTTTGTAAGGAAGATCAAATGAAAAAGCATAGTCTTTCTTCAAGGGCAGGGGATGAAAGAACAGAATGTCCTGAATAAAAAACAGGATAAATCCACCCACCACATACAAAATCACCAGAAGAAAAACAATTCTTTTCAGCCATTTTATGCTGCGTCCCTGCATCCTTCAAATGTCGGAAAAGAAAATAAATGAGAAATAGTTGGTAGTTGATGGTTGGTAGTTGGTGGTAAAGCTTAGAGCTATGAGCTTTGAGCTGCGAGACATATCAACAGCTTTAAGAAACTATCTGAACAAAGATTCCGCCGAAGGCTACAATCATGAAAGCCAACAGCCAACAGCCAATAGCTAATAGCCAACAGTTCTCACCGCTCACCGCTCACCGCTTCCTCCATCAATACTTCGCAGTATAATATCCTCTCAGCCTCGTTGTCAGATCGGTCTGGATCTTTTGTAGGAGATCATTCATGATCTGGTCTTCTGTTGGCGGATTATAATTGGTTTGGTTCAAAAGCGTGCGGTCAGAATCACTCAACGCCCTTTCATCTCCGGTATAGCTCGCGAATTCTGCCTGCCACTGGTTTTGGCCGGTAAAACGGTCGCTCCACAGCGTCAGTCCTTTTGTATCCCGTACGGTAATATAGAGGTCGCCCTGGGAGAGAAGGGTTCTTTTGGTGCTGGTAATAACTGCTTTTACTGTTCCCCATTCCTGAACAACAGAATCTGCCTTTTCCTTGTACACTGTTTCCTTAACCACGATTTGTTTGGATACTTCCCTGGTACTCTTGTTGTCATTGGGCTGACCAATGCTCACACGGCTCAAATTCAGTTCCATCACCTGGTCGGCGCTGATGTTATTCATCCTTGCTTCATTCTCTGTATAAAACTTGATGAAATTATTATTGAAGCTATTCGACAAAGTGCGAATGATATTGAGCTGAAAATTCTGGATCTGCGAGGTAGAACCATACTGATATCCGCCAAGGTTCTGCATGGGAGACACAATCACTTTGGTGATGGCTTTGTCGTAAGCGGAATCTCTTTTTTTCCTTAGTCCAAAATCATCAGGACGATATTGCAGGGCCACATCAAATTCTTTATAGGCTTCACGATAGGACTGTTTCGTGCCCTCGTTCCACCATACAATTCCTTTCTGAAGATGCACGTCAGCCGACTTATCACGGTAGGTATTCACCATGTCCGAATAATCCTTTGTCTTGATCATCTGTGCCACGGCAGGATAGCTGTGAACGGTTTCATACAACCTTTGCATGGAAAGATATTCCTGATAAATTTTTTCATAACGGTTGTCGCTGGTGCTGTTGGAGAGAATCCTGATCTGGTCCTCGTGTTCATTGATGGTGTAGTTGTACGATTTCTGAACGAGGTCCTTTGTTTCATAATCATAAGGATCCTTCTGCAATTTTTTTACACCGCGTTCAATGGCATCAGTGTAATCACCTTTCTGGTAAGATTTGCTGGCTGTCCTGCAGCTGAAGATGAGCGCAATACTGCAGACAAGAACTGGAGCGTAAAGCTTAGTCATGGTATAGGTTTTTCTTGTTGGAGTCAAAACAAAGGATAAAGGTTACTCACATGTTCTTCAATTAGTCTAATCTTAACAAGATGACTCCGTTACAAAGAAACAAATTCATTCTTATAATTCAAATAGGGGAGAGAGTTGGTAGTTGATAGTTGATAGTAGGGGTTCGTTTTGAAACAGTTAGATCACCAGAAGGCAAAGAACAGAAGGCAAAAGCGGGTAAAGAGCAAGGGCATGCGTCAAACGGTGGACAGCAAAGTGACTCTTCATTCCTTCAAAATATCCCGGATAAAATTATGGTACTCAGGAAAGCGCGGGAGGTTATTGTGACGGCCACCATGGATTCGGATAAGGGTAATTCTTCTGGGATTGATCTTTTGTAATTGTTCGCTGTGCCGGATAGGAATGAGGCAGTCGCGGGTGCCATGAATGATATAGACATGGCAACTGATATTTCGGATCCACTTGTCGGTGCGAAGCTGATAGCGCAAAACATACCGGATGGGAAGCATGGGCAGGAAACGCTCCACGACTTTTCGGAAATTATAAAATGGCGCATCGAGAATGAGATAACGGGGATGGTTATCGGAAGCTACCTTCGTGGCAAACCCGCTTCCGAGGCTTCTTCCATAAACAATCAGGTGATTTTCCGAATACTGGCGTGCGAGATCATGATAGACAAACTGCATGTCATCGAGCATTTCTTTTTCGCTTCTTCTGCCTGTACTTTTTCCAAAACCCCGGTAGTCCACCAGCACCACATCATAGTCATAACGGTAAAAATCGCGGGCATACCTGGCCCAGCCCTTGATGCTTCTTGAATTGCCGTGAAAATATAGAACCAGTCCATGCGGTTGTGGCCGGAAAAAATGAAGTCCATTGATGCGGACGCCTTCCTCCACTTCAAAATTCAGTTCGCGAAAAGGGATGTCGTATTTAAATTGAAAATCGGGATGAAGTTTTTCCGGCTTGAAAATAAATTTGTCCTGCAATAAATAAACGGCCAGCGAAAGGACGGCGATAGATCCGATAATATAGTAGAAGACAGTTGGCAATGTTGTTGTCGATGGAGAAAAATTAATCTTAAGTCAGGAGTCGGGAGTTCGGAGTTCGGAGCCGGCAATCATTCTTTACTGAAATTACTATTTAAAGATAATTTGTATTCCGGGAGACTAAAGGTATGAGGTGCGGGCTGTTGCGGATGGTATTTTTTTAAGGGATGTTTTTTGTTTGGAGTGTTTATTTGTTACTATGGGTACTATAGAGCAGTCTTGGTCATGATGCTCGCTTCGCTTGGGAGGTGATTGGCGGGGTGG
>JBJMLU010000221.1:0-31885 GCA_045805145.1 Flavisolibacter sp. | reverse complement strand
TGCCTGTGTAAAATAAAGTGTAACAATAGCCTGGGAGGAAGAAGGACTATTCGTCGGTGTAATATCGTAGTGCCGTTGCACGTAGGGAATCGCATTGTAACTCACTACGGGAGCATCCAGGCTCACCAATGTAGTAACAGCACCAGATAAAGCATTGGGGCCTGGTGTACTTTCTAAGCGAATGAGTCTATAAATGCCCTGGTTTACATCCACTGGATCTGTACCGCTTGTATTGGTTGTTACAGTGGTTGATTTTTCGGCCAGCAGCATCACTACAGAAGTTGTATCGGTGGACAGGGTGAGTTGTGTCGCAAAGGAATTCGATATAGTGATATAATACTTGCCGATATCAGTAATTGTGAAGGTAGAATCTCCAATTTTTGTCTGGCTAATGGACCCGTTTTTAAATAATCGGTAAGTGTTATTGATATCTGTGCCGCCAGCAGAAACGGAAAGAACAGTACCTGTCCGATGGATCGGTAAATTGGATTGGGGTGCGTCCACAAGGGACTTGAAATTAGATTCAGGAATCTCCAGACCATCAAAATTGAACTGGTTGTTTTGGATTGTTATTGTGGCATTGGTAATTTTTTTAAAAGAAGCAGGAATTCGCCCATTCAGTTGATTGTTTTGTAAGGCAAGCACCACAAGTGAAGCAAGTCGTCCAATTGAATCCGGCAAACTTCCGGTTAAATGATTATTATCTAAAAGTGCGACATTCAACCATGGTAAGTAGCATAAAGAGTCCGGAATAGAACCTGTTAAATTATTATGAGAAATACCCAGAACTGCAAGATTTTTCAATCGTCCCCACGAACTAGGAATGCTTCCGCTTAACTGATTGTCCGACAAAAAAAGACCATTCAAATTAGTCAATTGCGACAGTGATTCTGGTATAGAACCTATAAACAGGTTATCAGACAAATCGAGAGAAGTTAATTGGTGCATTTTTCCCAGAAAGGTTGGTATAATGCCACTTAATTGATTCCCACTTAGATTCAATCCGCTCAATTGAGAAAGAAACGTCAAACTCGAAGGAATTGAGCCTGTTATTTCGTTCTGTGCCAACGCCAGATCATTTATGGCCGTGAGGTTGGCTAAAGTAGTGGGAAGGGTTCCCGATAAATTATTCGAATTGATTCCAAGATTTATCACTTTTCCAAAATCAACGTCTACCCCATACCAGGTAGCCGCTGGAGAAGAGGTAAGCCAATTGGTATTTTTTATCCACCCAGGCCCATTCGTATAGTTATACAAATCCACGAGCGCTAATGAGTCTTGCTGAGAAAGGTAAGTAATGCTTTTTAATGTGAGAAAGGGAACAGTAGAACTCGTCACTTTAACAGTAAAGTTTCCGGGTCCTGTTATTGTGAGAGTCGAGTCGCCTGTCTTTTTCACTAATTGCAAGCCATTTTGATACCATGTATATGTATTGTGAGCCCGTGCGTCCCCAGCTGCTACAGAGAGCGTATTTCCGTCCCGGATCAAGGGGACATCCGCCTGAGGAGTGTAGGAAGGACCCGAAGTGTAGGTTCGAAAAACATCCATTCCTGAAAATGTGAATTGATTATCGTTTAGTAAAATTCTTTGTGCGGTTGGGAAAATGTTTGTAATTGAAGAAGGTATACTTCCACTTAAAAGATTTTCAGATAAATCCAGCCATTTGATTTGAGAAAGGTTACCAACAGACGCCGGAATGGAACCTGTCAACAGATTTTGCCCTAAAGTGAGGGTATCGATCACTGAAAGATCTCCAAGACTAGCAGGGAGATTTCCAGTGAGATTATTCCTATAAAGGTTTACGGTGCTCACTCTTCCATTCGTTACTGTAATTCCGTACCAACTTCCCAAAGGACCAGTGGTCATCCAGTTGTCGTGTTTCAGCCACTGAGTTCCGCTGGTACTCTGATATAAATCAATTAGAGCTAAGGAGTCTTGTGAATTTACAGCTTGAACATAAGCAAGTGTAGGGGAAAAAAAAGTCAAAAAGAGTACGCAATAAGGGAATAGTCGTTTTTTCATGGTGTTAATCAAAGATGAAAGCGGCTCG
Organism: Flavisolibacter sp.; assembly: GCA_045805145.1. Classification (GTDB taxonomy): domain Bacteria; phylum Bacteroidota; class Bacteroidia; order Chitinophagales; family Chitinophagaceae; genus Flavisolibacter. Next base: position 29,835 of record JBJMLU010000221.1, on the reverse strand, counting down.
AAGATTTAGTTTTACTGCACCAAAAAACCAAGATCGAAAGCGCGGCATTAAGGTTAAAGAATGCGGGCGAATATATATCATTCTTGAGGACTTCATTTGATGCTGGATGACAAACTTTCCAGCTTTTGTAAGGTTTTACTAAACCAGTCTGCTAACCATTTTGCCGTATCGCCGCTTACCTGGCCGCTAATGACATTGGCTAATGTTGCCAGTAACTTCCGCCTGATCTTTAGTATAATGTAATTTAAGCCAGCTGGGAATTCATTGCCCCGTCGGCGTGCCTATAGTACACATTCAGCTCACGGGCCACTTTCTTTTGTAGAACTTAGCTGAGACTGGCTTTAACTGCAAATAATAAGAGGCGACATGTCAATACGAAAAGGCGACATTAAATCGATTGGAAATCAAGGATTCACTTTTTAGAAATACTGGAGCTGGTTCGTATATTTAAGTGTTATGCGCCATTCACTCTCCGCATGAATCATCGAGACTTCATAGAACTTCTAAAACAACAGACTTCTACACTAGATTATGAATACTCATTAAAATTTTCAATTCTGATTTGCAAAAAACTATACTTTGATTACAAGAGATTTACTGAAGTTGAAAATTGGGGGAATGCTGATTTACCAATGGATGCAATTAACTTTTGCCAAAAGGTGCTTCAAAGCCCTATAGAAAGTATTAATGCAAAGATATTGCTCACAGAGGTTGAATTGATTACCCCAGACACGGAGGATTTTGGTTCCGAACTTGGTTCTTATGCATTAAATGCATCAGCTGCAGTTTATGAAACTTTGCGATTTATCCTTGACCGCGATACAACTCACATTTATAACATTGCAACTTATTTCACTGACACCATCGATTTTAAAATCCAAGAACAAAAGGAATTAAACGAAATAGAGATAGAAAAACACCCAGCAATCATAGAAGCCTGGAATTTTGTTATCGATCAAACTAAAAACGGCGCATAACATGAACTTGTCGCCATAGCCGGTCGTTTAAATTAAAATCATTTCCTAAATTCGATGGCAACGGCGTCAAGCCTTAAACGTTGGCGGTTATACTATTGATCTGCTTATAAAAAACATCAAGAATGAAAACAGATAAGAGTTATAAAGCATTTAAGTTGATAACAATTCCGTTACTCATTGTTTGTCATTTTCATTCCTTCGGACAAGAAAATACATATGATGTTTTTGCTTTTGAATTTGCTGGGAACTGGAATATGCCTGTTTCCGAAATTGCTGTAGGTGCAACGACTAAAGATAGTGTACAGGGGAGTGCTATGATTTGGTTGCTTAAAGGCAACAATGGACGAATAGTCTTGGTTGATGCAGGATTTACTGACACTGCTCAATACCCTTTTTTTAATAATTATGTAAGACCAGATTTAGTGCTGCAAAAAATTAATATAAGACCTGGGGACATTACTGATTTAATTGTAACACATCCGCATTTTGACCACATAGGTGGAATTGATCTTTTTCCTAACGCAATGCTATGGATGCAGAAAGACGATTTTGATTATTTTGTTAATACTGCCTGGCAAAAGAATGGCTTTACAGATGGACTAAATAAAAAAGATGTTTTTAAACTTATACAAAAAAGTATAGAAGGTCGATTGACTTTGGTGAAAGGAGATAGCATTGAAATTATTCCAGGCATCAGGGTCTTTATAGGATCCAGGCATACATATGAATCGCAGTATGTATTAGTGAATGGAACATCGGGGAAAACAATTATAGCTTCTGATAATATTTGGTATTATTATAACTTGGAGCATTTGCTTCCAATTCCAAAATTTACATTTGATCCGAAAGGATATGTAAATGCTATGATAAGAATGAAAACATTAGTGTCAGATACCGAGCTTATCATTCCGGGACATGATGCGTTGATTTTTTCTAAGTTTCCAAAAGTTGCGGAGAAAGTCGTCAAAATTGAAAAGAAGAGCAAAAAGTCGTACCACCGCTAACAAAAATATTTGCGATAGTAGGGGCTGGACGAAGAGCAATTCAGAGAAAATCTTCACTCAGCTTCAGTTCGGGCTTCACGTTAATAATTAAGCGATTTCGTGAATTAGAAAGATATTACACAAAATCACAACAATGTAATTTGTTTTTGTGTCAATTCATAAGACAACTATTTCCTCCAAAATTGAAATGGGCCAATACCTTCAGGTGTTTTCACTTGATAATTTTGCTTCGATGCGGGTTGAAATATGAAATCACTCCCTCATTATAGGATAATTCCGGAATATTGTTATCTTGCAAATACATCAATTGTCAGACTAACACCGCCTACTCCTTGCAGCCAACTCTTATGAAAACACCCCTTCTTTTGCTCCTGACCACGTTCTGTTTTGTATTTCTAAACGCTCAACCTATAATTCATTCCATTTCTCCCGAAAGTGGTCCGGGCGGGACTACAATTCAGATCAATGGAAACGGGTTTAATACTTCTCCCTCTTTAAACATTGTGATGATAGGTTCCGTGCGCGCGATTGTCAGTAGTGCTACGGCAACTTCCTTGAACGTCATTGTACCTACTGGTGCAGCCTGTCAAACTGTATCAGTAACCAATAATGCACTTACTGCTTTTTCACCGAAACCTTTTATTCTGACTTTCGCGGGTGGACAGCCCATGCAAAATTTCCCAGGCAATGCTCAATACGTTTTTGAATCACCTGTTGATTTTCCAACAGATTTAAATGCCAATGATCTCGCAGTAGCGGATTTCAATGGTGACGGCAAAGCGGATGTGGTTACGGCTAGTAATTATGCAGTCGGTTCTCCTGCTTCCGTTTCGGTTCTAAAAAACACTTCTTCATTGGGCTTAATCTCATTTGCGACGAACAGGGATCTGCCTACAGGTCAATTAACATATGCTGTGGCAGCAGGTGATTTGGATGGCGATGGCAAACCCGATTTGGTTAGCTCGAGTGTCACAGATAAGACTATTTCAATTTTTCGAAACATTAGTAGTGCCGACTCCATCCAGTTTGCCCCAAAAATAGACCTGGCTACTGGCAACAATCCTTATAGTATTGCTATTGCCGATTTTGACCTTGATGGAAAACCCGATATTGTCGTCGCAAATTATGGTTCCAATACGATATCAATTTATCACAATACTTCTCTAATTGGAATGATTTCCTTTTCTTCCAAAACCGATTTCAATACAGCACCCGGTCCCGCATCACTGGCGGTCGCTGACTTCGACCAGGATGGGAAAACCGACGTCGCTATATCGAATCAATCTTCGAATTCTGTCTCGGTAATCTTGAACACTAGCACATCGGGGACGATTTCCTTTGCTCCCAAACTTGATTTTCCCGTTGGCCGTTATCCCATGGGGATTATGGCGGGCGATATTGACCAGGATGGCTTACCGGAACTTCTGGTAGCCAACTTTAGTTCCAATAGCGTTTCCATTTTGCGGAATACCAGTACCATTCATTCCATCGGTTTTGCAGCGAAGCAGGACTATAATAGCAGCTCGGGTCCATATAGTGTTTCTCTTGGAGATGTCAATGGCGATGGACAGCTGGATATCGTGGTACCGGGTTCCAATCTTGCCATATTTCAAAATCACAGTACGCCGGGATTAATCTCATTGGACGCTTTTAATTACAACTCTCTAGTTAGGTATGCGAAGAACTCGATGCTTTGCGATTTTGATGGTGATGGTAAAGTGGATTTAGTTGGCTGTCATTATACCACCAGCAGCATTTCCGTCTGCCGGAACAAGGATAATGAGCCATCCATCACATCATTTACTCCCAGTTCTGCTGGAAAGGGCGATACGGTAAAGATCAACGGTTTCAATTTGAGTGGCGTAAACGAGGTAAAATTCGGAGATAGCACGGCCTCCTCTTTTACAATAAATAGTAACAGTCAAATCATTGCTATCGTTGGAAATGGCGCAGACGGCATGGTGAATCTTTCCAATATCAACGGCAGCCAGCACTTACCTGGTTTTACGTTCACGGCTCCTCCCCACATCAACTCATTCATTCCGGTTCAAACGGGAAAGGATTCTGTTGTGGTCATACGGGGCAAATATTTTAAACAGACAAAAGCTGTGAATTTTGGATCCACTGCAGCCGCAAGTTTTGTAGTGCTTAATGATTCTACGATCAAGGCCACCATTGGTAATGGTACTTCAGGTGATGTTTTGGTAGTGACGGATTATGGCAAAGACAGTTTAACAGGTTTCAGCTTCGTTCCTGCTCCGCATATTGATAGTTTTTCTCCTAATACAGGAGCTCAAGGAACTCAGATTTCTCTTCATGGAAATAATCTTTCTACAACGCATGCCATTTCTGTGGGGGGTGTCGAGGCTAGCATCACAATGGCTTCTGACGATTCGGTTTTAGTTAATGTGGGAGATGGAGGCTTCGGAAGCATTAAGCTGACTACACTGGGCGGTGAAGCTATAACCGGATCATTTAAGTTTGCAAAACCGGTGATCAATTCTTTTTCTCCAGACTGCGGAATAGCAGGCTCTCTGGTTACGATCTCGGGATCCAATTTTAGAAACAGTCCTGCAAACAACTCGGTCTATTTTGGAAACGTCCAGGCGAAAGTTCTTTCCGCTTCTTCCACCAGCCTGATGGTTCAGGTGCCTGCCGCTGCTACCTACGGTCCTGTCCTTGTAACTACAAATGGATATTCCGTTAGTACCTCTAAGCCATTTCGCATGACCTTTCTCCATGACAGTAGCCTTCTGTCGACACGATCTTTTAGAAGTGATACTGCCGTTGCGGTTGGAACAGATCCCCGTAAAACCATTCTTGTGGATCTGGATGGAGATGGAAAATCAGATCTGGTAACTGCCAATTATTTTGTCAGTACCATTACTGCGGAGCGCAATTTGAGTCAAAATGGGAAGATTGCATTTAGTGAACCGTTAATTATTGCTGGCAGCTTCGGTACCAATGTTTCCATATGGGTTACCACAGCCGATCTGGATAATGATGGAAAAATGGATATCATTTTTACCTGGAGTTGGGTACGGCTTACCTATCTGAAAAACACCAGCACGCCGGGAAAGATCTCTTTCGCCGCTCCGGTCACAATGTCTTTAGATAATGCCTATGACCTGGTAGCAGATGATTTTGATAATGACGGCCGGAAAGACATCGCGGTTATCACCAGTTCGTATCCCATTTCCAATATTGTTCTTTTGCAAAACCAAAGCATGGATGGAAAAGTTGTTCTTGCAGCGCCAGTCACAATTCCTGTAAAAAATTCCTATAATTTGATTTCAGCTGCCGACATCAACGGTGATGGCCGGTCAGATCTTATTGTCGGCTATGAACGGATATCCGTCCTGAAAAATAATTCGGACTCCGGCAAGATCTCTTTTGCTCCACAGGTCGACCTGGATTTTCAGGGTATAGATGCTAATGCTCTCTCCCTTGCCGATCTGGACGGAGATGGGAAAACAGATATCATGTCCTCCAACTTTGTTAAGCCCAGGAATTATTCCATCCTGCGAAATATCAGTTCAACCGATTCCATCCGATTCGAAAGCCGAAAGGATTTTGAGCTTGGAGATAATGCCCTTACCCTGGCTCTTGGTAATTTCTCGGGTGATGAAAAACCCGATTTGGTGTTGGTGGGAGACAAGAAAATAGCAACACTCACCAACCTTAGCCAGATTGGCCAAATTGCATTTAGTCCAATGGCCTTCTATCAAACCATGCTAACCTATAACTCGGGTTACGATGCTGCCATTGGAGATATAGATGGTGATGGTCGGCAGGATATAGCAGTTTCCACTGGAGCCGATAATAAAGTTTCCATTTTAGTCAACCATATTGGCGATCAGGACATCACTGTATGTGCAGGTGCGGACACTACCCTGGTTTGTAACATTCCTTCAGTCAATTATCAATGGCAGGTAGATTCGGGGAAAGGTTTTTTAGACCTTGTCGATAATTCTGTTTACAGCGGATCTCAAACTTCAAGATTATCCATATTTAAAATCCCGATTTCTTATACCGGATTTCGATACCGCTGTCGGGTGGGAACAACCTTTAGCTATAATTTTATGCTACAAGTGCCTACTCTGCAACTCACCGCCAACGGACCCGCTAGTTTCTGTTCCGGCTCCAGTGTGGTACTATCTTCTTCCGCTAGTTCCGGCAATCAATGGTACCTCGATGGCGCTGCTCTTGCTGGAGGCACCAGTCAAACACTTACAGCTTCGAAATCCGGAACGTATACTGTAATGGTTTCAGTAGGAAATTGTCCATTGCATCAAGACATGATCGTACAGGCAGTACCCTTATTGACTTCTCATATTACCATCAGCTACACAGGTTGCGCTACGGGCCAACTGGTTTTTACAGCGGATACCTCCAATGCCGGTACGAATGCCACCATTCAATGGTATGTCAATTATATAGCTTCGGGAATAGGAGCAACTCTTAAGTTAAATAATCCTGCAGCCAATACCAAGGTTTATGCGGTACTTAGCGCAGGGGCAAGTTGTGTGACGCCACAAACGAATACTTCTGATGTTTCCATTGTTAATTGTACCGTCACGGCAATTCCGGAAATCAGTGGAATGGAAGTTTACAAAATTGGACCAAATCCTGCCAGGGATCAACTTACTGTATGGTTGAAATTCAATCGGCCGAAGAAACTCTCCATTCAACTAATAAATAATCAGGGAGAGGAAGTGTACACTGAGACGCCATCTCGTGCAACTGCTGAGTGGATACGGCAATTAGACGTGAGGAGCCAGCCGTCCGGAGTGTATTTACTAAAAATAGGGATTGATGAAAAAATGATTACGGAAAAGATCATCATCATTCGATAAGATCTTTAGTTCCATTTGCAGTTCGTAACTACATAGTAAGAGACAAACTCGAGACGTTAAGAATGATTGTATCTGCGGGGGTTGGTATTCGAGACAGATTGACTTTTATGTAGGAGACGTTCCATTTAATTCACCTAATAACTCGTGTGCAGTATAGATAGGTAATTGCGGTATGGCAGCCTTTTTTAATTTTTTATCGGAGGATATGAAAAAATCAATATTGTGTTTTAGGCTAGTATAATATTGCAAGGCGTCTTCAATATCCTCAATGTTCGAATGCAACGCCATGAGTGCCGTAGCATGATCACAGTCTATTATATGAACCTCAGCTAGCAGGCTAAGTACAACTTGTTTTGTTATTGTAGTTGAATATGCTTTTGCTGTCCAATAACTGGTGATGTGTATAACGGCAGGGCTGGTAAATAATTGAAGTTCGCCATCAATCGCTTTTTGAATAATTTTTTTTGCTGTTGGGAACCCTTCTCTCTTCAGGGTGAAATCAAGTAATATGTTTGCATCCAGGAACGCTCTAAAAGCCATACTTTGCTTTTTGATCCTGGTAGTAGGACTCTTTCAAATCTTTGGTCAGATCAATTTTCGGTTTTGGCAAACTGTCCATTAACTGAATGATGTTTTTTTTACGACCTGGGCGCGTAAGGCTTTTCAGATAAAGTTCAATAAGCTGAGAAAGAGAAGTTTGCTTTTTTGCAGCGTATCGCTTTGCACTATTCAGCAGATTTTCTTCTATGGTGATATTTAATCTGGTTTTCATATTACTAATATACGCATAATTTATAAAAATGCGCATAATTATATTTGATTCAGCTGGCCCGAACGAACATAAAAAGGCGGCCAGAAACCTTTAGGGATTACCCATTCTGTTAGGATTAACCGCCTGCGGCAATGATCCTCTTCGCATTGACCTTACCCAAAGCGCTCGCGTCCCTTCGGGCCGCTGGGGTTTTTCATTTGCGCAATTTGAAAGGCAGTGGTCGGCGCTTGGTCAATTAAGATTTCTTACAGCCTTTCATTGATTCCAAATGAAAAACCCCCGGCTAACGCCGAGGGCTTTGTGACTCCGTCACATTCAAACCATTGTGCCAAACCTATGCCCAGCAAGCTTTTTAAAAGATCTATTTTTTCAGGTCACCGAATTGGTCACTCACTCACAAGACCTTCTTGTGAGGCAAAGTTAGGTGCCTATTATTCATAAAGAAAGTGTAGGAGGCGGCTATTTTATGGAGACTCTCTGCTTATCGCATCTCACTATTGACTCGTTATGGTTAGACTAAAAATTTTCCTGCTGGCGACTTTAATTATTTCGATTTGTTCCTGCAATAACGAACAAGGCCATACTTATGCGATAAAGGACTTTAGAAAATCTCTACAACCGCATCTTATTAAAATAGTTTCAACCGGAGTTGTAATGTACTATGACAGCGCCCTACGAAATATGGCAACTGATGAAGAGTTGATTGAACTAAGTCAATCAGAACATCCGGTATTACGAGCGTCTGCGTTTAGAGAAATGCTTGCTAGAAAATCTTTCAATCATTTCGACATTTTAATGAATCATCTTGATGACACGGCAGATGTCGCAACAGATGCCGGAGAGTTTGGCATTTGGCATAGAAGGGTGTCAGATGATATTCTTCAAGAAACTAGTTGGAAAACTGAAGAAGAAAAAAATAGGACAATCGAACAAGTTTTGACAAAGCATAACTACTTACGGTCTGCTTATACTATTCTTAAAAAACTTGAACCTCAAGAAAAATACTACCCGTTTATAAAGGATATGGCAACGAGACCGAGACGACTTTCTAATGATGGATATGAACTTGATTTCGATGACATCGAGTATGCTCTGTATGGATTGGCAAAGTTCAAAAAACAAGTAGATGTTGGAATCATTAAGAACCGAATGATGCAAAGTGTTTGGGAGCTTAGTGATCTATCATTTATGCTTATGAAAGAGTTTCCAGACACTGCTTATCTTGAAGTTTTGCAAACTTATCATCGGAGACAGTTTTACCAATTCTCAGGAAACAGACCTCATGGGTTTTCTGGCTTCATTGCAGACAGAGCTGCCCCGGAAGATTTCATCGATGCTTTGGTGATACAAAAAAATGACAGAAGTGCAAAACTATTGGACACATTGCTCACTCGACTTCCACTGCAGACATGCATGCCTGACAAAGAAAATATAATCAATGAGGTAATAACGGCGATTTGGGAGCACCCATGTTCGGCCTATACAAGACTTCGAGAAAAAATTAAATCGAAAGCTGAAGAAATTTTGAAATGGCAGATTAGCATTCCCTTAGACTCATACAAAATGTCGCCAGACACACTGCCGGACCTTCATTCGCAAAAACCAGAACCAACCAAGGAAATGATTCGTTGGGATAATTGAAATCAAAAACAGCCGCAAACATAGCATTAGTAGTTTTAATTGGCTTTCCATGCTGCAAAAGGAACAGTTGATTGATCCTGTCCTGCAGATCATGTAGTGTAACTTCCCATTCTTTCAATATAGTAAATCCTAAATAGCGTCTTTCAAAAAGCAGTTCCTGCACTTCTTTTTGTGAAAGATTTAAAAGCGGCCGAATATTTTCTGAGATTAACCGTTAATCATATCCATTGATGATTTTAAAAAGATGGTTGCAGATAGACAAAGCTGCTTTGTCAATGTTCTGTTTAATATAGCTTCTCATTTCATCACCGTCAGATTGTTTGTTGATAATGCTCCTAAGGGCCTCCTTAATTTGCTTGGTAAGTCTTTTTCTGTCCTTCATTTTGTTTTTTGGATTTTCAATCTGGTAGCTGGCCTTCTGACCACTTTTCTACTATGACAATGATATTTGCTAGTTGCGTAGTAATACGGTTGTTTTGAACGGAAAAAGAATTAACCTTTAACAATCTTTAGGACCCATTCATTGGTAAGTCACATTTCTTTTTCTCCATATCCTTTCAGGACAACTACTTAGGAGCCAGTAGGGAAGCCCGGTAAGAAAACACTCCAAACCCGAGTTTCAATCGATTATCCTATTCAATCACCTGCGTCGGCAATCCGGATCATACATCTAAACAAGAACAGCGAAAGAGGAAGGTCGTTGTTCTCCTGCTATCAATTCATCACCAAAACAAATTATATGCGGTCAATTCATCTCCTCTTACTATTTAATAGACATTACTTTTCAAATATCATCAGGATTGCACTTGGATGTCTTCTGTTATCATTTGTTGCTCTCTCCTCCCAGGGACAGGAAAAGGGCATCAAAGGAAAAATTCAAACTCTGGGTCAGGTGAACTTAAGAGCATTGCAACAAAAAGAAAAGCAATTGTCCGTTGATTCCTTTCGGAACAAAAAATTTGAAGAGGGACCGGAAGAAAATACCCGCATTCAACCCTTACAGGTTCTTCCGGGTGCTATCATCAAGAGAACGGAGATTAGTCCTGGTTTCTTAAAGCTGAATCAGGTAAACAAGGACAAACAGCCAGGTTCAAAATCTTCGCCGCAAATTCCTGGTGGCATTGGAGGTGGTGTTTTTGGAGGCCTTCGTCCTCCGGATATGGGTGGGGCCGTGAGTAGCGGTTATCTTGTTGAAACCATCAATACGCAGGTGATTGTGACCGACAGAAGTGGTACTGTCCTTACGGCTGTTTCACTCGCAGGTTTTTTTTCCTCTATTGGTACGGTACCGGACGTCTTTGATCCACACGTCCTATTTGATAATTTTCAACAGCGCTGGATTATTACTGCAGCGGCCAATAGAAATAGCGCAACTTCAGGAGTGGTGGTTGGCATTTCTGCTACTGCCGATCCTACCGGAACCTGGAACAACTTTTTCATGGACGCGGATGCGACGGATCTTGCCTGGCTGGATTTTCCAATGATGGGTCTAAACCGAAATTGGATTGTGATCAGTGGAAACTTATATAGCCGATCCGGCGGGATTACGGGGGCTACCAATGCCGCTAATTGCCAGGTCACAAGTCCCGGACATGGGTTGGTGACTGGGAATGTCGTCACATTTAGCAATGTAACGGGAATGACGCAGCTAAATGGAAATTCCTACACTATTACGGTAGTTGATGCGAACAACTTTCTTTTGAATGTCAATTCAACCGGGTACGGCGTGTTCGTAGATAATCCAAATGACAAGTGGTTTATGCCGATTACAAATAATGCCATTTGCTTTGTTTTGGATAAAGCTTCAATATACGGTGGTGCGGCAGCTGCACCTACAATATTTAATCCGGCAGCACAAGGTTCTTATCCCGCCTGGGTGGGAGACAATACAACCAACAGCCTAATGCTGGTGGCGAATTGGAACGGCAACTCTGGAGGAAACGGGTATTTGGGGGTCTATACGATCGGCGGTACCCCAGCAGCTCCGACTTTATCTGCTGTTCAATTTGTTTCTACATCTAACACCTGGGCGAGTAGCGGGCCAGCCGCTCCGCAGCAGGGATCGGCCGTACTACTGGCCACCAATGATTCCCGTATGGAGCAGGTCGTTCTGCGTAATGGGTCGCTTTGGTGTGCTCACACTGTATTTCTTCCTGCGGCTTCAGCTACACATGCTGCAGTGCAGTGGTGGCAGATCAATGCTACCACGCTGGCAGTACAACAACTGGGACGAATTGAAGATGCGACTGCAGCAATATTTTATACTTTTCCTTCCATTGATGTAAATGCCTATAGCGATGTAGTTGTGGGTTTTTCCAGGGCTTCCGCTTCACAATTCGGGAGTGCCAATTATGCCTATCATTTGCATGGAGATGCTGCCGGGACGATGAACCCGGATGTCGTTTTTAAGGCAGGACTCGCAAAATATGATGGTGGGCGGTGGGGAGATTATTCTAGTACCTCGGTAGACCCGGATTTGAATTCTTTTTGGGTGTTACAGGAATATTCACAAACGCCGTCAGGAGGTCTGGACAGGTGGGGCACGGAATGGCAGCAGGTGATTTTGCCGGTGGCGAACCTGTATGTCAAAGACCGCCCCGAGGATCTAGGTGCTGAGCCCAATCCTTCGGTTCTTCCGATGTGGCAGAGTGAAGATATTTGGCTGCGGAAGACCCAGGATGCATCGCACACTTTTGCACATGTACACGAGGATGGAGAATTTCGAACGGATGCGACCCATCCTAATTATGTTTATGTGGAAGTGCATAACAGGGGCGGCGCCTCGAGCGTTGGTACTGAACAACTCAGCTTGTACTGGGCAAAGGCAGGTTCAAGTCTTTCGTGGAACAGCTCCTGGAATGGTAGTACTTATTTTGATCCACCTGCCAATACGATGCTGATGGGAGCTCCTATCGGCACACAAACGATTCCAGCGGTGACATCCGGTAGCTCAGTGATCCTGGAGTTTCCCTGGATGCCACCTAATCCTGCCAGTTATACAGGTGTTTTGGCAGCCGATCAAAATCATTTTTGCTTATTAGCCCGAATTACCACCAGTACGTCTGCTCCTTATGGGATGACCTTTCCGGAGACAACCAATCTTTATTCCAATGTGCAGAATAACAACCATATTGTCTGGAAAAATATTTCCGTCTTTGATCTCAATCCTTCAGACGCTCCTGTATATACAGTAGTAGGAAACTTTGGAGACCAGCCAATGATGTCGCGGTTTCGATTTGAGATGAAGAATGATCAAGGGGTAGCAGGTCTACTTAACCGAGGTGTGATCCGCGTGACAGTTGATGGAAACTTAAAAGAGATTTTAAAGAATTACAGGGCAGAAGGGCAGGGGATCAAACAAACCGGAGATGGGGTTTTTGAGATCAGCAGAGAAGGGACTGTACTGGATCATATTCTTCTGCCTCCGCATCAGTATGGCACATTGAAAATGCAGTTTATTGCCAATGATAAAAACGATTTGGGAAAGGGCTTTGCGATCACATTTACGCATTCGGATGTCACGACGGGAACGGAACAAATAGTGGGTGGCCAGACCTATGTTTTCGGAAAAGTAAGTGGGTTCCAGACAAACGCTTCCGAGGGTAAGAAAGGCTTCGAATGGCATTGGTGGTATTGGTTGGTGATCGGTTTAATTGTACTGGTTTTGGTATTGCTGCTCCGGAGGAGGTAATATAAAAACAGCTATAAGTTAAATGGATAGAGGAAAATAAAGAATGTGAACCATGTTTTATTAGAAGGGTCAGAATAGGTCGATTGATTTGTTCTGACTCTTTTAATGTTCCAAAATGATGGATAGAAAAATAGCTATTGTTTGTTTTCGCCCGATGTACCTTTCTTTTTATTTTTTCCCTTGGTCGACTGAGGTTTCATTTGGCCGGGGGTGATGTTCGTTTTTTTGACGTTGGCATTCGGAGGTACTGGCAACTCATTTGAGTGGGTATTCTGAATCGGGCCCGTCTCAAATTTTGATTTACAGGAATCGCTGTGTGCCTTTTTTTCTTTTTGATGGAGCTGTTTCATATTGACGGTTCCTGCAGGTTGAATGCTTCCTTTATTTGGAGCATGGTCTTGACCACAAGCCATAAGTACCGATGTAAGGAGAAAAGTTAGCATAAATAAATGCTTCCCAAAAGCTGGATTCAGACGGCCTGTCTTTTTTAACCCAAAGGATCTGGTAGGCATTAATGTTTGTTTCGTGTTGAAGAACATGCTTGACTACGAATGTAGTCTGATTAGATGGGGTTTGATGCGGTTTTATAAGATTTATCATTCCTTTTCATTTTGTAAACACGCTAATCATAAAAGAATGGAAGGTTAAGATAAAAATGAATCACTGCTGAATGTCCTGATTCTCTATCTGGATAATGCAGCACAACGCTCTCGTTTATTATCGTTTCTCTTAAGAGAATGATTTTGTTGTTCCTTTTTAATATTTTTCAAATCTTTCTCCATAGCCACCATCCTTTTTCATCTATGAGAATATCAATTTTTATATTTTTCTGCAAGCAGGCTTTTCACAAGCATTCGAATTATCCCTTGTCAATTGGTTTTAAAAGTGCATGTCAGACTTGGAATCAACTTGAGATCTAGGTGAAACCCTAAGACAGGCTAGTAACGACGCTGACGATTTTTTAATCTGTGTGTTGCAGCAAGCTCCTTTATGTGATGCGTTAAGGTGCAAAATTTTTATTCAGTTAATTATCGTAGGTTATCAACTGGGCGATTTTAAAGCAAGGTGTCATCTTACAAGATGTTCCTACAATGAGAAAATTGTTTTTGCTTGTATGGATACTCGTAGGAACATCTGCCCAGAACACTGCGGCCCTCTGGATGCCTACATGCAAGGCCAAGCCAACCTGTATCATTTCAATGGCAATGTATTGGTTCCATAAAACGGACAGATCATTTATCAAAAAATCATTTGGATACGCAAATTATGCGACCCTTGCTGGACGCGAGTTTGAGGTCTATTCGGTGACCTGGATTTGCAAAATTTTTCAGGTCACCGAATAGGTCATCCGGTTACAAGGCCTCTTTTTAGGCTAAGTTAGGTGCTTATTCCAAGACTGACGTTTGTCACTTTTGAGATTGCAACCATTTAATAGTTTGTTCAGGATCAGCGATGCTCCATGAATGTGGATGACGGATGTTCTGTGGTTTTCTGTATCCCTTATTTGCGGTAGTTACTAAAACAGCCTTACTGTTCCCTAATTTTTGTAGTTCATTAATCATTGCTGCCTGGTCTATAATATTGATGTAAGAATAATCATAACCCCTTTGGCTCAACCACCAATGGATATCTGGTTCTGATATAATCATTATTGGTGTATTGATTAAGGCTTTTATTGCTTTTTGTGAAGTATCAGAGTAAGAATAGGGTGAATTGTCATAAAAGTTTTCCAATGCTGTTTTCGGTGTTCCTCGCATTTCTTTTTTAATCCTGTCAATCATGTAAGTGACTTCTTCGTTTAGTTTGTTTGGATTTGATAGTCTTACGACCCGATTGGCTGCATTGTAGAATCGTTCCCAATCAAGTGGTGGATCAACTGCAAAAACTGCTTTTACCTTTATTGGATAATTCATTTGTATTGCCAATTCAGAGTATTTCACTGCGCAGGTTCCACCAATTGAGAAGCCGCCGATATAAAAAGCTTTCCCGTTAAGGTGATATTTAGTTACCACCAATTCAATTATCTCCTTTAATGATTGTTGAGAAGCTTGGTCGCTCCCAAAATAAAATGAGCCTGTCTTTAAAATCGGTATAATCGTTAATATGTTTTGCTGTGCTGCAAGTCGGGGCAGGTTTGTTTGAATTAAGACATCCTTTGGTGAATTTCCAAATCCATCTAATAAAAACATGAATGAATTTATTTGCCCAGTCTGAGGTAGGAGGGCTATATATGTGTTTGCTGAACTGTCTTTTGAATTTAAATACACAGTTTCAATCTGTTGCCCTAATGAAATAATTGAAACTAGAAGTGACAGAATAAGAACGCTGAATTTTGGCATTTAAGGTATCAATTAAGCAAACCAATGGATTTATTCTTATAAAAAATGCCAAAAGGCACACATATAAATTTACTTTCGATAATCCATATAAATAAGTAACCCAGGCCCCAAAGTAATATGGAACACAATCAAATCATGCGGGCTCCCAGGGATATGTCAACAGATGAAAGTTAAAAGAATCTTTAGTATTTTTACTTTATCTTTTGGCTGTTCATGTTTTATAGACGCTTCTCTTAAATTACATTTGTCTATACTATTTATTTAATGATCGAAGTTTCCAGTTCTGGGCTGCTTAAGAAGCGATTAATTTCCTCTTCAATAAGCATTCGGACTTCTTTTTTATTCGATGATAATTACCTACCGCTACGCTATTGCTAACCTCCATTTTTCCGGCTAGTGGTTGTTGGTTTTGATTTGTACTTTTGGAAAAGTGAGAAGGCATCATACGGCAATGAAATATTTTTTTGATGAATGATCTCAGTCGGATTATCAGCCACAATACCTACAAATTCTCCTGACGAAAGAGAGGAAATGGTGGCAGAAGGAACAGCAGATTCCAACTGCAGTGAATGGGTTACGGAAGTGTCACGGCTACTCGTAGAACAGCTTTCCCGTTCCTGAACCACCTTGCTAAAACGATCTGTTAGCCATTTTGCAGTTTCACCGCTTGACCAGAAACGACGTTACCAATATATTGACAATAACTTCTGATAGATTTTTCCAATAATGCATTTGAGCTGATGGTGTCCTGAATAGCTATAGTCGTGGCAATTTATTAGAAAGTAGAATGTGCTTCTACGAAATCTTTATTACCAAGAACCGAACAGAAATAATGCAATGTCGGTTTCGGTGCGAGTAGTTTAGCCATCAGGACTCATTGCTCTAAAATAACTGATTGGTCAGGCATGGCGCTTTAAATAACATTGCATCTTTCAAATGGCCCAATAAGCGAGATTTAAACTGCGCCGATCAACATAAGGCATTACGCGGCGTAAACTCGGTTACTGGTATTTATCACTTCCAGAACTTCCAGGTAAACTAGGAATTCAGTGGTAACTATTAAAACAAGCTCCTCAGCCAATTCGCGGTTTCCTTTAAAAACGTCGGGATATTTCTGAAGCAGCGCCTCCGAAACTTCGCGGTTTGAACTTTTTGCGGAGAAAAATAATGAAATAAAAGATTCAAAAATCCCGTATTAACACGGTTGTTTAATTTATCGGTGTACTTTACCTTACCAATGCTATTTGTTTATATTTTCCACTCCTACTAAAAACGGCTATGCTCAAAACACTTCTTGGTACACATCCATATCTATACGAAGCCAAGTTTTTATTCTTCATTGATTAAATAGTTATATATGGCCACCAAATCAACCAACCGGTTTGCACACCCATTTTTTACAAATACACCCATCGAGCAGCGCAAAACTATTTCCGGTGTTGGAAAGCGTATGACGGATCACATTAAAACGAAGCTTGAGAAAATCCCTGACCCAAAACGTGATCCGCCGACGATGACCCTGGCAGAAATTATCGGAGAAGAGGGGGCTAGGGGAGTCGAAAGCTCGGGCTCAATTATTTTCCATACGACAGGCGACACAGGGCATGAAAATGGACAAGATCAGGAGTATGTTGCAGATGCAATGACGGAAGACTTCAATATTAATACACCTGCAAAATCGCCAGCGTTCTTTTTGCATCTTGGAGACGTAAACTATTATGATAATACTGATAGAGGATACCATGCTCAGTTTTTCGTCCCATACCGAAAGTACCCGGGAAAAATCATTGCAATACCCGGCAATCATGACGGAGAAATATTCAAGTTTGATGGTACATCCACCGGGCAAAAAACAACACTTGAGGCCTTTCAAAAGAATTTCTGCAGGTCAACACCAGGTGTTCCCTCGGCAACTGGCACCATCTATAGAGAAATGGTCAGTCAACCCGGTGTGTATTGGCTTTTGGATGCGCCTTTTGCACAAATTATTGGCCTTTATTCAAATGTTGCAGAAAACCCCGGGTTTATTCAAGCTGATTCAATTGGCAAAAAGCAAATGACTTGGTTAACAAAGACCTTAAAAGTGATCAAAGCGCAAAGAGATAAGGGGAAAAGAAAAGCTTTGTTCATCGCAGTGCATCATCCACCGTTTAGTCATGGCAGTCACAGCTCAAGCACTGAAATGCTCGCTGACATTGATAAGGCTTGCGACGTCAGCAGTCTTATGCCCGACGTGGTGCTAGCAGCACATGCACACAGCTATCAGCGCTACACCAGGTATCTCAGTTTTAAAGGTAAAGACATGCAGATCCCTTTCCTTGTTGTGGGAGCAGGAGGCAGGGGAATTCAAAAAGTGGATGTAGCTAATGGTCAAAGAATGGGAGATCATACGTATGATAAATCGCTAGCTGGATTTGGATATTTAGCTGTAACAGTTTCTCAAAAAGAAATAGCCATGGAGTTTTTCCATGTTGATGGAACAAAGAAAGGTTTGTTCGATACAATCCGAGTCAATATAAGTTCAAACATGGTTGAATAGGAGGTATATACTTATCTGGACTCATGTTGCCATCACACTTTTAATCTTACTTTTTTTGATCCTCCTGCTTTATTTAGATAATGGCACAGTACAAACCAGGCCAAGACGATATTTGGATTTCAGTGGGTGGACGTTGTTCGGTCAATTCAATAAGAATATGAGAGTAAAAGCGTTCTGTGTTATCGGTCTGCTTTTAGGACAAATCATCTTTTTAATAAACCTCCTATTAGGAATAATCAAACGAATTACGTAACAGCAGCCAACATGAACTGTGATAAATTCCAAATCTTTTCACATTAATTTGCTCACATAATTTGGATGGTACAACGTCTCTTTTATTACGATAGCAAATGCTTGTTTGAGCAGTTTGTTGCAAACTGCGGTCAAAGCTACCTTGCCACCCTTTCCTTTTGCCTTAAGCCTTTCTTAGAGTTCTTTACATGCACGGTTATGTTTGATTGCCGACATTGAGCATATGTAAAGAATACTTCACAGATGGCCATTACCCATATTGCAAATCCGTAAGTTTTCTTCCTCTTACAGAAGACAGATCCAATATTTGCCTTATACCTGTCCCGTTATGACGATGCGATAAAACCAATCTTATTGTTTGGACACTTTGATAATTTGCTTGCCAAAGAGTGGGCCCTCAAATAATATAAAATAGGTCCCCTTAGCGTATCGAGAAAAATCCAGTTCTACTTCATTTTTACCGATGGTCGAAATGCCGGAAACCTGCTTCATTTCTTTCCCGTTTGCATCAGTTATTTTAATTGAATAAGAGCTGATTGCAGTCACTGTAAATTGAAGTTTTGTTGTTCGTTGAATTGGGTTTGGGTAAACAGAAACTAAATTGGTGGATTCGCCAGTCTTCACACTGATTATGGGACTATAGACAAACTGCCCATTTAAATCCACCACTTTCAAACGGTAATCGTTTCTGCCATGCAAGGGATTCCTGTCGGAAAAATCATAGTTGTTATCTCTCCTTGTTGACAATGCCTGAACTGTGGCAATTTGTGTAAACCCTAAGCCGGTATTGTTTCGCTCTACTTCAAAATGGCTGGTGTTGACTTCATTTACTGTAGACCAATGCAAGCTCACTATTCTGTTATCCCATTTACCGACAAAGCTTGTAAGAGACATAGGGAGGATAATATTTTGTGATGTGAGATAAAACCCGCTAAACCCAGACACTGGAAAGCTTACTTCCCACCAGCTATTGGAAGCATCCCATATCACATTCGGTACGATTGTAACAGAGCCTCCATTATAGTTAGCAGGGTCAGAGGAACCATTAAATTGGCCGTGATACTGAATGATACGAACGTTTCCATTGTCAACTCCCCCGGAAGGCAATAGAGGTATAGCTAAATTATTAGACGTTACATAAGTGTTGAAATTGTCGAAGTCTCCCTGAGTAAAAAAAAGAGTAACTGTAGCTTGTGACGTGGCATCATTATTGGCCGGCGTGATATCGTAATGACGCTGTACATATGGAGCATTATTATAGCTACGAACTGAAGAGTCTAAAGTAATACTGGAAGTTACACTTCCATTCAGTGAATTAGCTCCAGCTGTAGGGGTCAAGCGAACCAGTTTATAAATGCCATCATTCACATCAACGGGCGTGCTTCCGCTGATACTTGTTGTAACGAAAGTATACTTTTCCGCCAGTCTCATCACGATGGAGCTAATATTGGTAGAAAGAGTCAACTGTGTTGCAATAGAATTATTCGCAGTAATATAGTAGTCACCTATGTCAGTGATTGTAAAAGTAGAATCCCCAGTTTTTGTTTGATTCAGTATTCCATCTTTATAAAGTCTGTAGGTGTTGTTTGTCAATGTTCCGCCTGTAGTCACTGACAATAGATTTCCAGTTCGGTGAAGTGGAATCAAAGACTGAGGTGCATAGGTCATAGACTGACTTGGTCCAAGTGGAGGAAGTTCTAAACCATCGAATGTAAAATGATTATTCTGCAGTGTAATTTTTGACATTGATTGTCTGATGATGGAGGAGGGAATTTTTCCCTCCAATTGATTATTCTCCAAGGCGAGTACAAAAAGTGGGGAAAGCTTGCCAATGGAATCCGGAATTTTACCAGTCAATTGATTGTCATTGAGCCTTAAATATGCCATACTGGGAACATAACAAATCGAATCTGGAATTATCCCTGAAAAAGAATTATGATCGAAATCGATCTCACTCAAATGTGGTAGTCTGTAAAGAAAGTTAGGCAGCGTTCCGATAAATTGATTATTACCAACATTAAGGGTTCGTAAGTGACTCAAATTCCCAAATGAAAGCGGGAGTGTCCCGCTAAATTGATTTTTTGAGAAATCGAGAAAAATTAAGTTGGTTAGATCCCCAAGTTCTGGGGGCAGCGTGCCGCTAAGTTGATTATCGCTGAAGGATAGTGAAGTCAAGTTTTTCAAATTGGCTAAGCTTGATGGTATTGCGCCGCTCAACTTGTTACTAATCAGGGTTAATTGAAATAGGTTCGGAAGATTACCGAGTTCGGAAGGAATCCCACCAGTTAATCCATCTTCCACCAGTCTTATCGCCAATAGGCTCGAAATCTGTCCAAGACTTGAGGGAATTGATCCTGTTAATTTGTTTGTTTCAATTTCAAGCGATGTTAGGGCGGTGAGCTGAGATAAGGACGATGGTAAGTTTCCTGTCAGGTTATTTGAATTTAGGGAAATCCACCTTACTCTTCCCATATCAGCATACACACCATACCATGTCGTTACAGGCGCAGCTGTCAGCCAATTGGTATTATTGATCCAGGAAGCGCCATTAGTACTATTATAGAAATCTACAAGTGCAAGGGAATCCTGTGACGAAACATACATAATACTTCTAAGCGACAGATAAGGGGCTGTTCCTCGGTTCACAATAACGCTATAGTTGCCCGGTGAAGAAATCGTTAATGTAGAATCACCTGTTTTCGTTGCAATAAGAGTAGTGTCCTTGTACCATTTGTAAAGATTATTTGCCTTCGGAGCCCCAGCGTCAACTGATAGGATATTTCCATTTTGAATTAAAGGAATATCCATTTGCGTATCGTACGATGCTTGTACATTATTAATGTAAGAGTTAAAAATATCCATGCCTGCGAACGTGAAGCGGTTTAGTTTTAATGCGATAGATACAAATGAACCGGTTGAAAAAACATTGTTTAATGTTGAAGGAATAGCTCCACTTAATTGATTATCGCCTAAAGCAAGAACTTGAAGCTTAGAAAAATTTCCGACTGAAGCAGGTATAGTTCCTGATATCAAATTAGCACTAAGATTTAAGCTCTTGATGGCAGTAAGATTGCCAATTGAAGAAGACAGGTTGCCTTTTAAATTATTATAAGTTAGCATCACTGATGTCACCCTCTGATTTTCCACCGTTACGCCAAACCAGTTAGAAACAGGAGCTGCAGTGAGCCAGTTGGTATTATTGATCCAAGCAGGTCCCCCTGTACCGTTGTACAAATCAACTAATGCCAAAGAGTCTTGATTATTTATTTGTGAAAAGGACACTGTTGCAAGGGTCAATAGATTCAGCAACATGACAATTCTGAAAAGGTGTTTTTTCATAGTATCAGCAGTTATACAGTAGAGTGCTTCTGGTTTATGAACCAGTATTAAATGAGGTTTAATATTTCTATTGAAAAAAGCGCTTGCACGGCAATAAAGGAAGTCCAACATTAAAATTTCCTAAGCGCATTAAGAATTGCGGAGCCAATATAAATACATTTCATCAGGCAAGTAACAATTTTCGACCAGAAGCCATTTTTTAAAAAATACTAATGGTTTTTACTTATTATTGGAGGTAATGACAGAAACAATTAGATATTAAGAAAAGAAAATCCAATTCCAGTCAAAGCCATCGTGAAATGTTTATTGACGAACTACCATCCTTCGCACATATGTTCGTTTTCTAATATCTACAATCTGGATACAATAGATACCTGTCATCAAATTCCTCATGTCCAGAAGATAATCTCCTACAAAACTTTTAATGAGATACAGTACGACAGGCGAAGGTAAATTCCGGCGATGGGGACTCCGGCAGATCAAAAATTAATGATTGTTGAAATTGTTGTGTCTGCTGATCTCATTTATTATTTGCAAACGGCTATATTGAGGAGGGAAAGGAATTTCTGGAGCTGTTTTTATGACCATTGTTCAAAGTACGTTTATGCGGTATGGTGTTGAAAGTAAAAAGATTGCTGAATTTATCGAGGCGTTTGGCAAGTAGCCGGCTGCTCGTAAATTCCAAGCTCCGATAACGTTAGAATATTAAAACTAATCAATAACGATTCAATGAATAAAACTATTTTATCTATCATCCTTCTTGCTTTTAATTTTCACGTCTCAGCAACCGTTTATGATAATCAACAATTTGGAATTCAGTTCGAGTATCCTCAAAATTGGAAGGAGGTACCGGTGCTGGAAGCAAACAAAAACATTTCTGTTTTTGAAGCTATTAGAAATAACGATGAGAACCAGTTTTTGACTTTGGTCGTTTTTCCAACAAATACCCGGAAGGCAGAAACAAACGGATTAGAAGGTTGGACAGCAGAAATGGCTGCGGCTTTCAATAAAAAAAGAAAAGATGTGCAATCATCGAAACTCCAAAGCTTACCTAATGGTGAGTGGTTCCTTCTTAATCTTGATGTAAACGGACAATCTGTAACTGTCTATAACACTATTGTAAATGGATACAGTTATAACATTAGCTTCTCAACGGTAAAGGATAAAGATATGAGCAAGGAAGCAGAACAAATCGTCAACTCTTTCCATTTCAGGCAGCCTGAAAATATTAGGGAGGTTAAGAATGATTTTGAAAACCTGACAAAAGATCCGTCCACTGGCTTATTGATCCCCCAGCATTTTCATTTTGCAAAATCGGTCGATCCAAAAACTGTGGCGCCATGGGCCTATTCATTATACAAAGACCTGCTTTCACAAAACAATACCGATTATGTGCTTGTTGCCGATCAAATGCCAAAGCAAATTTTTTGTTTAAATGTGAAATTGAATAATTCGCTTATCAATGAGCAAACTGAAAGCCTACTGAGTAAGTTTGTTGGCAATCAATTTAAGCAGGATGGTGCTGTATATGAAGAGGTGGCAGCAAGTGCCTGGGATCAATCACCAAAGCATGTGTTCTTGCATAAATTTCGTTTACTAAAAGATAAAACGGCAACGACCCATTATATTTTTTACTGGAACAGAGCTAATAAAACTGATATAATCAAGATACAAACTTCAATGTATCTGGAAAATGAAATTGAGGCGTTGTTTTACAAACTAATATTGAATGAGGTTGATTCTGCTGGAGAATAGTTTCAAGTGAGCGATGTAATGCTTCAACCTACCAATAGAGACGGCTTTTTGTTGGTGCTATCCTATGTGTTCTGTGCGATAGTTTTCGGCTTTTATTTTAAGATATACAAGCGCGGTTCTGCGCAGGGCCCATAACATTCTCGTTTGAAGAAGAAAACACAAACCGTTTAAATGAATAAGCGCCTCAATAATGACGGCGGTATGTAACAAAAGTTTGCCAATATGCCGACTGAGGAATGAATATTCAGCATTTGTTCTTTAATCAACATTTGAATAACTTGCCAGGCAGACGAGTCACGGACTTCCGGTACATCGGCAAGCCCTTCACGTTAGTGGCTTTTTCAGATGGAGCCTTCTACAATTAAAATTGACGATTGACATTACAATAAACAATGACGACAGACTGGACACGGCTTGCAAAACAAATAGGTTCCTTCCGTGACGATGGTTCTGAGAGTGGTGGAGACAGTTTCGCCCAACAAGCATTTGACGAAATTTTTGGTGATGAATGGATTGAAAGCACAGTTGAGCATATTATTTCCTTTAAGGGTGGACGAGAACTCGCCATGAATTGCCTAAGGTATTTGCATTCAACAAAGGCAGCAAAATATGCTTACCACGTTTACAAAACATCAGACGGTGAAAGAGCTGGCCAAGCGGTTTGGTTAATCAAGCATCTTGCAAACCCAATTGCGTTTGACTGGGTTGAAGAATTTCTACAGGACGAGAATGTTATTCATTGGGGGATTGGTGTTTTAGACGAGTTACTTTGGACTGAGCAAATTCCGTATGACGACAAAGCAAAATCATTATTGGACCTTGCAGAAAGAAGCTCAAATGGTCAGTTGAAAGAACAGGCTGATTTTATCAGACAGTATTTACTGGAAAGAAACTGGCACTAACATGGTGTTTATGAAAAAGCGGCTTGACTGCAAATGCTCAACAATATAACTTTATTAAACTTTGGAACATCAGGCGACTGAAGGAACATTCATACCACTACTTCATAAGGTGTCTGGAAAATTGAGGATACTTCTTATTGGGGTGAGTGGATGATAAAAAGAAAGTGACTCATTTGCGGCTGGACAAAAACTGCAAGCAACAGTGTGCTTATAAGATTGTGGCTTGACGTTAAGGACTGAACTTCAAATCAATATTTTGCTTTTGGAATTAATTGAAACTGAAGTTTTTTAAATACCACAACTTCATAAATACTTTAACGTTATTCTTCATTTTTATAGGTCCTTAAAACGTTTCGGCCATTCGGGTTCTCGCTTCACACTTTTATATATTTTCAAAAATTTATTGGATACACAAGTTTGATAATGCTGCAAGTCTTGGCATTATGGAGCGACCGAGAGGCGGCGAATGGCTCGCAGATGAAATTGGTAACTTAAAAAAGCAAAACGTGACACTGTTGGTTTCACTTCTTGAGAAAGAAGAAATCAATGAACTTGGACTGCAACACCAAGAAACGATTTGTAAAAGCAGCGGTATTGATTTTATAAATTTTCCAATTGTTGACCGAGACATACCAAGGACAAACGACAAGACTGATCGGCTCGTCGACTTCTTGATGAATAAACTGCAAGGTGGTTCGTCCGTAGTTATTCACTGTAGAATGGGCATTGGACGTTCTTCAATCATTGCAGCTTCTGTTCTCTTACGTGCAGGACTGAAGGCAGAAAACATCATTGACCATATCAGCAAAATCAGAGGACTTAAAGTGCCGGACACAGACAAGCAACTGCAATGGCTTAAAGCAAGACAATAAAACTATCGCACAACATTTGCTTGCTAAAATAGCGGCTCACGGTAGCCATTTAGCTATGGCAGTTTTATTTAACCATATAACTATATTTGGGCGGACCGTCCGCTATTGTCGCTACTTCGGCAAGCAGTCGGACGTTGCCTTCCGGTAAAACAACCACTCAAAATGATTCGGTTAGAAAAGTGTGATCAGAGCTGTTACGACACTTTAATTTCTTGGGTTGACAGTGCAGAAGCTCTTATGCAGTTTGCAGGACCGGCTTTTACTTTTCCTTTGACTAAAGAACAACTGGAAAAATCTCTAAGTGACAACAAAAGGTTTGCTTTTAAAGTGGTAGACGTCGGCACAGCGCTTCCAATTGGACAAGCAGAAATTTATTTGAGTGAGAAAAGCGCCTATTTGGGTAGCATACTGATAGGTAACAAAAGGTTAAGAGGGAAAGGTGTAGGAAAGGGAATCGTTAGCCAATTACTCGCATATGCCTTTGATGTCTTAGCGCAAACAAAGGTGGAGCTCAATGTTTTTGACTGGAACACAGGTGCCATCAAATGCTACGAGAAAGTAGGTCTCTGTATCAATCCATCCAAAAGAGCAACGCGAAAGGTAAGTGGCCAAACCTGGACCGCTATAAATATGTTTATTGACAAAGGAAAATGGCAACAGTTGCAACAAACGGAAATAAAAGGGTTCTAAAAAGACAACGCGTAGGCAACAACGGTTTGGCAAAAGCAAGGCTGACGAACATAGGCTAAACTTTATATCTTTATTCACTTCGGCAAAGGTGTAGGCAGACGAAATTCCATTTTTCCGGCCTTCGGCGAGCCCTTTCCGTTGCATGCAACCTTATCAGACACAAATTTATTTAAGCAAGATATTTAATGACCATTCTTGATAAAATCAGAAGTTTCCTTTCAGACACGACTAATCTTTCTCTTGGTTGCAACGAAATCAATTTTATTCAGGCAGACAGTTTGGACGAAGAGCAGATTGGCTACAGCATTGACCAATATGGCAATTCTCTTGTTACAGGACAGGATGGAGACTGGCATGAAGAATGGCTAGTAATAGGAGCCGACCAACTTGGCGACCCAATCATTGTTGACGTAAGTTCAACTAAGTTGACAATATTAAGTGCTGCACATGGTGAAGGTAGTTGGGAACCGTTCGTAATTGCGGATAGTCTGGACGCTTTCAAAAACATTATCTCTATTCTTGGCAATGTTTCTAAGGAAAGAACTAATCCGGTTGACATGAAAAAAAATCCACTTACTGACAAGGAAAGACAAGAGGCCTTGAGAAGAATTGAGCAACAAAATCCAGAATCAGAGATTTGGTATTGGGAAAACTTTTTCGAAAGCGATTAAGCAAAAAGGATATGCAGGCAGCAGCGGCTTGGCGTCAGTGGGGCACGACGGATAAACGTCCCTCAGCACATATTTATCACCCTTAGTCCAATCAGACGAAATGCTATATGCTTCACCATAATTTTTCTACTTTTAGTGCTCTATTCGGCTTCAGTTATCGGCTGGACATTATAAACTATCCCAGCGAACGCCAAGCCCTTCACTTTATGCGTCACCACAGGCAGACAGTTTATTTATAACGACTAAACCCCAAATTTTAATTGCTTAAAACATGACAGAAGTTGAAGCAGTAGAACTTTTGCGCCATCATAGTTATAATCATGACGACTTGCAACATCCCAAAACCGAGAAAGGTTTTTTAGGAATGCTTAGGCCATTTGATGGACAACTTTATGAAGACAATTTTCATGAGTTGATGACGATTTTAAAAATCCTGAAACAACATTTTAGAGACGATAAAATAGACAGACAAATCATTTCTTCGTTTTGGGGCATTTGCTATTTTAGCAAAGCTTGGGGACTTGAGGCAGAAGGAATGTTGAGACGAAACAATCTTTTAAGCGACGACCAAATCAAAAAATTATCAGTCTGGATTGACTGTATTTCCTATGCTGTTATGGGTTTGCTTGATGGTATGGACGACAAACATGCTTTTGAACCATATACGCTTTACCTAAGTGACCAGGGCCACTGAAGAAAAGCACGACAAGGCGAACGCATAACATTTGCTTGCCAAAATAGTGGTTGACGGAAGCCAGTCAGCGGCATTATTTCTGTTGAACGATATAACTATATTTGAGCCTGACGTTTTTCAATGACATAGCTTCAAAAACGCTAGTAGTAACCCTATTGAATGCCTCATGGAAGTACAAAG
This sequence comes from Flavisolibacter sp., assembly GCA_045805145.1. Taxonomy (GTDB): domain Bacteria; phylum Bacteroidota; class Bacteroidia; order Chitinophagales; family Chitinophagaceae; genus Flavisolibacter. Next base: position 2,661 of record JBJMLU010000221.1, on the reverse strand, counting down.
ACGATATGAAATTTTAGACGGTCTTCCACCTTACGGACCGATGTATATTCCAGTTTCCGAAGACGGAAAACCATTTTATTCAGAAGGTTTTGTTGTTCGCTTTTACAAGTCTGATGGAAGTGAGTGGGTGGCGAACTTCAAACCAGGTTGGACTGCCTTTAGTTTGGCCGTAGACTATCCAGACATAAATCGCATAGTTGTTATTGCCAAAGGACAGGGCTACATTATGACACCTGACCAAGAATTGCCCATCGCCACATTTGGGGTTGACATAAAGGACGCAATAAAAACAGCAGGCAATAGAATTGTTCTTGTTGACGATATTTACATGCGACTACTAGAAGACAATGGGACTGTTTGGCAGTCAGAAAGAATATCCTGGGATGGCATCAAAGATGTAAAGGTTCAAGACAACATTCTTTCAGGTCTTTCATACGACCCTATGGACAGCATTAATGAATGGATACCATTTTCAATTGACCTTGACACTAAAGAGACTACTGGCGGGAGTTACAGGCGTTATTCGATCGACAATACCTGATGCTGACGGACAAGGGCTGCCACTAACAATAGTTTGCTGCTATACAGCTGACGAATAATTATTCCGCATTTGTTCTTTATAGAGCTTTTGAATAGCTTACCAAAGCAGACGGAATACGGACTGCCGGTTCGGCAAGCCCTGAACGTTATGTGCTATTATATTGACACCCAAAATGGACAAAGAAACTTTACTTCAAACGTATATTGACATTGAAACGAAGACCTACGTTCGTAGTGACAAGACCAAAAAACTTAATGACCTAATCAATGCTATAACAATCAGCCGATTTGAGTTAACCTTACCTGAGACATTGAATATTGTAAATACTCTTTTATATGCGAAGACTACAATCAGACACCCTTTCTTTTTATATGTAATCTATCCTGTTTTGGTAAAGGGAATAGAAGGCGATGACATTCAGGCAATCAAGCAACTTATCACCTTATTTGACTACTACGGTAATTTTCAAAATCTCACTAGTGACAATAAATACACTACCTGGGCACTTTTAACTAAAGGGTTGCAACTATCACCTTTAGACAAAGATTTACTTGGCATCTACGAACGGCTCCAAGAAAACTATTTTGACTACACTTTACATGAACTTCCTACCGGTATTCTTTATAGCGCAGACGGAGCGACTATTGAACAGTGTGACGAACTTTTGAATGACCTATCAGACTATGAAGATGTATGTAAGAAGCTTAACGTTGACCGGCAAGAACTGATAAAGAATTGTAAGCTATATTATAACTCATACAAATCTTATCTATCTGTTTACAAAAGTTACAATGGCTTTGCAGATTATCTAGAACAACATGGTATTGCAGATAAATAACAGCACACAACAGCGTGTTTATAAAATTGTGGCTAGACGTTAAAGCATGCAACTATAAATCAAATTAAGCTTGGCTATGCAACATTAATAAAGTTATATGGCGCGCCTACTGGTGAAAGTCAAACTGAAAGAAAGTATAGCCTAATCAATGTAACCGCACAAAGAAGCACGGAATACCTAAAAGAGATTCTACTATTTGCAATTTTCTTTTGAAGCCTGAATTATCTTTCCTTTCACATCGGTAGTCACCTTTATTTTATAAGCGCTAGCATCACCTTGTACTCTTTCGATTGTATAATGTGATAATGGATCAAGTCGGAGTTCAGTTGTAGCAATTTGTGTATTATTCCAACCCTTAAATACGCAGTAACCGCTTTCAATTTTGTTTAAGTTTACCTGGCTGGGTAAATCAATTGATGAATCGCAAAACATTTTACGAAAATTATCTGCTGTGGAATCGTTTGTAATATAAACCTGTTTTATGCCCTTTAGGTTACAAGATATTATTGACTGAGTCTTAACATCAAAATATATCTCACTACTTTCAAAGCAGGATGTAAAACAAATTACAACGATGATCAAAAGATATGCATTTATTAGTTTCATCCTACACTTGTTTTTTCTTTTTTAGATTCCGCAACTTTAGTATCCGCTTCCTTTTGTTTGTGATATTGCTTCCACCTTGGTCAATTCTTTCTTTAATATCCTTATCCGTAATATGTTTGTTTTCAAATAATGCTTTTAATTTACCTTTGCCATAATTTTTATCTGCAAAAGAATTGAAACTTCTAAATTGCTGTTGTCCTTTATCTGCTCCTTTTTTCTCTGCAATTGGCATCGTGGCTACCAGCTCTTTTTTAATGTGTCAGATTGGAATACTTTCACAAGCTGAGAAGAGCCAAGATAATTCAATAAAATAATGAAATTGTAAATAGAAAGAGTTTCAGCATGATCCATTTTTTTGAACACAAACTAAAACAGTTCATTTTGAACCAAATTATAAAGTTTCCCCTAAAAAGGATTCGACATCAAGTAAAACCAATGAACAGAAAAGTGGACAACAAATGCGCCTTATGCATTCTAATGAACATTTGTGTTTTTGGTATTTTTCTAGTTGGTTCCTGCAAAGGCAAAAAAAACAATTCAGGCACACTGATGCCTCATCTTGCTGATCATTCAAAAGAATCTAAAATAGTCTATGAAGTAAAACATAAAAATGGCATATGGAAACAATATTATCCAAATGGAAAAGCGCGAGCCGTTTGTTATTACAACGATGGTG
>JBJMLU010000220.1:0-9773 GCA_045805145.1 Flavisolibacter sp. | reverse complement strand
TCTATGAAAAAATTCTACGTGCTGCACTTATTAAAGTTAATGATCACACGGTTTCTTGTTCAATAGAAAACCAGAATTAACAAAACTTATCGCAGATAACGCAGATAAAAGGATTTCCCAGATGTTTTCTCAGTTCGAAGTTCGCTAATAGTTTGTCAGGTTTACGGACTGATGATTTCATAATCACGGATGTCATGGATTAAGGAAAGATTTCACGCCTGCCCGTACCGAACGGTACGTTCGGGCGGGGATTGATTAAAAGGATTACCGTGATTGATGATTTCATAGAAATCTGTTGTCTTCCCAATTCCCAATTCCACCTCAATACCCAATACCGTAATACCCCAATACCATAATACCTCAATACCGTAAAACCTTACCTTAGCGTCTTCCTTATGACTGTGAATACCCAGCAAAAGATCATCATCATTACTGCTCCTTCCGGCGCAGGAAAAACCAGCATAACCCGGTATTTGCTTCAGACATTTTCCAGCCGTCTGGCCTTTTCCATTTCAGCCGCTACACGCAAGGCCAGGGGAAATGAAAGGAATGGCGTGGATTATTATTTTGTCAGCCAGGAAGAATTCGCCAACAAGATCCAGCACGAAGAATTTGTAGAATGGGAAATGGTGTACGAAGGAAAATATTATGGTACGCTGAAATCGGAACTACAACGAATCTGGTCGCAGGGAAAGATCCCTGTACTTGATATTGATGTGAAGGGTGCTATCCATGTGCAACAGCAATTTCCTGAAACCACCCTTTCTCTATTCATTGAAGCACCGGGTGTGGACGAACTCAAACGAAGGCTCCAGTCGAGAGGAACAGAAACTGAAGAATCCATTAGTGCACGAGTGAGCAAGGCCAGCTATGAACTTTCCTTCAAACATTCTTTCAACCACATCATCATCAACGACAACCTGCCCCGCGCCTGCGCCGAAGCGGAAAAAATTGTTTCAGAATTCATTGGTGAATGGTGAATGGTCAATGGTGAATGGTGAATGGAGAGAAGTTGATAGTTGGTGGTTGATAGTTGGGTGAGAGATATTTAGAACTGGGTAGTATAGGGTTATAAAGAACCCGAAGAGGGCGCTAACCAAACCTTAAAATTCCATATATCCAGGATATCTTCATTAGCTACCACTGTAAAAACCTAATTCGGCTTCCGTATCCAAGCGCCTGTGAGCTAATCCGGGAAACCCTATTCACTATTCACCATTCACTATTCACCATTCACTATTCACCATTCACCATTGATTATTCACTTCTCTATATCTTTACCTCAATGATCGCAGTAACTACGCTTGTCTGGTTTTTTGTTACGATCCTGATGATGGGTTTTTTCGCGGGCGTGGAAATGGCTTTTTACAGCGCCAACCGGTTCGGCATTGAATTAAAAAAAAAACAGGGAAAGCAAAGTGCCATTCTTCTTTCCCGCTTTATTGAAACGCCGCAACTCTTCCTCAGCACCACACTCATTGGCTTCACTCTTTTCCTGGTCTGTTTTGTTCTGCTCTTCAGCGTGGTCACTACGCCTTTGTGGAATTGGATTGGACTGAGAAACGATATTGCGCGGCTGCTGCTCGACATCATCCTCGCTACATTTGTGGTCCTGATCTTTGCCGAATTCATTCCACGCGCCATCTTCAGGGCCAAGAGCAATTTCATTCTGACCAAATTTGTTTGGCTGATCAATATTTTATACCAGATATTCCTTCCTCTTGGTAACCTCTTCATCAATCTGTCTGACTGGATTTTGAAATATGTATTCAATGTACGCATGCATGAAACAAGAGAGGCACTTGCCGGCGGTACTTTGGAAATGTTTCAGCACCACACAGATGGCGAAGATGAAACACAGGAACTGGACACAGATCTTTTTGATAATGCACTTAACCTGCACAATACAAAGGTTCGACAGTGTCTGGTTCCCAGAAAAGAGATTATTGGCGTGGACATCAAGTGTACGATAGAACAGCTCAGGGAAAAATTTATAGAAACAAAACTCAGTAAGCTGATTGTGTATGAAAATAATATCGACACCATCCTGGGTTATGTGCACCAGCTCGACCTGTTTAAAAAACCGGAGGATATCAAGTCCATTCTTCTTCCCATTCCTGCCGTTCCGGAAAGCATGAGTGCTACCGATTTGATCGGCCGTTTTACCAGGGATAGAAAAAGCATTGCCTGGGTGGTAGATGAATTTGGAGGAACAGCCGGCATCGTCACGATGGAAGACGTTCTGGAAGAGATCTTTGGTGAGATCCACGACGAATACGACAGCGAAGAATTTGTTGAAAAGCGTTTGTCTGAAGATGAATATATTTTCTCGGGCCGTGTGGAGCTGGACTATCTGACCAAAAAATATGATCTCCAGTTCCCCGGCAATGAATCGGAAACACTTTCTGGGTACATCATCAATCACCACGAAACCATTCCACAGCAAAAAGAACGGATCATCATAGAAGACTATGAATTCGACATCCTCAATGTCAGCGACACCCGTATTGAAATGGTCAAACTCAAAGTGCTCAAACAAAGATGAGAGATGAGAGATGTGAGATGTGAGAAAAATCCGAACTCCGAACTCCAGTCTACGAACTATGAACTTTGAACTCTGAACTATTAACTATGGACTCTGAACTCTGAACTCCGAACTTTGAACTCCGAACTTTGAACTCCGAACTTTGAACTTTGAACTTTGAACTATTAACTATGAACTCCGAACTCCGAACTCCGAACTCCTAACTTTCCCCCGCCTCTCACTTATCTTTGCCGCATTTTAGACCAATGGCTTTATCCTTTTTCCGCAGAAATAAAGACGACGAAAGGGCCGAGATGTCCTTCATTGACCACCTCGAAGTGCTCAGGGCACATATATTCAAAAGCGTAGTGGCCATAGCCATTGGTGCCATACTGGCCGGCGTCTACAATAAATTTATCATCAAGAGTATCCTTCTGGGCCCCACACATGGCGATTTTCCAACCTATAGCGTGATCTGTCGCATTGGAAGAGCGCTGAATCTGGAAAAGGCCCTTTGTATGAGCGGGATTTCGTTGAAACTCCAGAGCACCAGCGTTGCCGGACAATTCAGCATGTGGTTTACTGTGATCCTGGTGAGCGGACTGATACTGGCCTTTCCCTTTGTATTTTACCAGTTTTGGAAATTTATCAAACCAGCCCTGACAAAAAAAGAATTAGTTCGCACCCGTGGCGTCATCTTCTGGGTTTCGTTTCTGTTTTTCACCGGCGTGTTGTTTGGATATTTTGTGGTGGCGCCTTACGCACTCAATTTCTTTTATCATTTCCAGCTCGATGAGATCGTACAAAATATCTGGACCATCAACAGCTATATCGATATGATGATGCCACTGGTATTGGGAAGCGGACTGGCTTTCCAGTTGCCCCTGGTTATTTATTTCCTGGCCAAGATCGGCATTGTATCCGCGAAATACCTGCGCAAGGTTTGGAAGTATGCCGTGGTGATCATCTTCATCGTAGCGGGTGTTATTACACCGGGACCCGATGTGGTGAGCCAGCTGGCGGTGGCTCTTCCCCTGCTGATCCTTTACCAGATCAGTATTTTGCTGGCACAAAAAGTAGACAGGCAAAAGGCAAAGGAAGAGGAAGAGTGGAGCTAGGTGTTTATGGTTTAGGGTTCAGGACGACTAATATTTGGACAGCCTGATAATCATCAGAAGAGAAAACGACTGTTGCCTGAGACCGCAATCTACCAAAAGCCAATAGCCAATAGCCAACAGCTTTAATTTCATTTACATTTGCAAAAACGTGCACATGGATACGAGTTTTGATCTTTCCAGGCCCATTGCCATCGGCGCCGACCATGCAGGTTATGAATACAAGACAGCCATTGTTGATCTGCTGGAAAACAAAGGAATTAAAGTAACTGATTTCGGTACCAACAACGCAGACTCTGTGGACTATCCCGATTTTGCCCATCCTGTTTCAGAAGCTGTTGAAAGAGGTGAAGCGGCTTGTGGCATCCTGATTTGCGGAAGCGCCAATGGTGTAGCCATCACAGCCAACAAACACCAGGATATCAGAGCGGCCATCTGCTGGCAGACTGACCTGGCGCGTCTTGCAAGACAACACAACAATGCAAATATTATCTGTTTGCCTGCGCGTTTCATCGCCATGCCGCAGGCAACGGAGATCGTCAATGTTTTTTTATACACTCCTTATGAAGCAGGAAGACACGAACGTCGTGTTCAAAAAATTGCCTGCACCTAATATCTAAATCATGAACATGAAGAAAATCCTGATCCCGGTACTTCTGTTAAGTACCCTCAACGGTTTTGCACAAAAAAAAGCAAAACCAGATGCATTCGCGAAAACAATTACCCCACAAGACCTGCGCATCCGTTTGTATATCGTAGCAGGTCCTGAAATGGAAGGACGCGAAACCGCTACCGAAGGACAAAGAAAAGCAGCAGCCTATATCGAGGGACAGTTCCGTTCCATGGGATTGCAGCCAGGCAACAACGGCAGCTATCAGCTCTATTATGATGTGTACCAGGATTCTCTGGTGGATGCCGGACTGGAAGTGAATGGTGCGCGTTTTCAAATGGACCGCGACTTCAATGCTTCTTCGGCAAATATCAATGCCACAATGAAATTCAGTGAAGTGGTGTTCGTTGGCGCGAATGCAGCAGACTCATTGAAGAATACCAATCTCTCAGGAAAGGTAGTGATGCTGATTGGATCCTTGCCGCAGGGACGGGGACAAATGGGTGGTGTGCTTGGAACGCTGTACAGCAAAGGCGTTGCGGCCATTCTTTCTGTAGCCAATTCTTATCCGCGCACCACTCCGGCAGCAAGAAAAGGCAACCAGATCCTCACCAGTTTCCGCAGAAATATTTTGCCGCAGCAATTCACGATATCAGAGAATGTTGCGCGCGCGATTGCAGGAAATGATTTCGATAATGCCAAAGCAAATCCAACTGCCATTAAAATTTATACAGCCAATATTACGCTGGATGTTCAAAAGACAACCATCACTACACAAAGCAGCAATGTGATCGCCGTGTTGCCCGGTACCGACCTGAAAGACCAATACATGTTTGTAACAGCACACTATGATCATTTGGGTAAGCGTGGCGATTCTGTAATTTATTATGGTGCAGATGATGATGGTTCGGGAACAGTAAGCGTACTGGAAATAGCAGAGGCCTTTGCCAAAGCCAAAGCCGCAGGCCATGGTCCAAGGAGAACCATGGTATTCATGACGGTGAGTGGTGAAGAAAAAGGACTCTGGGGTTCTGATTATTATTCATCACATCCTGTTTTTCCGCTCGCTCAAACCACAGCCGATCTCAATATCGACATGATTGGAAGAACGGATTCCAGCAGGAAGAAAGGTGATTCGTCTAATTATGTTTATGTAGTTGGTGATGATAAACTGAGCTCGGATCTTCGTCCGATCAGCGAAACGGTGAACAACAAATACACGAAGATGGAACTCGATTACAAGTTCAATGATCCCAACGACCGCAACCGTATTTACTACCGCAGCGACCATTATAATTTTGCCAAAAAAGGAGTGCCCATCATTTTTTATTATGATGGCATGCTGGGTGCAGACTACCATCGTCCTACCGACACACCTGATAAAATTAATTATACACTGCTGGCAAAAAGAGCCCAGCTGGTTTTTTATACAGCCTGGGAAATGGCCAATCGCAATGATCAACTCAAACGTGATATTCCTTTAGACAACAATGTTTTCAACCGGCCTTCTAATCCCTAACCGCAGAGAGAGGGTTTCACGCCAAGACGCAAAGATTTCAAAGACGCAAAGAATACTTAATATTTAATTCAGTTATTCTTTGCTGCTATTGAGTTTTATTCTCTTCGAAGAAGTGAAGGATATTGAAGTTTTCCTGGTATAAAAACCAATAAAAATCTTTGTAGTATAGCAAAGCTAAAATATTCTTTGCGTCTTTGAAATCTTTGCGTCTTTGCGTGAAACCCTTTCTGCTGTTAAAAATTTACCACCCAAGCACCCAGGCAAAGACCAATGGCGCCACTATGGTAGCATCGCTTTCAATGATGTATTTAGGTGTATGAATATCGAGCTTTCCCCAGGTGATCTTTTCATTGGGATGAGCACCTGAATAAGAACCATAAGAAGTAGTGGAATCCGAGATCTGACAGAAATAGCTCCAGAAGGGGATTTCATGCATCTCCAGATCCTGATACATCATGGGTACCACGCAAATCGGAAAATCTCCCGCGATGCCTCCGCCAATTTGAAAGAAGCCAATTCCCTTACCGGCGGAGTTATGCTTATAATAATTGGCCAGCCACACCATGTACTCAATTCCGCTCTTCATGGTACTTGCATTGATCTCTCCTTTATAAACATACGAAGCAAAGATGTTTCCCATAGTGCTGTCTTCCCATCCACCCACAACGATCGGCAAATTTTTTTCCGCTGCAGCAATCATCCAACTGTCTTTGGGATCGATCTGATAGTCGGCCTTCATTACTCCACTCAAAAGCAGTTGATACATGTATTCGTGCGGAAAATATCGTTCGCCTTTTTGATTCGCTTCCTTCCAGATCTTGTGAATATGACGTTGAATTCTGCGGAAGGCTTCTTCTTCGGGAATGCAGGTATCGGTGACCCGGTTCAGACCTCTTTCCAAAAGTGCCCATTCCATTTCCGGAGTCAGGTCGCGCCAGTTGGGAAGACGTTCATAATGATTGTGTGCAACAAGATTCATGATGTCTTCTTCCAGGTTGGCACCGGTACAGGAAATGATCTGCACTTTATCCTGACGGATCATCTCTGCCAACGACACGCCTATTTCAGCTGTACTCATGGCACCAGCAAGTGTGACCATCATTTTTCCCCCTTCCACCAGGTGCTTTTCATAACCACGTGCCGCATCTACCAAAGCAGCTGCATTAAAATGACGATAGTGATGCTCGATGAATTTTGAAACCGGACCTTTATTCATACAAAAATTTGAGGGGCAAAAATAGTAGATAAAAAAACAAATCCCGCTCGGTTTGCACCGAAGCGGGATTGATTACACACACTAAAACTAACTAAGATTTACGCTGCTTCTTGAAATTACTCCAATCTGTACCGTTCGATTTCAGTACCAGCCTGGTATCAGCATTTTCAAGCGTGATATAGTAAGATGTGCCTGATTCTTTGGCTACTTCCATCAAATCGCTGATCCAGTAACCATCGTAGTGTTTTTTCAAACCGGCCTGCAAAGTGATTGGCAGTTGCAGGGAAGAAATATTCCTGGTCAGGGCTATCATATCTCCTTCTGCATTATAATAAGCAGAAACATATTGTCCGTTCAGGGAGAAGAAAGCTTTGTAATAAGTGGAACTTGCTGACCAGTTTACTTCTGTAGCGGTCTTGAAAGATTTTTGGAATGATTTGCGTGCAGCTTCCGGTGCTACGCTGTCATCTGCATTTTTAAAGCTGCTCATGCCTATCAGGCTTGAAGCAAGTGCGAGGATCAATACTAAACGTTTCATAACAATTTTTTTTATGTTTTTTTAAATTTTGTTCGTTTCATCAATGTGACGTAGCAAATGTAGAATTGGTTACAGCCCATTACAAGCTAATTGTGACGACTGGATGACACTGTTAAACCTCTTAACACTAGCTGATGAAATGTTAACGCTGTATGAACTGTAGATTTGCCTGAATGAATTTCCTCGCGCACGCGTATCTGTCGTTTGATGATCCCGAAATCCTCGTGGGTAATATGATCTCCGATTTTGTAAAAGGAGCAAAGAAATTTTCGTTCAGCGGTAAAATACAGGAAGGCATTTCTCTTCACCGGGCCATCGACGATTACACCGACACGCATCCTGCCACGCGAAAAGCAAGAGAATTCTTCCGGCCTTCTTACAGATTATACAGCGGTGCCGTGATGGATGTGCTCTACGATCATTTCCTGGCCAACGATCCTTTCATCTTTGACGACAGTTCACTAAAAAAATTCACTGCACGGGTGTATCATCAGCTTGAAGAGCAGGCTTCTGCTCTGCCCAATAATTTTTTGCAGGTATTTAGTTATATGAGAATAGAAGACTGGCTGTATCATTACCGTCACAAAGAAGGCATCCGGAAAAGTCTCGGTGGACTGGTAAGAAGGTCCGCTTATCTAACAGACAGCAGCACAGCTTACCAATTGTTCCTGGACCATTATTCTGAGTTGAACGAATGCTATAAAGATTTCATTGAAGATGTTAAACAATTTGCAAAACAGCGCTTCGACCTTTTGAGCAGTTAAATCGCTGCGGGAAAAAGGAATTCATTTTTACATTTGCATCACAATCTCCGGTTATGAAAAAACTATTCTTCTCCCTTCTATGTGCCACTGCTGCTTTTGTTGCCGGTGCACAGACCCAGGCTTCTCTCAACACCAACACCAGCCTTGCGTCCAAACTTCCTCCGCTCGATAAATCGCCGATGGATATGGCCTATTATCCAACCGACTATCCTTTGCTCAAAAGTCAGAACAAGGCCACACAGGCTCCCCAGGTTCGCATCATCTACAGCAGGCCCCAAAGAGACAACCGTGTGATCTTTGGTGACCTCATTGAATATAATAAGGTATGGAGACTGGGCGCGAATGAATCAACCGAGATTGAATTTTTCAGAGACGCAGTTGTTGGAGGAAAAAAAATTTCAAAGGGACGTTACACCCTGTATGCCATTCCTACTCCTGCTAAATGGACCATCATCTTCAATAAAGACACAGACAGCTGGGGCGCATTTGTATATGATCCAAAAAAAGATATACTGCGCACTGATGTTCCTGTTCAACATCTTACTGATCCCATTGAAGCCCTCAGCATGAATTTTTTAAAAGCTGACAAAGGAATTACGCTGGTCATCGCCTGGGAAAATGCGAGTATTTCTGTACCTATGGAGATTAAGTGAACTTAGGGTATTGGGGAATTAAGGTATTGGAAATTGGGAATTAGGAATTGGGAATTAGGAGAAAACGGTTTTCTATGAAACCATCTAGAATGTATAGTTTTTACAAAGCAGTCATTCGGTCATCTTAGAAATTTTTGAAGATGAATTTTTAACGGCAGCCAGTTTTTACTGGTGATTTTGAAGAAGTTTTTTAGATTCTGTCCTTCCTTACTGATTTGATTCTTTTCGGATAGATTCTTAATAACAATCTGTCTTTACTGGCCCTGGTCCGCCGGGGGCCTCCGAACGAACCTCAGGTTTTCTTCAGTCATTCCTTGCTGATTGGTTTTTTTGAAGACATTTTTTTGTTGGCAGTCAGTCTTTACCGGTTGGTTTTTTTCCTTTCTACTTTTTCTCTTGGAAAGAAAAAGTAGAAAGGAAAGTTCAAGGATCCCACCTACGGCGGGAAGTTCGGTGGGGCTGGAACGGTCTTGTGAGTTTTGCGATGATGTCAATGAATGATCCTGGGTTTCATTGTTTTGGAGCGCCTTACTGCTTGTGAGTGTACTAGGAGGCGGTCCTGGGCCTGGTGCTCGCTTCGCTTGCAAGGAGATTGCCGCGCTTCGCTCGCAATGACGCCAAATCGAAAATGCATTACTGTTTCGATCATACTAATTAAGTATTTGCGTAAGTAACACCTTTTGAGCTATTGCGTAAGTAACACCTTTTAAGTTATTGTGTAAGGAACACCTTCAAATTATAAAGTAACACCCTCCAATTATAAGGGAAGGTTGAAACCCGTAGTCAGCATCGTAGTTTAGGCGTCATTGCGAGCGTAGCGCGGCAATCTCCTTG
>JBJMLU010000219.1:0-9780 GCA_045805145.1 Flavisolibacter sp. | reverse complement strand
TTTCTTCGCGGCCTTGCGTCCTGGCGGTAAATCCTTGCGCCTTCATTCAATCTTTAGCGTCACTCAACTAAAAAGGATCATACTCGGTTTCTTCCCATACAGTTTCTTCGGTTGCTTTTACCTGCATGGTACCGTTGGAAGTGAGCGTAACGTTTTTAAGTGTGTAATACCCTTCTTTCAATCCGGAAGGAACGGTGAGACCTTCTACTTTGGCGAGAGCAGGAATGCTACCTCCATCTCCATCCTGGATCTTGTTCAATACTTCGATGGACTTCATCGGACAAAAATAGAGGATCATTTTGTCGCGGGTACTTTCGAGACGTACCGGGGACAGATGCGCGGTGATGGTTTCGCCGTGTGTCAGTTTCTCTTCCTTCATTCTTTGCTGCAACACATGTGGCTGAGAGGAGGAGGTGATGGTTACGGTTTTGATACTACTCGCCGCTGTCGGTTTGTTCCTGGCGCCGAACAGACGACCAAAAAAGGTGTTTTCTTTTTTCATACATCTCAATTTTAGGTTTAAAAGAATATGAAGAAAGCTGACTGACCTTTTATTTCAACCCGGTCTGGGTTCACTCAATCCCGGCTGTCGATCTTTTCATTAAGGCAATAGGTTTCATTCCTTCTTGTTCTTGCACAGGGCAGGACAACCCTGACAGTGCTACAATAAAAGGTGAAAGAGCTTTACCAAATTTAAATCAATTTGCTATTGTACGCGCAAAGAAAGGAAAGAGAAAACGGTTGAATGATAGCTGTTGGCTATTGGCTATTGGCTGATGGTCTATAACCAAAGTATTCAGATGAATCCATTCAGACCCCTTATTCACTATTCACTATTGACTATTCACTACCCCTATTCACCATTGACCATTCACCATTCACCACATCAGTTCAGTAATCCTTTGATGGAATGATAGAGCTGATCCCTGGTAAAGGGTTTTTCCAAAAACAGGTCGGCGCCGTTTTCCAGAGCTACATCTTTGGCAGAACCATCATAGCCCGAGATCATAATGATCTTGATGGAGGGATAATTTTTCTTGATAAAACTGATAAAATCAATTCCGAAACCATCGGGCAACTTATTGTCGAGGAGCACTACCGAAGGCTGTTCATTTTTCAGATACTCCTCAGCGGCTTTCAGATTCTGTACATGATCGAGTTCCATTTCCTTGCCATTGAGCAAAATATTCAACAATAAACACATGTCGCCTTCGTCTTCAATGATCAATACCTTCTTGAGATCCTGGGCTTGCACAGTCTTTGTCATGACGAAAAATTTTAGTGGTTATGTGGTTACAATTATGAGTGAGCTTTGTGGTTCACTTCGCTGGTAACTATTAAAAAACCGTTCCAGAGTTTTGGAAGGGACAAAATGGGGAAAGATAAAGAGTGGAAAAGAAAGAGGAGAGCGCCGCCAAATGCATTTATTTCGCTATCACTGTTTAGATGTCCTGCTCCACCGGTGCTTCAGGCGTCTTTATAGCCCGGGAAAGAAGTTGTTCAAATATCCGCGCTGAACCTTCTTCCGAATTCACCAGGTCGTGAAGCGTGATTTTATTGAGAAAACCATCAATAATAAACTGGATCATCTGCCAAAGAGATCGTGAAGAACAGTCCACCGAATGCGTACAAAGTTTCAAAGCACCGGCATGAACTCCACAAAATTCAGCGTCAAAGAGCGATCCGCCGAGGGCCTTGATCACTTTATTGATGCTGATGGTTTCAGCAGGACCAGCCAGCACATAACCACCTCTTATTCCAGGAGTGCTGTTGATGAAACCTTCCATGCGCAGAACGCGTGTGAGCTTGGCTACGTAATGGCTGCTCAATCCTTCTGCGTCACTGAGCTGCGGAATGCTCATGCCTTCCTTGTCCCGGCATCCTGCAATACGTATCAATATGCGCAAACCATATTCTTCCTGAGCTGTGATCTTCATAAAACAAGTATTCGTTTTTAAAGGAAACCCAATTCCAGCTGGGCTGCTTCCGACATCATGCTTTTATCCCAGGGGGGATCCCAGGTCACCGAAACATAAACATCATTCACTCCCTCGATCAAACGCACTTTCTGATCTACTTCAATGGGAAGCGATTGTGCTGCGGGACAACTGGGCGCGGTTAGTGTCATCACGATCTGTACATTATTTATGGGCATGATGTCCACCCGGTAAATCAAACCCAATTCATAAATGTTCACCGGGATCTCCGGATCATAGATCGTTTGCAAACAGGCGATCACCTGGTCCCTAAGATTTTCGGTTTCCATCATCCTGTATTTTTCAATTTGTAAGCAAGCGCATAATTTTTCATCTGTTTCACCATGGCCAAAAGCCCATTCGATCTTGTTTGTGCCAGGTGACTCATCATGCCGATGTCGCGGATAAAATCCAGTCTTGCCTGAATGATCTGGTCTGCAGGCTGCCCGGAAAGAACACGGATCAACATGCTGATCAAACCTTTCACGATCACTGCATCGCTGTCGGCTTTATAATAAATCCTTCCTTCTTCATAGTCGGCCACCAGCCAAACGGTAGACTGACATCCCTTCACGCGATTCTCATCTTTCTTAAATTCGTTTTCCAGAACGGGTAGTTTCTTTCCGAGGTCAATGATGTATTCGTATTTATCGTCCCAGCTATCGAAGAGAGAAAATTCCTCGACGATCTCATTTTCAATTTCTTCTATGGTTTTCTGTTCTTTCATTTCAGCATTTTGATTGCTTTGTGCAAAGCGGCCATCATCACATCTATTTCTTCTTTCGTGTTGTACAAGGCAAATGATGCCCTGGTGGTACCGGGAATGCAATAGAAATCCATCAGAGGCTGGGCGCAATGTTGACCCGTTCGAACCGCCACACCGCGATTGTCGAGCAGAATGCCAAGGTCCTGCGGGTGAATGCCGTCAATAACAAAAGAAATGAGGCTCACTTTTTCTTTTGCTCTTCCAATGATGCGGAGTCCGTCTATGCCCTGGAGTTGGGAAGTTGCATAAGCGAGCAATTCGTTTTCATGTTTCCTGATCCTGTCACGACCCAATGCTTTTGTAAAATCCATGGCCGCTTTGAAGGCGATCGCATCTGCAATATTGGGCGTGCCTGCTTCAAATTTATAAGGAAGATCATTCCATGTGATGCGGTTGAAATATACTTCCTTGATCATCTCTCCCCCACCCTGATACACCGGCATGGCTTCCAGAATGTTTTTCTTTCCATACAATATTCCAATGCCGGTAGGACCATACATTTTATGGGAAGAGAAAGAAAAGAAATCACAGTCGAGATCCTGCACATCAATATCGAGGTGAACCGAAGACTGAGCACCGTCCACGAGTACCAGGGCACCAGCTTGGTGTGCAGTAGCAATAATTTTTTTTACAGGATTGATGGTGCCGAGTGCATTGGAAGCATGAGAGATGGCAACCAGCCTTGTTTTTTCATTGAGCAGGTTTTCAAATTCTTCCCAGATCAATTCCCCATCGTTGTTGACAGGAATGGTGCGAAGCTTTGCAGATTTTTCCAGACAAAGCAAGTACCAGGGAACAATATTGGAATGATGCTCCATGGCGGAAACAACGATCTCATCTCCTGCCTTCACATTGGCTCTTCCCCAGGTTTGCGCCACAAGGTTAATGCCTTCGGTGGTGCCGCCCGTAATAATAATTTCTTCGCGGGATGGTGCATTCAGAAATTGGCGCACCGTATCACGCGTTGCTTCAAAAGCAGCAGTTGCTTCTTCCGCCAGGGTGTGAATGCCCCGGTGAATGTTCGCATTGTACTCGCTGTAATAATTCACCAGCGCATCAATCACTACCTGTGGTTTCTGAGTGGTAGCAGCATTGTCGAAATAAACCAATGGATGTCCCTTCACTTCCCTTGAGAGTGCAGGAAATTCCTTTCTTACTTCATCAACATCGAGCGTATTTTTTATGGTAAGAGGTGCGGCCATTTTAGATGTCTTGGATGGAACCAAAAATTAATTGATCGATATGCATTCGAAGTGCTTCCGGCTTGATCTTTTCCAGGATGTCCAAAGCAAATGCATGAACCAGCAGCGATCGCGCGCTGTCTTCACGAACGCCACGGGAGCGCAGGTAAAACATCGCCTCTTCATCCAGTTGCCCTACGGTGCAGCCATGTGAGCACTTTACATCATCTGCAAAGATCTCGAGCTGGGGTTTGGTGTTGACACTAGCGGCTTCGGAAAGAAGAATATTCTTGTTCGACTGATAGGCATTTGTTTTTTGCGCATCCTTCTGAACCAATATTTTTCCATTGAAAACAGCCATTGCTTCATCAGCCATCACACCTTTATACAATTCGTTGCTCAGGCAATGAGGTTTTACATTATCAACGATGGTATGGTTGTCAATATGGGTGTTGCCCCTGGGAAAATAGAGCCCATAAAAATGTGCTTCGGAGTGCTCCGCCTCCATGGCAATATTCAGATTGTTGCGAATAATACCGCCGCACAATGATACGGTTACAGTATTGACAAGACTCTTACCAATCTGACGGATATGCGTCGTGTTTACCTGGTTGCTTTCTGCAACATCGTTTTGGATGCGGTAATATTCCACCATTGCATCCTTCTCAACAATCACTTCCGTTACCTGGTTGGTAAAACTGGCACACATTCCCAGCGTGGCATAGGTCTCGGCAACCATCACCTGCGCACCCTGATCGATATATAACAGGATCCTTGGCTGCGAAAGGATGTTTGCACTTCGTGCATCTGTGATATGATAGATGTACACCGGATGCTCCACCTGTTTGCCTTTTCTTACAGATATGAAAACT
The DNA here is from genome assembly GCA_045805145.1 of Flavisolibacter sp. Lineage (GTDB taxonomy): Bacteria > Bacteroidota > Bacteroidia > Chitinophagales > Chitinophagaceae > Flavisolibacter. Next base: position 4,985 of record JBJMLU010000219.1, on the reverse strand, counting down.
CCTTCTGCTGCAAAAGCCGTATTCAGTGCATTGAGTCCATCATTGACATACTTGCTGCTGTGACCGAGGTGTTGCAGAACAACATCTTTTTGAGATCCTTTGGTTGCTTCCTCCAGGGAAATAACCTGCAGATCTGCGGAGCGTATCGTAGAATATTCTTTTGAATAAAGGCCGTTAATAAAAATCAGTTCGTTTGCTGTTTCAAAACCAGGAAGGCGAATGCCGTCCAAATCTTTCGAGCAATAAGAAGAAGAATAGTTTTCAGGATTGAATGCATAGGTTTTGTTGAACACCGAATTAATGCGGGTGTACTTCCATTCCTCGTTGCGAACGGTTGGTATGCCCAGCGTATTGAATGTATTGAATGCATTTTGCTCAATGGTTGTCAATACACTGCTTCCGTTGTGTGATTGCAATTGCTGGTATCTTTCCCTGATGGTTTCTAAGGTATTCATGATATTAAGCTTCCTGTCCTGCGGGGTTTTTGATAAAGTCGTATCCTCTTTCTTCCAGTTCAAGGGCGAGATCCTTGGTTCCTGATTTCACGATCTTACCATTGTATAACACATGAACAAAATCCGGAACGATATAATCAAGCAATCGCTGATAGTGTGTCACCACCAGCACTGCATTTTCCTTATTGCGTAATTTGTTTACACCATTAGCTACAATGCGGATGGCATCAATGTCCAGCCCGGAATCGGTTTCATCAAGAATGGCCAGGCGTGGTTGGAGCATGGCCATCTGGAAAATCTCGTTGCGCTTTTTTTCTCCGCCTGAAAATCCTTCATTCAGCGAGCGGCTCAGGAGCGACTGGCTGATTTCCATCAAAGCCATTTTTTCCTTCATGAGTTTGAGGAACTGCACCGCATCGAGCGGCTCTTCACCCCGGTATTTCCTTACTTCATTTACTGCAGTCTTGATAAAATTGGTTGTGCTCAGTCCTGGAATTTCCACCGGGTATTGAAAGGCAAGAAAGATTCCTTCACCCGCTCTTTCCTCCGGAGAAAGTTCCAGAATATCTTTTCCCAAAAATTCAACAGATCCTTTTCTAACCTCATAATCCGGACGTCCCGCCAAAACAGAAGCCAGTGTGCTTTTGCCCGATCCGTTAGGACCCATGATGGCATGGACTTCTCCTGGTTTTATCTCCAGGTTGATGCCCTGTAAAATTTCTCTTCCTTCAATTCCTGCGTGCAAATCCCGTATCGAAAGCATATTGTTTAGTTGATATTTAATAGTTGATAGTTTTCTTCCTGGTCTCTTTTTCTTTCTCTTTCTCTTTCTGCCTTATCCCACCGATCCTTCCAGACTGATGGCAAGAAGCTTTTGTGCTTCCACGGCAAATTCCATAGGAAGCTGGTTCATTACCTCTTTGGCAAATCCATTGATGATGAGGGCTACAGCGGTTTCCGTATTAATGCCTCTTTGATTACAGTAAAAAATCTGGTCTTCTCCAATTTTAGAAGTGGTGGCTTCGTGTTCTACCACGGCCGAATTATTTTTCACTTCGATGTAAGGAAAGGTGTGGGCACCGCATTTATCACCAAGAAGCAGTGAATCGCACTGAGAAAAGTTCCGGGCATTAGATGCATTCTTGCTCACGTGAACCAGTCCCCGGTAACTGTTGTTGCTGAATCCAGCAGAAATTCCTTTGGATACAATACGGCTGCGTGTATTTTTTCCCAGGTGCATCATCTTGGTTCCGGTGTCTGCCTGCTGGTGATTGTTTGTGACTGCTACAGAATAAAATTCACCGGTGGAATTATCGCCTTTCAGGATCACGCTGGGATATTTCCAGGTAATGGCAGAACCGGTTTCCACCTGCGTCCAGGAAATTTTTGAATTCTTGCCCCTGCAGATGCCTCGCTTGGTCACGAAATTATAAATGCCGCCTCGTCCTTCCTTGTCGCCTGGATACCAGTTTTGGACAGTAGAATATTTTATTTCTGCATTGTCCAAAGCAATCAGTTCCACTACCGCGGCATGAAGCTGGTTTTCGTCACGCATTGGTGCTGTACAACCTTCGAGGTAGCTCACATAGCTTCCTTCTTCTGCCACAATCAGGGTGCGTTCAAACTGGCCGGTGTTTTCTGCATTGATGCGGAAATAAGTGGAAAGTTCCATCGGACAGCGAACACCTTTAGGAATATAACAGAAGGAACCATCGCTGAAAACTGCAGAATTGAGCGCGGCGTAATAATTATCAGTGATCGGCACCACGGTACTTAAGTATTGTTTCACCAGGTCGGGGTGGTTCTGAATGGCCTCGCTCATTGAACAAAAGATGATCCCCAACTCGCCCAGTTGTTCTTTAAAACTGGTTCCGATAGAAACGCTGTCGATCACCGCATCCACGGCTACGCCGGTCAGCCTTTTTTGTTCGTCAAGGGAAATACCCAGTTTTTCAAAAGTCTTTCTGAGTTCAGGATCGATCTGGTCGAGACTTTCCGGTTTAATTTTTTGCTTGGGGGCAGAATAATAAATGATATCCTGGTAATTGATTGGAGGAAATTTCACATTGGCCCAACGCGGTTCTTCCATCTTCAGCCAGTGTTGATAAGCTTTCAGCCGCCAGTCCAACATCCACTGGGGTTCATTCTTTTTGGCGGAGATGAAACGGATCGTGTCCTCGTTTAGTCCTTTCGGGGCTTCGTCGGCCTCGATTTCGGTTACGAATCCATATTTGTATTCGCTGAGAACCGTTTTTTGAATCGTGCTAAGTGCTTCATCCAATCCTTCATTTTCCGGCTGAAATACTTCTGTTTTCATCGCGCAAAGGTACTGTTATTTGTACTAAAAAGTAGAAATGAAAATGGGACTAATTCACCTTTTCCACACAGAAATACCAGCAAAAATTCGGTTTTAACAAATCAGCACAAAACTCTAGTCTCCTTTGCAGGTCTTAATATGCGTTAACCCGATTGATGATCAACATTCAATTCAAAAACATGAAAAAACTTTTACCTTTTTTTAGTATCGCTATCATGGCCGCTGCCTGTAACCAGACCCCTCAGCCTGTTCAGCCGGCAACTGCCTCAACCTCAGTAAGTACACCAGATACAACCGGACTGGCCAGTTACCAACAATGGAAGGCTCAGAACGAGTTATCGAATACAACGGCCTATGCAGCCAGCGCTCAGCCCCAACAAATTACCAGGGTGATTAGAGTAGAAAAACATGTCTATAAAACTATTGCTCCCAAGCCCGCAAGTTCCCAGACTGCTCCCAGTTCTTCTGCCGGCACCGGTGTTGCCCAGGGCACATCCGGAACCTCAACGTCTGAATCTTCAGGCGAAGCAAAAGCACAGAAGAAACAGGGCATCAGCAAGGCCGCGAAAGGAGCTGTGATTGGCGGCGTAGCTGGAGCAGCGGGTGGTGTCATCCTCAATAAGAATAACCGTGTGTTGGGCGCAGTGATTGGTGGTGTGATTGGAGCAGCCGGTGGTTATGGAATCGGTCACGGCATGGACAAGAAAGATGGTCGGATTCCAAACCTTGCGGACCTCGCTCAAGGTCTATAATTTAAGTCAATACTTGGACGTTTCATATGGGTCCGGACTGTAAGTCCGGACCTTTTTTATAGAAGAAAGATTAACCGCGAAGTAGGACGCAAGTAACAATGACAACTCAATACAGCAAGATTCTTTGCGTTCCTTTACCCAGTCTGCGTTTATTCACTCTCTCTCCAGGGATACAACCGATTTCATGTAAGCAGTTGAATCTTTTTTCCTGATTGAGCCGCTTCATAAATCGAAGTGTACATCCTTCAGTCCATTGCATAAAAAATTTTATTGAAAGAACTCAATGGATGAATCCTTAAATTACGAATGTTTGTTGATTGGAATATTCTGGCAATGATATCCGTCCCTTGCGGTATGTCATTTGCAGCGATTTTATAAAGATTTGCGAAGATGATGGCGTTTCTCAAAAAATACCGGCAGCTCAAGCTCGAAATGAATGCACTGAAAGAGCAGTATCCGGATATTCTGCTTCAGTTTAAAATGGGAGGCAGGGAAGTCATGGGCATACTCAGGGGAAGCATTTCCGACTGGACCTTTGAGTCGGATAGTCCTGCATTTTTAAAGATCGTTCCCACAGGTATTTTGCAGAAATATATGTTGTGGACTGGAAAGATTCCGCGCAGCATCGGCAAATTGTACAATGAAAATTTCAGAGGCTGCAATGAGAGCTGGCTATGAGCTGGAAGAAAAAGAAGTAGCCTCACTCAACTAATTTTCGGTCGTGATTGGTAATGGCCTTTGCCACGGTCTGGCATAAACGAAGTTCGGCTCATGGAGGTTCCCCGTTTTCTCGCTGATGTTCACCTGGGCAAACTGGCCCGATCGCTTCGGTTATTGGGTTTTGATACCGCCTACCAAAACAATTATTCGTACACAGAGCTTCTTCATCTGGCAGTTGAAGATCACCGTGTGTTGCTCTCCAGGAATGCAGCTTTTGCAAAAACCGTTGCCTCTTTTTTTCAGGTCGAAGGTGAAGATCCAATGAATCAGCTACACCAGGTGGTGGATCATTTTCAACTCAAAGAGTCGATTCATCCTTTTTCCAGGTGCCTCGCTTGTAATGGAAAGATCGAGCTGGTAAAAAAGGAAGAGATCGATAATCGATTGGAACCTGATACGAGAAAATTTTACGAAAAATTCTGGCGATGTGAAAGCTGCGGAAAAATTTACTGGAAGGGATCGCATTATGAGCGAATGGTGGAGAAGTTTATGGTTTATGGTTTGTAGTTTATGATTCTTTAGATCGAAGAGAGCGATTAATTCCTAAGTTTTTTTAGGCAATGAATTTTTTAAAATAAAAAAGCCTTTCATGGTGATGAAAGGCTTTTTAGTTCATTTGACTTTTCCTTGTTCTATTGGCGAAGTCTTATTTTTCTTTGACGGTGATGAAGATTGGTGGCTCCTCTCTTATACAAACAGTACAGAGATGGTAACGATCAGGGCCAGGATTACAGAGACAAT
>JBJMLU010000218.1:0-5074 GCA_045805145.1 Flavisolibacter sp. | reverse complement strand
CTCGCAATGACCGCCAAATCGAAAATGCTTTACTGTTTCGATTATACTTCTTAAGTTTTTGCGTAAGTAACACCTTTTGAGCTATTGCGTAAGTAACACCTTCAAATTATAAAGTAACACCTTCAAATTACAAAGTATCACCTCCAATTATAAGGGAAGGTTGAAACCCGTAGTGAGCATCGTAGTTTAGGCGTCATTGCGAGCGCAGCGCGGCAATCTCCTTGCACGCGAAGCGAGCACCAGTCCCAAGACCGCCTCGCAGTACACTCACGAAAAGTAAAGCGCTCCAAAACAATGAACCCTCGATCATTCATTAACATCATCGCAAAACTCACAAGACTGTTCCAGCCCCCACCGAAGGCGGGGAACACAGCGCCTTCCCGCTTTTCGAATAAAAACCCTTCGATCTTAAAACGCTAACTGCCTGGTATAATGCAATCCCGAGACAAGCTCTCGCTGAGCGTTGTGCCGTAGGCAGCAATCCTCCCGCACGTGCGGGATTCGGATTGCCTAAAGTTTTTGCTCCACTTTTAGTGCAATTCCAAAAGTGGAAAAAGAAAAAAACCAACCTCTAAGAAATGACCGCCTTAAAAACACTCTCTTCCAAAAAAATCTCTAACCAGTAAGGAATGACCGCCTCTAAGGAAAAATTCTCCAAAAAAAATTTAAGTAAAAACTGATCGCGTCTACGAAAAGATTTCCAAAAAAATCACGAGTAAAAACTGCCATCAAGGGAAAAGTTTCAAAAAACTTATCAGTCAGGAAAAGCTGGCCCAAGAACCCCTAAAAACGAAATATCTCTTGCTAGACAAAACCAAACATAAATTTCAAAAACCAATTGAGTTTTCTTTGAATTCTCCGGAGTACTAAGATATCTTGTGTTTATTTCGGCCGAAAAAATAAAAAAAGCTCCGAGGGTTCACGGAGCTTTTCAATGGGTTAGTAAGACTAATTATTTAATCCTGAACAATTCTCAACCGAAGGCCTATACTCGCATAGGGATGACTGGTAAAAAGATAGTAAGGGCTCACATCACTCGCAAAAGAATCACTGCTTACATTTCCCTGTGCGGTATATCCGCCCTGAACTTTTAGTCCCAGCTTTGAGCTAAGATTGAAAACGCATCCCAGTCCACCAGTAAGTCCGCCACTAAAAGTCTGGCTCTGGGTTTGACGCTTAACATCATAAGTGCTGATGGTGGAATTTTCTTCCTTGCTTCCGCCAACCATGACAATATCAAGTCCAAGCGTTACATAAGGTTTAACTTTTTGTGATCCACTTTCATTTTTCAACAGGTGGTAGCCCAGGTTCCAGCCATAGATCCAGGTCCCTGCAGTTCTGCCATTAACACTAACCGATTCATCAATGGAATTGGTAGTGGTATAACTGTATTTATAAGAAGGAATGAACTGGATGTCCCAAGAGGAAAACAACTGCCTTCCATCCTGGTCTCTTCCAAATCCAATTCGGTATCCGATTGGACTTCCTTTTCCGTCACCCAAGAAATACATCTGTGAACCAATTTCATAGGTACGGCCGGATTTGCCAAAGAAGCTTGCTTTTTTATACTGCGCTGAAACACTAAATGCAAAAAATAATACGATCAGCGAGGGGATGATTTTTTTCATGTGTGGTTTATTGTTTTGGTATCAAAAGAATATACTTAAAGCTGCTGTTGTATGCAGCATCGATAAAGGCCAGCATCTCATTCCATTTTTCTTTTGGAATATTTTTTTGCTTGTATAGTTTGGTGATGTTCACCACTACTTCTCCATTCTCCTCTTTGGCAGCTACGGAGAAACTGCCGGTTTCATTGTCTACCGTGTGGCTGATCTCCGACAAGCCCTGTACTGTGTACCCGTCCGGAATTTTGAAATTGATGGTCCAGGTGAAGGTGCGCGGATAACGAACATCAATATCAATCTTGCGCTCACGTTCTTCTTTTTTGATCTGTAGTTGTGAACCCGTGAGTCCGGCCAGGTTGATCAGGTATTTTTTTCCTGCCTTGCGAACAAAACTGCTTAGTTCAAAACCTTCCTTCACCACCAGTGTATTTTTTGTGCGGCTTCTTCCATCCGTCACCACTTCAAAATGAACATTGTCCACCGGCTGCTGATATTCCGACTGCAGGTTTTGCTTTACAAGTTCTGGCTTTTCTTTTTTGAATTCATCTTTCAAAGAGCGCACCGAAGTATTGTATTCGTCAATCTGGTTGGCCTTCATATTATCTGTTGGAGCATTTCCTCCGTAGTTACGATAGTCATCAAACATGTAGGGTGTCAGCTTCAGTTCATTGGCAATGTTGTGTGTTTTTTGCAGGCCCTTATACGAAGAGGTGCGGATCACCATCAGTCTTTTCATGTCGGGTGATAGTTCTGCTTTTATAGCCACATCAGCAATGTTGTCGGCAGCAGTAGTACCCGGGAGGGTCAAAGGTTTGATCTCGGGGTCTACGGATTTTTTTGCAGGAGGATAGATGATATAGGCTTCGTTATCGAGGAGGTTTTCTACGATATCATCGGGATTGGAAAAATCCGTGATGTTGAAATAAAGTTTATCACCTACTCTGATTGCATACCTGATCTCGTCGGCAAACAATACTTCATTAAGCTTTCCTACATTGTTGCCAATGGTGATCACCAGGTCCGATTTTATATCGCGCTGGTAGAGCAAAGAACCAAATACATAAGCAAAAATGCGATCGCTGAAATAATTGTCACGAAACACGATCTTGTTGCGCAGCAGGTAGTACGCTTTGTCTACATACTGTTTCTCATTGAGTGATTTCCCATCAAGCTTCATCAGTTCTCCCCAAAGCTGGTTGATGAAATTCTGTACGGTGGTATAGCTATCCATGCGCTCGTCACCTACGGTTTGATAATCTTCCCAGGCCTTTCGTGCCAGTTCTTCCCTGGTGAACTGTGATTTCAACTCACCCTTTTGTCCAATCAATGCACCCTTTGCCTGGTCGTTGTTGGAATAGATCACCTGGAATTTTACAAGAGGATAGTGTAAAAGCGGGCTTACAAAATTCACGTCTTTTTCCTTGTCACGGTCTTTGTCTACAAATACATATTTGAAAAATCCAGCATCGGGAGCGTCCTGCTTTATAAATTTGGGTGCTCCGTTGAGCGAGAGGTATTTGAAAAAAGATTTGTCGTCGGTCTCGATGTCAATTTCATTGAACATGATGGGATATCCTTTACTGCATACTTCATATACAGGCGAGAACTCAATGTATCCGGCAGCTGTTACATCCAGCTTGCTCTTGGTGGTGCTCACGTATTCCAGGATATCGCCCGGCTCGAGCGATGGTACAGGCGTCTTATAATAATGGTATTCCGAATTGGCCACCTTGTCAAAAAAACTCTTGAAATATTCCGGAACATCACTGGTGTTTTCCACACCAACGGCGTTCTTCAGATCGATGTTGACAATGGTGCCATCCTGTTTGATGATGCGTGCAATGAATCCATCTTCAGTGGTACCATAACGAAAATAGATCTCGGAAAAAGATTCCACCGAATTGTTGTCATTCACCTTGATCTTGAAATGATCTTTCTCCACAAACCAGAGACTTCTTTCTTTTCTGGTGAGAAATCCGCCGCGGCTCTTCTTGTCAAAAAGAATGCTGCGTGAATAACCCATCACCACGGCCGATTCACTGTTCCATTTGGCCGGAGTCTGGTTGGTTTTGAATTCCGCTTCGGGCTGGTCAATCATGAAGCGCGCGTTCTTGTCGATGTTATCGAGAAAGTCTTCGTCAATATAGGTTTGTGCTTCTCCAAACAGGGAGAGGCAAAGCAGGCAAATGCTCAGAATATATCTTGTGCTGTGAATAGGTTGATAGGCTTTCATGGAGCAGATTATTTTGTAGTAACGCTAAAGAAATACGAGCTGAATTCCTTGATGGAGCGAATGAATTTAGTCCAGTCCTCAAAATCCTTCTTACTCACCACACTGTTTTTCAGCACGAGGTATTTTTTCAGAACGATCTTGTTTCCCTGAACAGTGTAAGCGCCCGTGAATTCAAATCCGGGATATTTGAGTTCCAGTTTTTCCGGAACATCGGAGAACTTGCTTCCCGCAGGAACGGTCAGTGTAAATTCATCTTCGTAACTCAGTACGTATCCGAAATCATAACCTGAAACCCTTTTCTCATCGGGCATGTAACGGTCGAGGGTCTTGGGAAAGAAATCAAGGTTGATGTATTTGTCTCCGGATATTGTTTGAACGGAATTACTCAGGTCAATCGTCCCTGAAATATTCACGGGGATCTCGCGGTTGTTCAAATCACTGGCCTGGATGCCCGATGCGCTCACATTATCGTTGCCAAATTCCAAATAGCCATTCAGGTATTCATCGCGGCCCGTGATGGGAAGTTCATGAAACACCTGATGAAAATCCTTGCGCTCATTACCAGTGAGGGTTACCTGCACTTTTCCGGACAACACATCATTTTTCAAACTGAAGTCTGCTTTCGTAAATACTTTATGATCGCTTCCGGTTGAAGAAGGAACTGTTTTCACATCATATTTTTCTCCATTCGATACCAGGGCTTCCTTTCCCTGAATGCGGTAGGCATTCTCTCCGAAAGGAACATATTTTTCTGTAGGATCAAGAAAATATTCCTTGCCCTGGTAATACAATGTAGTGATGGCATGATTGTTCACACAGAGTGCTGGAAGAGACTGTGGATAGGGAATATCGCGGGTACCGATCCAGGTGAAGTGGGCATCATAACCTGCGAGCTTCAGCATCTCGGTAAGAAGATTGGCCATGCCCTTGCAATCGCCATATTTATTGGAAAGCACATCCTGTGCTGATGCAGGAATGTATCCCGAATAGCCGTCTTCATAAGCGATGTAGCGGATCTTGTCCTGCACATAATAATAGATAGCCTTGATCTTGTCGAGGTCATTCATGTTTGGTGTAACAATTTTCGATAGAGCTGTGCGAATGGCTTCATCATTATTTCCAGCCATCTTGTACAGGCGGTTGTTCCATTTGTACACGTCGGCAAGTTTGTCAAATCCCTGGAGCGATTCACCCTTGGCTTCAAAAGATTTGATCT
>JBJMLU010000217.1:0-23518 GCA_045805145.1 Flavisolibacter sp. | reverse complement strand
TGCTTCGCTTCGCTCGCAATGACGTTCACGGGTTTCGAACTTGCATAATAATTTGAATTCCTGACTTACGCTAACAACTATATAAGAGGTTCGAATCAGTGGCGCATTTTAGATTAGAAGTCATTTGGGAATGAAACAATCCCTCGGATACAACAAAAAGTGACTGTGGAGGGCATTCAGATAAACTATAAGAAATCTTACCGTAAGAAATTACTTGAATTAAACCAAGCTTCGAAACCCGTGAACGTCATTGCGAGCGAAGCGAAGCAATCCCCTACCAACCTGTAATGCTAACCGCTACGTAGTTCACCGACTCCGAACTTTGAACTTTGAACTTTGAACTGCTCACAGCATTTCTGTTTCGAAGCGTTCAACAGAATGAATGCCCTGCAGATTCATGAGGCGGTTCACCAATTCGTCGAGTTCTTCCTTGTCGTGAACAAATAGTTTGATGGATCCTTCAAACAGTCCTTCTTTTGATTCAATGGTGATGGCGGAAATATTAATTTTCAGATCGCCACTGATGATGGTGGTGATCTTGTTGACCACGCCCACATCATCCATGCCGATGATCTTCAAACCCGTGAGGAAAGAGATCTCTTTGTTTTTCGCCCATTTTGTTTTTACAATACGGTGTCCATAATTGGCAAGGAGCTTGGCGGCATTGGGACAATTGGTGCGGTGAATGGTGAGTCCTTTTCCAGTGGTCACAAATCCAAATACATCATCACCTGGAATAGGCTTGCAGCAATTGGCGAGGGTGTACATGATCTTGTCACTGCTTTCACCGAAGATGATCAGCTCCGTATCTTTTTTTGGAATGACCGGATGAAAAGTATCAGGTTTTAATTCAGGTTGGCGCAAGGGCTTTGGCGCTTCCAACCTATCGCCTATGATCTTGAACTCCTTCAGTTCTTTGAGGTCTATATTCTTGATGGAAACCTGGTAGTATAGTTCAAGCGGAGCACTCAGTTTGTAATGGTTCACAACCTCGTCGATATTGTGTGGATTGAAAGCCACGCCCAATGCTTCGAGTTTTCTTTGAACCGTATATTTTCCTTCTTCAGCAACCAGTTTTTTTTCTTCCTTCAATGCATCTTTGATCTTGCTGCGCGCCTTTGCTGTCACCACAAAATTGAGCCAGTCTTCTGAAGGCTTTTGTTTGTTGGAAGTAATGATCTCCACCTGGTCGCCGCTGCGTAGTTTATGACTGATGGGAACCAGCTTGTGATTCACTTTTGCACCAATACATTTGGTTCCTACTTCACTATGTACAGCAAAAGCAAAATCCAGGGCAGTAGCACTCACGGGCAACATTTTTACATCGCCCTTGGGTGTGTAGATATAAATTTCTTCTGCAAGAAAACTTCTTTTGAAATCGTGAAGAAAGTCTACCGAGTCCACGTCCTGGCTGGTGATCACTTCACGGATCTGGCTAAACCATTTGTCGAAGCGGCTTTCGTCGGTGGCCCCTTCCTTGTATTTCCAGTGCGCAGCCAATCCTTTTTCCGCGATCTCGTTCATTCTTTTGGTTCGAATTTGCACTTCCACCCATTTCCCCTGTGGCCCCATCACGGTAGTATGCAGCGCTTCATATCCATTGCTCTTTGGATTACTAAGCCAGTCGCGCAAGCGTTCAGGTGAAGGCGTGTACTCGTCGGTGATCATGGAGTAAATTTTCCAGCAATCTTCTTTTTCCTTTTCCGGGCCTGAATTGACGATGATGCGGATGGCAAAAAGATCATAGACTTCTTCGAAGGTGACGCCTTTTTTCTTCATCTTGTTCCAGATGGAATGGATGCTTTTGGGACGGCCATAGATTTCAAAGTCCAGGTCTGCTTTCTGCAGCTTATCGTCCAGGGGTTTGATGAATTCATTAATGAATCGCGTGCGTTCCCTTTTTGTTTCTGCGAGCTTGCGTGCAATTTCCTTGTAGGTATCCGGCTCCAGGTATTTCATCGCCAGGTCTTCCATCTCCGTTTTGATATTGTACAATCCCATTCGGTGAGCCAGGGGTGCATATACGTAAACAGTTTCGGAAGAGATCTTCAGCTGCTTCTCCGGTTTCATGCTGTCGAGTGTGCGCATGTTGTGAAGGCGGTCGGCAAGTTTGATCAGGATGACCCTCGGATCATCGGTGAGTGTGAGCAGGATCTTGCGAAAGTTCTCTGCCTGTTGCGAAGCGTTGACATCAATAACGTTCGAGATCTTGGTAAGACCATCAACGATCTTCGATATTTCGCTTCCGAATTCTCTTTGTACATCATCAAAAGAAATATCTGTGTCTTCAACCGTATCGTGAAGAAGGGAACAAATGGTAGAACGAACGCCGAGGCCGATCTCTTCCACGCAAATGCGCGCCACGGCAAGTGGATGAAGGATGTAGGGTTCACCACTTTTGCGACGCATGGTTTTGTGGGCTTCAGCCGCCATTTCAAAAGCATGGCGAATCAATTTGCGGTCTCCAGGTTTGATTCGGGCTTTCAGTGCGCGCAAAAGTGAACGGTATTCCCGCAGAATCAGTTTCTTTTCCTGCTCCTCATTTAAATTATATTTCGGTATCTGCGCGACGGTTTCCATAGACGACGAATTTACTGTTTTTGCCACTGGAATACTATTAAAAGAAAGAAAAATAAGACAGTCGTCAGTCTTCAGACTTTCGACGACAGAAAAGCTAATCACGAATATCACGCCTGCCCGTATCGAACGGTTCGTTCGGGCGGGGATTGATTAAATAGATACCTCGATGATCATTTCAAAGCAATCGGTTCTTTTCCTAATCAACCAGGACTCAGGATTGATACTACTGCAAAATTGATTTCATAGCAAGGTGCTCCCCCCAATTCCAAATTCCCAATTCCAAATTCCCAATTCTAAATTCCCAATTCCACCTTAATACCTCACTACGCTATTCGCCCAATACCGCAAATCCCCTACCTTTGCAGCCCTCAATTAAGGAAATGCGGGTGTGGCGAAATTGGTAGACGTATCAGACTTAGGATCTGACGCCGCGAGGCATGGGGGTTCGAGTCCCTCCACCCGCACAAAAGCAAGATTGATCCACATGGATTCCATTGGGATCTTTGTTGCACGTCCGTCCCATTATTTATATATAATCTCAATTTATGGCTACAGTTACACAACAGGATGTTGCCCCTCTGCACAAACACCTGAATGTTACAATCAATAAAGAGGACTATCTGCCCACATTTGAGAAATCACTGAAGGAATACAGCAAGAAGGCGAACATACCCGGCTTCAGAAAAGGAATGGTGCCATCAGGATTGATCAAAAAAATGTATGGCAATTCACTGTTCGTAGATGAAGTGCTCAAGACCGTGGACAAGGAAGTTTTCCATTACCTCGAATCAGAAAAGCTCGACATTTTTGCCCAACCCCTTCCTGTAGACATGAACCTGGGGCAACTGGATGTAAACAATCCCAACAATTATACGTTTACATTCGAAGTAGGCATGAAACCAGAATTTCAGACGCCTGATCTTTCAAAAGAAAAACCCAAGCGCTTTACAGTAACGATTTCCGATGACATGGTGAATGAAGAGGTGGAACGTTTGCGTACCCGTTATGGCAACATGACAGAGCCTGAATCGGTGTCCAGTGAAAACAATGTTTTGAATTTGAATTTTGAAGAAACCGATGCTTCAGGAAACCTGTTGGAAGGCGGTATTCAGAAGGACAATTCTTTACTGGTCAAATATTTTAAAGAAAGTTTTCGTCCCAATCTGATGGGAAAGATAAAAGGCGATTCTTTTTCGATTAACCTGGAAGATGCTTTCGAAGGCAAAGAGGCCGAATGGGTGTTGAATGATCTGGGGATCGATAGTGCTACTGGCAGAACTTTTAAAGCAACCATCACCAAAGTTGGATTGGTAGAGCCCCGAGAGCTCAATGAAGAATTCTTTTCGCAGCTTTTTTCCAACCAGGAAATAAAAACCGAAGAAGAATTCAGGGAGCGCGTTCGCAAGGACCTGCAGAAACAATGGGAAACAGAAAGCCGCAATCAATTACAGCATACCATTTATCATATTCTGCTCGAACATACCCACATTAATTTCCCTGAAGATTTTTTAAAGCGCTGGCTGAAAACGCAAGGCACGGAAGGACAACAAAAATCGGATGAAGAAGTGCAGCAGGAATTTCCTTCTTTCATCAATCAACTGAAATGGTCACTGATCACCGACCGGCTGATCCAGGAGAACAATATCCAGGTGCAGCAGGATGAGATCAGGCAATTTGCCAAACAACAATTGCTTGGATACATGGGCATGCAGGCTATGGATGATGAACAACAGTGGGTGAAAGATTATATTGACCGCATGATGAAGGATCGCAAATATGTGGAAGATGCATACGGTCGTTTGCAAACACAAAAATTATTTGAGTGGGCTGAAACGCAGGTACAGCCGGTGGAAACTCCTGTATCGAAAGAGGAATTCATTCACATGAATCAGGAGCACCAGCATCATCATCATTAATGAAGCTCGCTTCGCTCGAAACAACTTTGTAGAAAAGCTTTTAGCTGTTGGCTGCGAGCTGCCAGGCCATTGCTTTAGCCTTCGGCGAGAACCATGTTGTTATAGTTGAAATTGTTGCCAGGGACGTGCAGCTCAAAGCGCCTGGGTAAAGAATAAGAGAATTTTTTGCCTCTCTTGTAAACGTCTGCGTACTTCATTGTTTTATTGGATCTATCTATAACTAACAAGTCAATAGAGTGCTCATGTCACACAAGCATCTTGTAGCTCTTAATATAATCATCTGCCGAAGGCTACTGAAATGTGCTATCCGCCATCAGCCAACAGCCATTAGCATTTGAGTATCGCAGCTCCTTAGTTCTGGCATTTTGTCCTTTTTTGGGACAAGCACGGTATTTGATAGCACACAATTCACTTAATTTGCTCTTAAATCTAATTTAGCCGATATGAGTAATCAATCAGAATTTGAAAAATATGCCGTGAAGCACAGGGGGTTGTCGAGTAATACGTTGGACAGTTATGGCAAATACCTGGTAACAGGTCTTACGCCCAATATCATTGAAGAAAGACCAATGAATGTGGCTGTGATGGACGTATACAGCCGTTTGATGATGGACCGCATTATCTTTCTGGGTTATCCCATCAACGATGAGGTGGCCAATATTGTAACCGCACAACTACTTTTCCTGGATTCAACCGACCGCACAAGAGACATCAATATGTACATCAATTCTCCCGGTGGAAGTGTTTATGCCGGACTGGGAGTTTATGATACCATGCAATACGTATCGCCTGATGTAGCTACCATCTGTATTGGTATGGCCGCGTCCATGGGTTGCGTGCTGCTGGCTGCAGGCACAAATGGAAAAAGAGCTGCACTGAAACATGCACGCGTGATGATGCACCAGCCTAGTGGCGCCATCGGCGGACAGGCAACAGATATTGAAGTCACCGTAAAAGAGATCCGCAAACTCAAAAGAGAACTGTACGATATTGTATGTCACCATTCATCGCAAACAACAGAGCGCATTGAAACGGATTTCGATCGCGACTACTGGATGACTGCTATTGAAGCAAAAGAATATGGGCTGGTCGATGAAGTGTTGCTGACAAATCCGAGAAAAGAGAAAAAACCTGAAACAAAATAAATAAAAGGAATTTAAGATGAGCTTACAAGATCAACTATACAGAGGATGGAATGTGATGCAGCCCCAACCTGGCGAGCCTGAGCCCGGAACACCGGGGGTTCCTGAAGATCCGGAAGAAGAAAAAGAAGAAAGAGCATTGATCGACACACAAATGCTCTATAAAAAACTGGAAAAATATTTTTACCAGACCCGTAGTATTTATCTGTGGGGAATTGTTGACGATAAATCAGCAAAAGACGTCGTCACCAAATTGATGTTGCTGGAAGCCGACAAGCCCGGTGATGAAATCAAATTCTTCATCAGCAGTCCGGGTGGATCTGTTACCAGTGGAATGGTGATCTATGATACCATGCGAATGATCAAATCGCCTGTGTCGACAGTTTGTATGGGACTGGCAGCTTCTATGGGAAGCATCCTATTGAGCGGTGGAGCAAAAGGCAGGCGCTTCATTTTTCCTCATGGTGAAGTAATGATTCACCAGCCTTCGTTGGGCGGACATATTCAGGGGGTGAGTGCAGATATGGAGATACATGCCGAACAGATCCTGCGTACAAAAGAAATGGGCGCGCGAATTCTTGCAGATAATACCGGACAAACCATTGAGCGAATCCGTAAAGATTTTGAAAGAGATTATTGGATGGATGCAGAGCAATCGATTCAGTACGGAATTGTAGACAAGATCATAGAGAAGTTGTATTGAGTTTCCTCTTGATGGTTTATGGTTCCTGAGGGCAGGTTTAAAAGTTTGTGGTTGGTAATTCTTTTAGAGGCGGTCTTTAGAAATTTGTGCTTTGTTGGATTGGGTTCTTGGAAGCTGTTTTGTTTTAGTTTTGGTTTTTTAGTGGCAGTCGAACTATTTCTTCTGCCATCAGTCACCACCCACCGCCTCGTCTTTTTCTTAACCAGAAACCATAAACAATAAACCAGAAACCGCTCCCAACCGGGCCCCGCCATGGGTTTTTCAATAACATGAGGTATTTCCACCATGTTAAAAGGCCCGTCCACCCTGATTCCTGGCCCTTTAGCCTAATAGTTTCCTATAATTTTCCACCAGGCTATGAAGGCCTTGCTGTTTTTTTTACTTTTGTAGGTTGAGAATGCAGCTTTTATTGGATTTATGCGTTCTAATTAATTACCAGAAACAACTAAATGGCAAAAAACATATTACACTGTTCCTTTTGTGGCCGCAGTCGTGACGAGGTCAAGATCCTCATTGCAGGGCAGGAAGGTCATATTTGTGAAAACTGTGTAGAGCATGCAAGAGAGATCATCGACCAGGAACTGATGGTGCGTGATGACAAGAGCACCGGAGCTTCTTCGTTCAAGCTCACAGTAAAGAAGCCCATGGACATTAAAAAGTTCCTGGACGAATACGTTATCGGACAGGATGAAGCCAAAAAGGTTCTGTCGGTTGCAGTTTACAATCACTACAAACGCCTTCAGTATAAATCTGCCGAAGTAGTTAAAGATGAAATTGAGATTGAAAAAAGCAATATTGTCATGGTGGGTGAAACCGGCACCGGTAAAACTCTTCTGGCAAAAACCATTGCCAAATTGCTGAATGTACCTTTCACCATTGTAGATGCAACCGTATTCACTGAAGCTGGTTATGTAGGCGAAGATGTGGAAAGCATTCTTACCCGACTGCTGCAGGTTTGCAATTACGATGTGGCATCTGCTGAAAGAGGCATTGTGTATATTGATGAAATAGACAAGATCGCACGCAAGAGCGATAATCCTTCTATCACCCGTGATGTAAGTGGTGAGGGCGTGCAACAAGGCATGCTGAAACTTCTGGAAGGCACCGATGTATTGGTTCCTCCTCAGGGCGGAAGAAAACATCCGGAACAAAAGTTAATCAAGATCAACACCCAAAATATTCTCTTCGTCTGTGGTGGCGCCTTCGACGGCATCGACAAGATCATCGCCCGCCGCGTTCAAACCAATACCATTGGTTTTAACGTAGACAAAGAATTGCAGGAGACGATGAAGAAGAACCTGCTTCGCTATGTGAACGCACAGGATCTGAAAACGTTTGGTTTGATTCCTGAATTGCTCGGACGTTTGCCTGTAATCACTCATCTCGATCCCCTGGATGCAGAAACCCTCAGGGCCATTCTTACCGAACCAAAGAATGCATTGATCAAACAGTACATCCGCCTCTTCGAACTGGAAGGCATCAAACTGACGATTGAAGATGAAGTGTTGGGCTTCATGGTGGAAAAAGCCGTGGAATACAAACTTGGAGCAAGAGGACTGCGCAGCATTTGCGAAAGCATTTTAACCGACGCCATGTTCGAGCTGCCTTCTTCGAAAGAAAAATTCTTTACGCTCGATATGGAATATGCAAAGCGCAAATTCGACAAGAGCAAACTCAGTCTGCTGAAAGTGGCCTGAGAAAGGCTGATAGCTGTTGGCTTTTAGCTGTTAGTTATTAGCTGCGAGGCGTAAGAGATTCATCAATGATTCATTAATTTATAACTGTGCTCAGGGCTAAGCTCTGAGCATTTAGCTTAAAACAACGAATATGTTTGGATTAAACAAAGACAATGCACAGGGACAGGTAACAGAACTGGTAGAAAGATTAAAAAGCGAGGCTGGCCTCAGTGATGAACAGGCCAACAAGGTGCTCGACACCATTAAAAATTTTGTGGTCGAAAAATACCCCATGCTCTCCGGTGCTGTCAACAGTATGTTTGGAGGAAAATAATTGATGTGAGATGAGCGATGTGAGATGTGGGAAGAAATGAAAACCTTAACTACTAATCTATCAACGACTATCAGCTATCAACTACCAACTACTAACTACTAACTACCAAATACTCTCAAAAAAAATCCCGCCTTTTGGGCGGGATGGTTCGGCTAAAACATAGGTCTGGTTTTTTTCCGTCCGATAGTATCTTAGCTGCAGCCCATCGAGTTGCCGCAGTTCAAACATTTGTAACAGGTTCCGCTTCTCACCGTAATATGTCCGCAGGTATTGCACGCCGGTGCGTCACTTTGCATGCTCTTGGCTGCAATGTTCACTGCATCCATTGCCACTCCATTCTTCTGCGCCTT
Source organism: Flavisolibacter sp. (assembly GCA_045805145.1). Classification (GTDB taxonomy): domain Bacteria; phylum Bacteroidota; class Bacteroidia; order Chitinophagales; family Chitinophagaceae; genus Flavisolibacter. Next base: position 14,817 of record JBJMLU010000217.1, on the reverse strand, counting down.
CGCTGCTTGCGGCATTGAGGCTACTATCCGCACGCTGGATAATTCAGGCTGCTTCGCAGGCTTGCCCGCCGTAGCATCAGCGGAGGTGGGTTCGTCCCACTCGTTGTTGCCTGTGTTCATTAATTCGGGTTTGTCCAGTACATGAACCAGGTCGGTACGACTCAGGTATTCATATCCAAGGGCGCGGAAAATAAAATCAACAATGGAAGTCGCCGATTTAATGTTCGGATGTTCAACAAATCCAGCGGGATCAAATTTGGTGAAGACAAACTTTTCTACGTACTCTTCCAAAGGAACACCATACTGAAGTCCGATGGAAACAGCAATGGCAAAACAGTTCAACATGCTGCGCATGGTCGCTCCTTCCTTGGCCATGTCAATAAAGATTTCGCCAAGCGATCCGTCGGCATATTCGCCGGTGCGGAGAAAAACGGTTTGGCCATTGATCTTTGCTTTTTGGGTGAAGCCCCTTCTTTTTGCGGGAAGTGTACGGCGTTCAACGATGCTTGCTAGCTTGCGTTTGAGTTTGGTGTCGGGTGAAGCCTGTACGCGTTTGTGCACTTCTTCCAGCAATTCATCGATGGTCAGTTTTCCGAGGTTGACGATATTGCTGTCCAGAGAAATTTCATTGTTCGTGTTATTCTCGGCTGCCTGGGGAGTTTCTTCTTTTTTCTTTTTATCGCTCTTGTTGCTCAAAGGTTGTGAGAGCTTGGAACCATCGCGATAAAGAGCGCATGCTTTCAGTCCCAGCTGCCAGCTCAGGAAATAAGATTCTGCAATTTCTTCAACCACTGCTTCATGTGGCAGGTTGATGGTTTTCGAAATCGCACCACTAATAAAAGGCTGCGTAGCTGCCATCATGCGAATATGACCATGTGCATGAATAAAGCGCTCGCCTTTTTTTCCGCATTTGTTGGCGCAATCAAATACCGGAAGGTGCTCGTCTTTGAGCAGGGGCGCTCCTTCAACCGTCATGGTGCCGCAAACAAAATCATTGGCTGCTTCAATTTGTTCATCTGTGAATCCGAGTGCTTCCAAAAGGCTCCATTCAAAATTGAAATATTGTTCGGGTTTGAATCCAAGCCGGCGCAAACATTCTTCTCCGAGGTTGTACACGTTGAACACAAAGCCGATCTCGAAAGCGGAAGTAACAGCGGTGTCCAGTTTCCTGATTTCTTCTGCAATGAATCCTTTTTCACTCAGGGACTGATGATTGATATGCGGGGCGCCGACAAAACTTCCTGAGCCCACTGCATATTTTATAATCGCCTCTACTTCCTTTTGTTTATATCCAAGATTTTTCAATGCAACCGGAACAGATTGATTGATGATCTTGAAATAACCGCCTCCTGATAATTTTTTAAATTTCACCAGCGCAAAATCAGGCTCTACTCCCGTAGTATCGCAATCCATCACCAAACCAATTGTTCCTGTGGGCGCAATCACCGTTGCCTGCGCATTGCGGTATCCAAATTTTTCTCCCAGCTCCACTGCATCATCCCAGGCTTTGCAAGCAGCTTTCAATAAATAATCAGGACAGTATTTTGCTTTCAGTCCCTGAGGTTTGATGCTCAGTCCTTCATAAACATCTGCATCGTAAGCTGCAAGACGGTGATTGTGCATCACGCGCAACATGTCTTCCCTATTTTCTTCAAATCGGGGGAAGGGGCCCATCACACTGGCCATTTCTGCAGAAGTTTTGTAAGCAATTCCGGTCATGATCGCGGTGATGGAACCTGCAATGGCTCTTGCTTTTTCACTATCATAAGGAATGCCGCTGACCATCAGAAGTGTACCCAGGTTGGCATAACCCAAACCAAGTGTGCGGTATTCGTAACTTAATTGTGCTACTTCTTTGGAAGGGAATTGTGCCATCAGCACAGAGACCTCGAGCACTGTAGTCCATAGCCGGCATACGTATTCAAATCCATCCACATCAAAACTGCTGTTCTCAAAATTGTAAAACTTCATCAGGTTAGCAGAAGCGAGGTTGCATGCGGTGTTGTCGAGGAACATATACTCGGAGCAAGGATTGGAAGCCCTGATCTCTCCGCCTTGCGGACAGGTATGCCATTCGTTGATCGTAGTGTTGTATTGTGTTCCGGGATCCGCACAACGCCATGCAGCATAAGCAATCTGGTTCCAGAGTTCTTTGGAAGGTACACGCTTCATCACTCTTCCATCTGATCGTGCCTTGAGTTCCCAGTCTTCTCCTTTTTCCAGTTTTTCAAAAAATGAATTGGGAATGCGGACGGAATTGTTTGAATTCTGTCCACTCACCGTTTTATAAGCCTCGCCCTCATAGTCGCTGGCATAACCTGCACCGATCAATGCAGCCACTTTCTTTTCTTCTTCCACTTTCCAATTTACAAACTGCACGATCTCGGGATGGTCAAGGTCCAGGCAAACCATTTTTGCAGCACGCCTGGTAGTACCACCACTTTTGATAGCGCCTGCAGCCCGGTCACCAATTTTCAGAAATGACATGAGCCCACTTGAAGTACCACCGCCGCTCAATTTTTCACCTTCACCACGAAGGTTGGAAAAGTTTGTACCTACACCAGAACCATATTTAAAAATTCTTGCTTCGCGAACCAGCAGATCCATGATGCCACCATCATTCACCAGGTCATCTTCCACATTTAGAATGAAGCAGGCATGTGGCTGCGGACGTTCATAAGCAGATGTAGATTTTTTGAGTTGTCCATCCACCTGGTCCACATAATAATGCCCCTGTGGTTTTCCGGTGATGCCATAGCTTTCGTGCAGTCCTGAATTGAACCATTGAGGAGAATTGGGAACGCACATCTGGTTGAGGATGGAGTACACCAGTTCTTCGTAAAAAATTTGCGCATCGTCGAATGAAGCGAAATATCCATAGCGTTCGCCCCAAACCCTCCAGCAGTTGGCCATGCGGTGAGCCACCTGTTTTACTGAAGTTTCACGGCCAAGTGATCCGTCTGGCTGAGGAACTCCGGCCTTTCTAAAATATTTCTGGGCAAGGATGTCTGTGGCGATCTGACTCCACTGTTTTGGTACTTCTACATTGTTCATTTCGAAAACCACTTCTCCACTGGGGTTGCGGATCACGGAAGTCCGGTAGTCATACTCAAATTGATCGAAGACGCTAATGTCTTCTCGGGTGTACTTGCGATGGAACTTTAGTCCTTTGATGGTAGCTCTTGTTTCACTTGCCATAGACTTCAAAATTTAATTTATTTGCAATTGGTTTTTGGCGGTTTGGAACGGTAAGTGGCAGGCGACGAAAATATCTTTACAAGCCGAAAAAATGAAGCCAGAGATATGCACACGTGTGGATAAACGATCGTGAAAAAATTCTAATGCAAGCCCCTGCTGCAATGCAGGAATTTTGCAGACGAAAAAATTTTTTTCACCGAATTTTTTGGAATGTGATCAAATATTTACGATGAGGATTGTCATCAATCATGAATTGTCAATGGTGAAAGGCGAGAGCAAGGCAAACGGCAGAGTCGAATCGAAGATTGTTTTGTTTCAATGATTTCGCAGATGCGTCCTCTAATTCGATCAGGATTATTTTATCACGGAATACACCGGATAAGAGATGATGTTGCGGACGTGCAATAATTTAACAGCTTACATTCTCAGTTTACCCAATGAGAAATGGTTGAATTATTCTGATTGCAGAACACGTGGATTGAGAAAGGACTTGACGATGGCATCTATAATCGATTGTTTTTAATCTCACATCACTGTTCTTCCTCTCTCCCCTCTCATCTCTCTTCTCTCTTCTCTCTTCTCTCTTCTCACATCTCACATCTCACATCCCTTAAAGATTGGTTGATACCTGTAGGGCACATACTACCTTAGTACGTCATTGCGATTGAGACCTGTAGTACTCACTTTACCTTAGGACGTCATTGCGAGCAGAGCGAAGCAATCTCACTGAATGATTCAATCGAAAGTTTTGTTTTTGCAAAGGAAATCGTTACCCTTAACAAGATGCCTTGCCGAATAGAATTACCGAAAGCACCTGCCTACCGGCAGGCAGGCAAGGGAGTGACGCAACAGAAGTTGAAGCAAGTGCTGCCGCTGATTACATCATCATCAACAAATAAATTAGCTGTCGGATCCATTCGTATCGTTTGCTATAAGCTGTTCAAGATCTTCATTGCTCCTGTAGACTTCACTCTAAGGAACGAATCACCTATCAGGTCATTTTTATTAAGGCTTCCTTGATTGAGTTTATAATTTTTGGAGGAATAATTTAGTCAGCTTATTGCATATCCCAGCTTCTGTTGTGTCACTCCCTTGCCTGCCTGCCGGTAGGCAGGTGCTTTCGGTAATTCTATTCGGCAGGACAATTTATAAGCTAATTCCATCTGTCATTTAATGAACAAAATCGTCAAATGAATCCATAAGGAGATTGCTTCGCTCCGCTCGCAATGACGTCCTAAGGTAAAATGAGTACTACAGGTCTCAACCGCAATGACGTACTAAGGTAGTGTGTGGCCTACAGTTATCAACCATGTTTAAGGGATGTGAGATGTGAGATGTGAGAAGAGAGAGGGAGAACAGTGATGTAAGATTAGGAACAAACGACCTATAGGACCCATCTGCAAAATCATTTTATCCATATAATCTGCTATCCTCGAAACTTAAGGGCGGTCTACAGTGGAAGGTCTACCGCCAATGGAGCTTACCGGAACTGAATGAATAGCTGCAGCCATTTCGCGGATGAGAGAAGGATCTTTTTCAATGGCATTGCCAATCACGATCACATCGGCGCCGGCTTTACAGTTGCGATAGGCTTTCTCGGCTTCGCGGATGCCGCCACCAACGATCAATGGTACTTCAATATTCGCCGATACAGTGCTGATCATTTCTTCTGTGATGGCTTTTTTTGCACCGCTGCCCGCATCCATATAAATCAATTTCATTCCCAATAACTCTCCCGCAATAGCTGTGCACATGGCGATCTCGGGTTTGTCGGCCGGTATGGGTGTCGCATTGCTGATATAAGAAACCGTGGTGGATGCACCGCCATCGATCACCATGTAACCGGTAGAAATAATTTCCAGTCCGCTTTTTTTGATAAAGGGGGCAGATACCACATGTTGTCCAATGAGGAGGTCGGCATTTCTGCCCGAGATCAGTGAAAGATATAAAAGGGCATCGGCCTCTCTGCTGATCTGGGAAGGACTTCCGGGAAAAAGCAGGATGGGAATGGAACAGGCGCTCTTGATCTGCTGGATGCAAGCTTCGAGATGATCCGATATCACAAGGCTCCCTCCAACAAAAAGATAATCCACTTTAGCCTCGGTGGACAAAGCAATCAGCTCTTCCAGCATGTCGGGTTTCGTCTTATCGGGATCGATGAGTACGGCAAATGATTTTTTTCCGGTCTTTTTCTTTTCCAATAGCGATAGGTAAACAGGCATCTTCATGACTACATTATGTGCAAAAATGCAAAATTTTGCGGAGAAGAACAGAATCGTGAATGGTCAATGGGGAATAGTGAATGGTGAATTGGCAGCCTGAAGTGCTGAGAAGCAGTTATAAAAAGAACAAAGCTTGCCCAAACACTTGCGCAATCCATGCTTCATGAGGTTAATACTATGTTATCGAACAACCACATCCTCGCATCTCTCCAACTCAAAGCTCAAAGCTCGCAGCTCCTCTTTATTCATCAATTCTCAAAGCCGAGGGACGAATTTCGCCGGAAACAATTGTTCTTACCGCAACCGGAATTATCCGGATCACCTGGGTCATGTTCTTCAGGTCAATCCGCTTCACTTCATCGCAGGGCTGGTGATAGCATCCGTCCCGGTCATCGCTGCACATGATGGTATGCGCGGTAATGCCCAATTTGGCAAAAGAATAATTATCCGAACGCCTGAAAAGATCCGGAGAAATCTCAGGATCCCTGATCATATGAAAGGAAGTACCCACCAGGTTGTTCTGAATAATGCCGTACAGGTCGGAATACCGGGAACCCGTGAGAAAAAATGCATTTTTCCCCGAGACATTGGTTCTGCCGATCATTTCAATATTGATCACGGCAATGATTTTCTTCGCATCAATTGCCTGACAAAAAAAATCAGAGCCCAGGAGTCCTAATTCTTCACCCGAGAAAGCACAAAAAATGAGCGTGCGCCGGTTGATTTTTTTCTGCGCATAATAATGGGCAAGTGAAAGAAGGGCTGTGGTTCCGGAGGCATCGTCATTTGCCCCATTGTAAATTGGATCCCTGCGACTGCGGTCCTTTCCAACATGATCATAGTGTGCTGAAAAAACAATGGCTTCATCGGGAAGCGAATCGCCCGGGATCACACCCACAACATTAAGCAGCACTTTTTCCGGCTTGTAATTTCCCTGCGCATCTCTCCATTTGGTTTCTGGAATGTTTTGTGGTGAAAAGGGTTGCAGGTAATCAGGAATGCCCTGCAGAAATGCCAGCGAATCTTTTTTAAATTCAACGGCAATGAAATGCGCGGCATTGTAAAGAGAGGGCGTATAGTTTCCCCGGCCTTCCAGGCTATCGGAAGCCAGAATGCTGATGATGGAGGTCACTCTTTGAACTGAGATCAGGCTGTCATCCTGCGCGTGCACACGCAGGGAAAAAAACAAGAAGAAAAAACTGGTCCAACGGTACATCAATTCAAAGTTTCGGGCTTCACTCTTGTGGGCGCATCTTTTCCATTGATAATAGAAGTGGAACTAAGGGCAATGGCCCGAATGATGGCTGCCATGTTCTCCATGTCCAGTGTACTAATTTCATCGGTCAGCTTGTGATAGTTGGGTTCGTTTTCCATTTTCGCAGTGGAAATGGTATGAGCCGGAACCCCCTGCCGTGCGAGTGTTGCATTGTCCGAACGGTAGAAAAGATTTTCAATGGTGTAAGGATCGGGATAAAAATTAAATCCCGAGCCCTGAAGGTTCTTTTGAAGGATCTCGCCCATATTTGTTTTATCAAATCCTGTGATGTAGGCCGAGTTTTTCCCCCATTTGCTTTCTGTTCCAATCATCTCGATGTTGAACATCGCTACGACTTGTTGCGGATCAAACTGCCTGGAGAAATATTGCGAACCAAACCCTCCGATCTCTTCTGCTGTAAAAGCAGCGAACACCAGTGTTCTTTCCTGACTGCCCAAGGCTTTGAAATAATTGGCCAGCATAATTACGGCTGTTGTACCAGCAGCATCATCATTGGCGCCGTTATAAATGCTGTCGCCATTTTGAGGCTGATTTGTTACACCGAGGTGATCGTAGTGACCGGAGAAAATCACGTATTCATTTTTTTTGCTCTTGCCCGGGAGAATGCCTACTACGTTTGTGAATTTTGTCTCCTCGATACTGTGTTCGGCTTTGATCTTGAATTCTTTTGGTGGCGTTGAGGTGAGAATGAATACCACAGAATTGTTTGACTTGAACATCTGTCTTTTGAAATTCATCAGCCGCGGAAAATTCTTTGCCTGCGCCGTGTCTACAAAGACAACAGTATTCTTATTCGACCGCATGATATTCTGTGCTTCGCGAAACAGGTTGTCTGATGCGTGAATGGTTTGAATGGTGTAGCCGGACTTTTCATCGATCTTGATTTCAGGCTGGCTGGTGACGATAATGATATTTTTTGCATCCACTTCTGCCCCTTCCGCCTCGTATTTCAGACTGATAAGCTTTGGGCGAACCATGTAAAATTCCTGGAGATAACTATTTCCCTGCAGTGGTTGCAGTCCTGCTTTTTTAAATTCGTTTGCAATGAATGTTGCTGCGCGATCAATGTCGGGAGTGCCGGCTTTTCTTCCTCTCATTTCGTCTGAAGCAAGTGTGCTTTCGATGCGGCTTACTTCACGGGCATTGATCAGCGCTTCTGCATTCTGGCAAAACGTTTTTGTTTGCCCAAATAAAAGAAGCAATATGGTTAGTTTTTTCATGCGTGATTTTTAGGGAGAGTAAATATAGAGGAAAGCTGTGAGCTGAGAGTTGGGAGCTGTGAGAGGGGATAGCTTATGGCTGATGGCTGTTGGCTTTTCTGGGTGGTAGCCTGCGGCGCAGACAATGTTGGGCATAGTGTGTCCTTGTTGAAGGTGGTTTATTGTTTTGGGGAGCTTTTTTGAGGGCGAGTTTTTTTTGCGAAGAGTTTTTTTGGGGGACGAGTTTTTGTGCTTCTTTACTGGTTTTTATTTGTACTAAGAGGCAGTCTTAGACCTGATGCTCACTTCGTTTGCAAGGAGATTGCTTCGCTGCGCTCGCAATGACGTTTAAACCCGGGAACTCACTACAGATCTCGGAATGGCCTTTAATCGTAGCGCAATCGTAGTGCCTTTTACGCCATGACCTTTGAAGCAGATTTCAAATCAGTAATGCATTTTCTAATTGAAGTCATTGCGAGCGCAGCGAAGCAATCTCCTTGCGAGCGCAGCGAGCATCAGCTCTAAAACTGCCTCTTAGTACAAATAAAAACCAGTAAAGCGGCTCCCAAAAAAACTCGCCCCGAAACAACTTCTCCCCGAAACACTAAACGACCTCCAATAAGAACACACTATTTCCCAACATTGTCTTCGCCGTAGGCTACTCAAACGAAAAGCCATCAGCCAACAGCCATAAGCTATCAGCTCTCACAGCTCCCAACTCTCAGCTCACAGCCTCCTCAAAGGCTCATCATCTCTTTAAACTTCACCGTCTGCCTCCGGCTGACCTCTATTTTTTCTCCTCCTTTTAATTCCAGCAGCAGCCCTCCGTTGAAATAGGGTTCGATCTTTTCAATCATGCGGAGGTTGACAATGTGTTTTCGGTTGGCGCGAAAAAAAACCTTGTCGTCCAATCTTTCTTCGAGTGCATTGAGTGATTTCAGAATGAGGGGCTTGTTGTTTGCAAAAAATACTTTCGCATAATTGCCCACACTCTCAAAAAGGCGCACTTCAGAAAGTTTGACAAACCAGCAGCGTTCGCCGTCTTTTACAAACACCTGGTCATTCTCGCCCAGGATGGAATTGGGATCATTGTGATTATAGATGCGTTCAACCGTGCCGCCATTATGCTTCTTTAGTTTTTCAACCGCATCAGCCAGACGGCGGGGCTCAACAGGCTTGAGCAGATAGTCGAGTGCATTCACTTCAAAAGCTTTTAGTGCATATTCATCATATGCAGTTGTAAAAATTACCTGGGGTGCATGATCCAGTTCGGAAAGCATGTCGAATCCGGTCTTGCCGGGCATCTGGATATCCAGAAAAACAAGATCAGGATTGTGGTTCTCTATTTTTTGAATGCCTTCCTCGGCATTGGATGCTTCGTCCACTATTTCTATTTCAGGAAATTCCTGTAATAATTTTCTTAGTTCGGTGCGGGCCAGACGTTCGTCGTCGATAATAATTGCCTTCATGTTGATGATTTTAGAATGCGGGGATCAGGACTCTGGCCTCAACCAGGTTGGCGGTTACCTGCCTGATCTCAAATTTCGCCTTTTCTCCAAATAAGAGGTTTAAACGGTCCTGGGTACTCGATAATCCAAATCCCCTTGAAGAGGAATGTCCATTCAAATGTCCGGTATTCTGAACTGCCAGTTCATGAAAATTCTCCTTGAAATCGGAAATAATCTTGACCATTCCACCCTTCACCTGTTTGCTGATGCCATGTTTGATGGCATTTTCCACCAGCGTTTGCAGCATCATCGGTGGCACCTGTTGCGCCAGGGTATTGTCGTCGATCTCGTATTCAATCCGGAGCCGGTCTTCAAAGCGCATGTTTTCCAGGGCCAGGTAGTCGCGTACGATCTTCAGTTCCTCGCCCAGACTCACTGTTTCCCCCTTCTCCGCATTAAGACTGCTTCGAAGAATATTACTTAGCTCAGTAACCGCAGTGCGTGCGCGAACAGGGTTTTCATCAATGAGTGCGCGAATGCTGTTGAGGGCATTGAAAATAAAATGCGGATTGATATGCGCCTTGATGGTCTTGAGCTCCAGCTCTTTTACAAGCGCTTCCAGTTGAAGGGTATCCATCTGTTGCTTGCGACTCTTGGCTACATAATGATACATGAAATAAATACAGTTCCAGATGAACAGCAGAATAAAAGCCGACCAGAGGTTGCGGTAATAAAGAATATGGAAGGGCACTGCTTCTCCCTTACTCACAATAAGCCGGTAATAGCTTTCAAAAAGGCTCTGGGCCAGGGAAAGAGCAACGGAGTAAAGTAGTGTGAGAATGACGAATAAAATGATTTGCTGGTTGATGGGACGGAGCAGCAGACTGTTTCTTTTGATGGTGGACCGCATCAAATGCGAGAGAAGAATGCCTATTTCCACAAAGAACAGGAGCCGGCAAAACAGGATCCCATTTTCATCAATCTGCTCAAAAACAAAGGCAAAGAACAAGTTGATCAGGGCAAATAAGCCCCAACCGACCATCTGAAACACCCAATATCTGGGAGAAATGGCTCGCGACATAAGCAAAGCTAAGCAGCTAGCTTGTTAAGGATTTTTATAAATATACCAGTGGAAGATAGGTTTTACAAATGGAAATTGGTTTTTGGGTATTCGGGTATTTGGAATTGCCAGCCTGGCTAAAGCTACGGTGGCCGAAGAGGAATTGCGACGACATAGTATCTATAAAATCATCTATCCGTGATCATGAAATTATCAATCCTTAAAATCCTTAATCCCGGTGATCCAGGATAATCTTCGTAATCCTGGTTAAAATCCATCCAAATCCTCCTCATCAATCCCCTAATCCAGGAAAATCCCGCCAATCCTGGTTATTTTTACAGTTCAATTCAAACCTGATGCAAATCACGGCCGGGCCTCTATTGCAAACCATTGATTCACCCGATGACCTGAAGAAGATCCCCAAAGAGCAGCTTTACCAGGTGTGCGACGAACTTCGCCAGTTTATCATTGACGTAGTGAGTGTGCACGGTGGTCATTTCGCTGCGAGCCTCGGTGTAGTGGAACTCTCAGTTGCCCTTCATTATATCTACAACACACCATACGACCAACTGGTCTGGGATGTGGGACATCAGGCTTACGGACACAAGATCCTCACCGGCAGGCGCGATCAGTTTATCACCAACCGTAAATACAAAGGACTCAGTGGTTTTCCAAAAAGAAGCGAAAGTCCTTACGATACTTTCGGTGTAGGACATTCTTCCACTTCCATCTCCGCTGCTCTTGGAATGGCTATGGCGGCCAAATACAAGGGAGAGACCAATCGTAAATCCGTAGCCGTGATTGGCGATGGATCCATGACCGCCGGAATGGCCTTCGAAGCCTTGAACCATGCAGGAGTAGCCGACACCGATATTCTCATTGTACTCAACGACAACTGCATGAGCATTGATCCCAACGTTGGTGCACTCAAAGAATACCTCACCGATATTTCCACTTCTCATACTTATAACAAACTGCGCGACGATGTATGGAATCTTCTGGGTAAACTTCCTGTAGGAAAAAGATTCACGCGCGACATGGCCAGCAAGCTCGAAGCCAGCATCAAAGGGATGGTTACGAAAAGTTCCAATCTTTTTGAAGCCTTGAACCTTCGCTATTTCGGTCCCATTGATGGACACAACATCACCAAGTTGGTAGATACATTGAAGGACCTCAGAAATATTCCGGGACCCAAGCTCCTTCACATCATCACCGTAAAGGGAAAGGGCTATGCACTCGCTGAAAAAGATCAGACCAAGTGGCATGCACCCGGACTCTTCGACAAGATCACCGGAGAGATCTACAAAAAGAAATTCGACATACCGCAACCTCCTAAATACCAGGATGTATTTGGACAAAGCATTATTGAGCTGGCAGAAAAAAATGAAAAGATCATTGGCATTACACCTGCCATGCCCAGTGGTTCTTCACTCAAATTCATGATGGAGAAAATGCCGCAGCGTGCATTTGACGTAGGCATTTGCGAACAGCATGCAGTTACACTCAGCGCCGGCATGGCCACGCAGGGCATGAAGGTCTTCTGCAATATTTATTCTTCTTTCATGCAGCGCGCCTTCGACCAGGTAGTGCACGATGTAGCAATACAGAAATTACCGGTGGTCTTTTGCCTGGACAGGTCTGGACTGGTAGGCGAAGATGGTCCTACGCATCATGGTGCTTATGATATTGCATATTTCCGCTGCATTCCCAATATGGTGATCAGCGCCCCGATGAATGAGGCCGAACTGCGCAACCTGATGTATACGGCACAACTGGAGAGCACCCATCTTCCTTTTGTGATCCGTTATCCAAGAGGAGAAGGTGTGATGCCCGAATGGAAAAAGCCGTTTGAAGAAATTATAATTGGCAAGGGCAGAAAATTAAAAGACGGAAAAGATATTGCCATCCTGAGCCTGGGACATCCGGGAAATTTTGCTGCTGCTGCCATCAGGGAATTAAGACAGGAAGGTATTCAAGCCGCACACTACGACCTTCGTTTTGCCAAACCACTTGATGAAGGGTTACTGCATGAAGCCTTGCAGCGCTATCCAAAAATAATCACTGTGGAAGATGGAACAGTACTCGGTGGCGTAGGAAGCGCTGTGGCTGAATTTATGGCAACGCACCATTATACAAATGAATTAAAGATCCTGGGCATTCCCGATCAGGTAGTGGAGCATGGAACACTCAGGGAACTTCACCATGAATGTGGCTATGATGCAGGATCAATTGTGCTTGCAGTAAGGCAAATGATGAAATCGTCCAACGTCAATCTTGAAACGTCCAAGGTGTAGATCTGGATTGTCCTTGACCAATCAAAAATCCAATTGTTTGGTGCAACGCTATTGCTTCATGGGTGTCAGGTATCCAACAAATACCATCAGATGAAGCAGGTCCTATCATCCGGATCACAAAAGCAGTCATCTTCATCATAGCTGTGAGTCGAGTGAAGAGTTTTAAAATTATTGGTTAGGTTTCCAGAAACTAATAATTAATCCTCCTGCTACAACAAGAATGCCTCCAACTATAACAGGCAAAGAAGGCACAGATTTAAAACTGAAATAGGTGATGATTTGCCAAACGATAAACAAAGTAGCAATATAAAGTCCAACTACTCTCCCAAATTCAACTGGTGCTAAATTGAGAAATAAGCCATAACCGAATAAGCATAATATGCCAATTAAAGCAAAGCCTATCCTTGCTCCTCCACTATAGTTATAGATACATTTCCTGATGATGGCGTCACCTGTTACCTCAAAAGTTGTGGCAATTATGAGAAAAATAATAGGGTGTGTGTTTTGTAATATTGATTTCATCGTGTTTCCTATTTATAAGAATCTTTTTTTCGCTATAAATTCAACATCTGTTCATTCAGCAAACCTTTCATGTCCCTGGTCTTTTAATCCATCCCCTGCCGGACTGGCGTACAGAGAGATTTTTATGAATTCCTACAAAGTTGTAATAAACCAGGTGTAAAGCCATGCCCCGACAATGATTTTATAATTTTTACGGAAAGCATTGGTAAGTCTTGTAAAGGGGCCCATGTGCATGCTGATCATCAGATTTTGCTTTCCCATATAGCTTGCAGAAATGAACCCTGGATGCGATTCACCAGAAAAAACGAGTCTCCTCACCATTGCATTCACCAGGGCTATATTTCCTTTATTGAAAAGAAAGAAGAAGCTTGCTTTGACGCTAGCACCGAAAGCTTAGATGCCGACGATAAAATGAATTGTTCCTGGTTGGCTGGTTGCGAAATATATTTTTTTAATGGTTGCAATCAATTCATGAACAGGCGAATTTGAACTGTGAAAAGAAATAAGTGAACGGTGATTTTTAACAGAATGGAAAAACATCTTTGTCTTGATAAATCAGTACATTACTGACCAAATCTGTGGTATGAATCGATGCCTTTCCGTACTCGTCTCCCTCCTACTTTCGCTTTCTCTTTTTTCCCAGCAGACAAAGCCCCGGCTCAATGGATGGCACTTGCTCGACATGTCAAAAGACGGTTACATGGGCATTAGTCTGAATCAGGCTTATGAACTTTTAAAAGGAAGAAAAAGTACGACTGTAATTGTTGCGGTCATTGACAGCGGCATTGACACCACACAGGAAGACCTCAAGCCCGTACTCTGGACCAATGAAAAAGAAATCAGCGGAAACGGAAAAGACGATGATGGCAATGGATATATAGATGACATGCACGGATGGAACTTCGATGGAAGTCGCAGTGGCGAGAACCTGGTACGCAATTCACACGAAGTGGAACGCGTGTATCACCAATGGAAAAAAGAATTTGAAGGAAAAAAAGAAAAAGATATTCCTGCAGATCAGAAATACCTCTATAGTCAATGGGTAAAAGCAGCTTCCATCATCAACCAGGATTATGATGAAGCGAAACGTTCCCTCCCGAATTATAAAAACTTTCTGGAAAGCCTACAGGCTTCTGCAAAAGTGCTTTGTGCAGCACTCGGAACGCATGATTTTTCCGAACCCCAGCTCAGGCCATTATTGCAAAACAACAATGACATGATCGCAAAATCAGCAGCGTTCTGGAATGATATCTACACCCGCGCTAATGATACCGTTACCAAAAACACGGCCGTTATCCAGGAAGTTACAGACTACAGGAACGGACTGGAAAACAAACTGAAACTTAAAAATGAAGCTCCTGAAGATTGGAGAAGAGAACTGGTGAAAGACAATTATCTCGACATCAACGACCGATATTACGGGAACAATAATCTTAAAATGGGAAGCGGAGATCATGGCACGCTGGTGTCGGGAGTGATTGGTGCTGTGCGTCAAAATGGGATCGGCATTGATGGTATTGCCGACAATGTTCGCATCATGGCCGTTCGTGCGGTTCCTGGTGGAGATGAACACGACAAAGATGTGGCATTGGCCATTC
>JBJMLU010000216.1:0-13338 GCA_045805145.1 Flavisolibacter sp. | reverse complement strand
ATATTTCTGCAGAGTGCAGTAAAAGTTTTCTTCATACAGCAGCGTTTGTTTGGTGACGTTTAAAATACAGCTTTTATTCCAGATTCGTCATCCTGCACCATCCTGAAAAATAGCAGTTCTGAGTTCGGAGTCTGGGAGCTCAAAGTTAAGAGTTGAGGACAGTTCTGAGTTCGGAGTCGGGAGTTCGGAGTCGGTGAACTAAGAGCCGGTTAGTACTACAGGTTGGCAGGGGATTGCTAAAGAGAAGCTGCGAGCTGTTAGCCTTTCTTCATTTGTAGTCTACGGCTGAGGCAATGATTTTATAGTTACAATCGTGGTAAGCCATTTATAATTCGAGGGGATTGCCTACGCCTTCGCTAGAGCTACGGCGTACGGTGACGCTGCGCTCGCAAAGACTTTTAAATTAAAGAGCTTGCTATAAGTTTAGGTCCCGCTTTTTAGTTAACGGTTAATGCAATCATTCGAATTAATGTAAGGTCGAAACGCTTAGGACGTCATTGCGAGCGAAGCGAAGCAATCCCCTCGAATTATAGTGAGTTAATCCATTCGCGCCTATAATAAACATTGTTCTCGCCGAAGGCTACTGCAAAGTAAACCTCGCAGCTCATAGCTAACAACTCGCAGCTTCTCTTTAGCAATCCCCTCCCAACCTGTAGTACTAACCGCCTCTTAGTTCACCGACTCCGAACTCCCGACTCCGAACTCAGAACTGTCCTCAACTCTTAACTTTGAACTTCTTTATGAACCAAACAAATAAATTTGGCCTTGCTGCCTTCTTATTGTTATTTCTTTTCTATAACGTATCTGCACAGACGAAAAATTTTATTTTTTCGGCGATTAAGGGTACTTCCAGTAAAGAAAATTATTTGAAGCTTTCCAAAGAGGCGGCTGATGTGACCTGGTCTGAAGGCGATTCTTCTTTTTTTAAAATAGAGCTTGCACCCAACAAACAACTTCGAACTGTATTCCAACCATCAAATGATTTCATTGGCGTTGCCAGTGCAAAAGCGCAGGTAATAAATGCTTCGGGTAAGTTGATTGGTGATCTCGATTTTACCGGACTCAGTACAAAAGGATTGGAGGGTGAAAATGAGCCGCCGCTTTCGCGTATTGCCGATGCACTGGGCTATTCTGTTAATATTGGCTGGAACAGTTTAGCCAATAACGCACTACCTCTCTTGCAAGGCGACGAAATTTCTTCTGCAGTTTTTCGTAAAGCACGAAAAGGAAAAGTGGAAATGATTCCTGTTGCCAGGTATTCTCCTGATTTTGAACTTCCTTTTGGTTATTATACCGATGAAAATGAAAAAGCCAATAAACATTATGTTGGCAGTTTATCAAAAGCAGGAAAATTTCCGGAACATCAATGTTTGTTTCCTTTGATCTCTTCAAGCACTAACTCATTTGATCCTGGTAATAAAAGCTTTGGATTTTATACGGAAGGTCCCACCCACACTGCGTATTCAGAAGATGTATGGAATATGTTGCTCTATCCGGAGAATGCAGTTCATGCTACCAGGATTTATCCATTGAAGGACAAAGAAGGAAAACCGATCAACAACACTTACCTGCTTTGCGTTGAAGAAGCAAAGAACGGTGACTATAATGATTATGTTTTTGTGGTAAAAAATATTACACCGGTAACAACAGATCCCTTCGTCCATTTATTCAATGGCAACAACCTTTCGGGATGGAATACCTTTCTCAAAGACATTGGTTCCAATACGGATCCGAATCATAATTTCAGAGCAGAAGACGGAGTGTTGCACGTGATGGGGAAAGACCTTGGCTATGCCATCACACAGAAAAGTTTTCACAACTATCATTTTAAAGTAGAATTCAAGTGGGGAGAAAAAAGATGGCCACCACGCGAAAATGATAAAAGGGATGCAGGCATCTGTTATAACATATCGACGGATGCGCCAGATTCTATTTGGCCGCAATCCATCGAATGCCAGGTGCAGGAAGGCGATGTTGGTGATTTCTGGCTCCTTGGTTTTTCAACCATTAAAGTGAATGGCGTTGAGAACCTGCCTTCTGCTCACACCCGGATGATCAAGCAGAGGGATGCAGAAAAACCTCATGGTGAGTGGAACACAGTGGAGGTGATTTCTTACAATGGCAAATGTGTTCAAATTGTAAACGGCGTAGTGGTAAATGTTGGTGAAGAAGCCAGTGTAAAACAAGGAAGGATCTTATTGCAGTCGGAATACTCAGAAGTGTATTACCGCAACCCCATGATCAGGAAATTATGATGCTTCACAGCAAAGCAACAATCATTTTCTCTTTTGTTTCATCTTGAAAACAATTCTGCCAAGTCAATGTTAATATGGCCTTATCATGAATGCATTTGAAAATTTAAAGCAACCGACGCATAAATTCATACGTTTATCAGTCAGTTCGCACTCTTAAATGAAAAGATCAGAAACCTATTTCCACATTATTTTCAAATCATGCTATGCGCTATCACGCCATTGTGTTGACAGTAATTTTTATCCTCTTTTCCTGCAAAAAGGAACAGATCCCTGCTGCTGGTCCAATCACAGTAACAGGAGTTAAACATATTCTGCTGAAAGATATTAGCATACCTAATCTTCCCTCGCCCTATTATCACTTTGAATACAACAGCGACAGCCTCGTCACCAATGTAAATTTTGCTTCTGGCTATACCAATTATGATGTCTTATACAACGGTAATAAGATCACCGAAATGCGTAACAACATCTTTGTCAACCATGATACCTTGCGGTATACCTACGACAACACGGGAAAACTGAGCATGATAAAATTTATCAATGGTGCTAATGTTATTTTTCGGGTTGTCTTTTTTACCTATGATGGAAACCTTATCAAAAAAATAGAATGGGATCAAAAAGACGGAAATACGGGATATCGTGTTGACCGCACATTAAGTTTTACATTCTACTCCGACGGGAATGTACAGACGATAACAGAGCACAGGCCGCCAATTCCCGGCGTAGACGATTATATTTCCGTAAAAACCTTTGAACAATACGATGATAAGATCAATGTCGACGATTTTAGTTTGATTCATGATGGCATACACGATCATCTCTTTCTTCCACAGGGGTTTCGATTGCAGAAAAACAATCCACGAAAGGAAAAGTTTTCAGTGAATGGATCAGATTACTATTCGATAAATTATACCTATATCTACAATAGCGATCACACTCCCTCTGACAAAGCAGGTGATTTTATTTACCTGAGCGGATCAAGCGCAGGACAAATTTTCCGCACAGATTCTTTTTATAGTTACTACTGATATTGTTGCAGAAACTTTTACATACCGTGACCGTCATCTTTTAATCATCCGATCCTTTAATATCGACTTTATTACAGAAGCGTAAAGATTCTGACTGATTACTACAGAAGTCTCTTCCAGGTGAATGACGTTCCCTTCAATGCTTTTAATCTTATCGATGTTAATGATAGCCGATTTATGAACCTTAAGAAATTTCTGTTCGGGAAGTTCGTCTGAAATACCTTTCATCGTCAGGTAAACAATCAATTTTCTTGGGGCTGTATGCAGCACAACATAGTTTTGTTTGGCTTCTATCCAAATCAACTCATGGTACATTATTTTTTCAATGGTGCCGTCGCATTTTATAAAAAAATAATCAGGGGCTGAAGGGGACGAGTGACCCGCCTTGTGCATCAGCTGAAGAAAGTCCTTTGCCTTATTGCATGCTTTCAAAAAACGTTCGAACGAAAAAGGTTTGACGAGGTAGTCCAACACATTCAGCTCGAATCCATCGAGCGCGTACTCGCTGTAGGCTGTTGTCATAATAGCGGGAGGAAGTGATCGCGAAGTTTTTAAAAATTCAATGCCACTCATTTTAGGCATGTTGATATCGAGAAACATCAGGTCAATTTCAACATCGTTTAATAGTGCTCCTGCCTTTAAAGGATTTTCTGCCTTACCTGTAAGCTCGAGGAACGCAACATCTGAAATGAATTCCTCCAGAATCTTTCTTGCTACCGGTTCATCATCCACTATAATGCATTTCCACTGCATCAAGTTCAATTTTTAGTTTGACGGAATAGTACTGTTTGTCTTCTTGTATTTCCAGCAAATGTTGCTCAGGATAATGAAGCTCTAGCCTTCGCCTTGTGTTGGCAATTCCTATTCCCTTGTGTTCAATATTTGTCCCGGGAGCTGGATCCTTTGTATTCCTGCATTTGAACACGAGGTCATTCTGTTGCCTTTCGAAGGAAATATCGATCTGGTTTTCTCCTTCCTCTGTTAGCCCAACATACTTGAAAGCATTTTCCACAAAGCAGATAAATAGTAAAGGCGCAATCTTAAGACCTCTTAGATTTTTATCGACCTGCAAATTAACCACCATGTCTTTTTCTTTTCTGGCTCTTTGGAGAAGGACATAGTTCTTCAGGTATTCCATTTCCTTGTTCATGTCAATTGTTTCGCTGTTGCAATCATACAGCTGATAGCGCAGCATGTCTGAAAAAGTCAGCAGCATGTTACGGGCGCTGTCGTTGTTTTTGTCTATATGTCCATAAATGGAATGGATTGAATTAAAAAGAAAGTGAGGATTGAGTTGTGCATTTAAAAAATCGAGCTCCGCCTTTGATTTTTCTTTTTTGATCTCTTCAACATACTGCTGAAAGCGAAATCGGTCCATCACAATCTTGACGAAAACGATCAAAGCGCTCCATATAAAAATGTTTAGGAAAGAAGCTAAGAACAATGCAGAAGCAGTAGGCTGTGCTTTCCCTACCAGGAAGATGTTCCCATTCATAAATAAAGCAAGAGGCACACGAAGAACTCCGGTAACGAATACTCCTGATAAAAATAAAAACGCGTAGCCAAGATAACGTCGTGTGTACAGGAAACGTGGTATGGCAAAAAAAATATTAAAATAAAAATTCGCTGAAATAAAAAGAAGATAACAAAACTCTATTGTAGCTGTTTGCGAAAAGGCAAATGATCTTTTCTGAAATACCATTACCCAAAAAAAGTACAGTCCAGTCCACCAAAGGATATGCATAAAATATTGATGCCTGAACAGCTTCATTTGGTAAAGCTACTGAGATGTGTAAAGAGCGTTGAATTATTTACATGAACCCCTGAAAAACCTTGATAGGCCCTGTTTTAGGGATGATAATCAAGAAAACTCTATAGATAATGTAAAAAAATAGCTAGCCGTTTTAATCCTCTGTTCTTTTGTCCTGATTTCATCATTCACCTAAATAATAATTATGAAAAAGATCATCGATTGGTTTTCTTCTCCACCCGTGGACGGACCAGCAGCTATTTTATTTCTCCGCCTGATGGCAGGTGGGGTTTTTTTCTGGGAAGGAATTTTAAAATTTGTTTATCCCAACCAGGGCTTTGGAAGATTTCTTAAGCTTGGATTTCCCATGCCTGAATCAGTGGCAAACTTTGTCGCCACCACCGAAATAGTTGGAGGACTTCTGTTGTTGTTTGGCCTGGCCACCAGGTTTATTGCCCTTTATTTCATCTCTGAAATGATTGTTGCGATCCTTTCTACCAAGATCTCCTTGTATCTCGGAACGAGTCCACTGCCACTGCCACCAGCGCCTCCCAAGATTGGTTTCTGGGCAGTATTACACGAAATACGTTCCGACTATGCGCAGCTGCTCACCTGCCTGTTTTTGCTGATTGAAGGACCGGGTAAAAAATCACTGGACGCCATTTTGACAAGCGCGCGCAGATTACAAGGAAAAAGTTATAAGCCTGCGGTATCCAGTTTCCATACAGTGAATCAGGACTAGTGAGTTCGGAGTTCGGAGTCGGTGAACGAAAAGGTAGTCATTCTTAAAAAATTCGCTGGCGTAATTTAAAACGCAAAGAGCGCAAAGGATCGCAAAGAGATGCAATCGGAATTTCTTGATTCGCCTCTGCAGCGAGGCCTTGCGGTTCTTTGCGATCCTCTGCGTTCTTTGCGTTTTAAATTTTGGCAATTAACGCATTAATACAAACTGGCTCTTAGTTCACAGACTCTGAACTCCGATACCTGTAGTAATAATCGTCCTGTAGTTCACCGACTCCGAACTCCAGACTCCTGACTCCGAACTCTTTCAGCCGCATCCATTCAGTTCAAGCAACCATGTCAGCGAATTTCAGATTCCCATTTCCAAACACGTCAGGGATCAGTCATGGAAAAAATTGTGAATGATAAATTGCTGAAGAAGTAAATGTCGTTGGTACAAATAACGAAACTAGTTTAAAGAAAATGATGATGCATCTTATGAAGCGCGATGATCATTTTTTCTCCAATAATCAATACGGCGAAGGACTGACAGCTGTCCATCCTCCATCTATAATCAATGATTGCCCGGTAATGTGCCTGGCTTCATCCGACACGAGGAACAAAGCTGCACTGGCAATATCAAAAACGCTTGCTGGTCTTCCCAGCGGAGTAATGCGCGACCAGGTTTTTTCATATTGCTCGTCTGCCAGTGTTCTCTCTGTTGTGGTGGCGCCTGGCGCAATGCAATTCACATTGATACGGAATTCTGAAAGTTCAATCACTAAATTCTTGGCCAGCATTTCAATGGCTGCTTTACTCATACCATATGCTGCTAAATTCTTGTGTGCCTGGTGACCTGTTACGGAAGACATAAAAAGCAAACTACCACCCCTGTTCTGTTGCCTCATTTGTTTGGCTGCTGCTTGCGCAAGAAAAAATGTTCCACCGAGATTTACCTGCATCACTTTAAAAAATGCATCCGGCGTGTAGGTAAAAAAATCACCAAAGAAAGTGATGCCTGCATTGGCTATGGCAATGTCCAGATGACCAAATGATGTAACAGCGGTTTCTACCATCTGCTCAATCACCTCCACACTGCCGGAGTCGCCTGCAATGGGTATGCAAACGCCTCCTTCACTCGTTATTTCTGCTGCTGCCCTATTGGCCAATGTTGCATCAAGGTCGTTAAGAATAACCTTCGCACCGGCACTTGCAAGTTTTTTACAAATCTCCAGACCGATGCCTTGTCCGGCTCCTGTAACAAGGGCAACTTTGTCCGCTAGCATCATTCTGATAGTTTACACCAATAAAAGATTTTAATGACCTCCTCGGGTAGGTATCATCATGCATCTGGAATTTCCGGCTCCACTAATTTTGCCAGCTTTTCCAGGGATTCCTGCCAGCCCAGGTAACACATTTCTACAGGTATCACCGAAGGAATATTCTCCTGCAGCACTTTGATCTCGGTGCCCACCATCACCTTTCGCAGCCAAACAGAGGTAATCATTTCACCGGGGAGGTTGGGATCATCAAACCGGTCGGTGTATTTGATAAACTCATTCGGTTTTAGCTCGAGGTATTTCCCGCCGAAGGAATGACCATTGCCTGTGGAAAAATTATGGAAGGACATTTTAAAACTCCCTCCCACCTTCACATCCATTTCATGAACGGTACAAAGAAAACCATAAGGAGGCAACCATGCAGACATGGCATTGGCCTGCGTGAAGGCCCGGTAGACTTTTTCAGGAGTAGCTTTTAAAACTCTATGCAACGAAACGCTGTTGTTCGACATAAAAATGAATTTATGATTCCCTGCTCTTTGGCTTTTCGATTCGCCCGTTTTTAAAGTGGTTGCTGCTCCACCAATGGTAAAGATTGCTCTTTGCTGTGAATTTTATTTTTACAAAGCTGATGGTAAAATTAGAATGTCACAAGTTGTAAGTGCCGCAAATTAAAAGTTTATTTCCGACATGATATCAGCCATAAAAATTCTTACGAAGTTTTTGTCAATTGCCAGAAGACGGAGAGAAATTTAACCGCGGAGAAAAAGAAAGCGCAGGTTTCCGCGGTTCACTTCTCAGAAAGATTCAGCGCTCGTTACTGTATCCGGTACTTCACAGTTTCCGTAATTCCCTTCCAGCTGTCGGTCCGAAAAGGTGCCGCAGGAAAACCTTCCTGATTAAAAAGATTATCGTTCCCCGCATCATCGGCCCAGCCAAAACGAACAGCCAGGGGATGTGATACAGCACCCGAAGAAACAACAACGGTGTTGCCAACGATTGAAGCTTCGGCTGGATAAAACTGTTTGTCCTCCCCTGCTATTTCAAAACCAGAAATTTTTCCATCACCGCCTTTTACAACCAGACCATTGCCTGTGTTTTTGAAACTGATGATCGCTTTATTGCCATTCAGCTTCATTGACTCAAATGCAGGTCCGTTGCTCACGATATTTTTTCCATACACTTGATGAAGGGCAATTACCGCGAGGCGACGGCCCACCTCCTGTTTGTTTTTAGGATGAATGTCTTTGCTGTTTCCAATATCGGTGGTGATGGCCATTCCTGTATTCGGCAGTGAAAGAGTTTTTGTTTGCGCTTCTCTGAGCTCCGCCCAGCTGCTCCCGTTTTTGCTGTTGCCATTGTCGGCATTGAAGCTGGCCAGCTGAACAAAATAAAAAGGGAAATCACTGCCCCAGCGCTTACGCCAGTCGTTGATCATTAAAGGAAATGCTTTTCTGTACTGAAATGCACGCCCCGCATTGGTTTCGCCCTGGTACCAGATCACTCCACGCATGGCATAGGGAATCAATGGATGGATCATCGCATTGTATAAAAGCGTGGGATAATCATTTGGACCCATGCCTGCATTTTGCAGCACCGATTCTACCCGGTAACTCCAGTTTCCTGCAAGCGATTGCTGCTTGCCCCCAAAACTGATCTTCATATCGGAGGCTTCACCATATACGCCACCTCCTCCACCAGTATCTTCCACGCGAATCGCAATGCTATTGCTTCCTTCTTTCAAAACACCTGCAGGGATCGGGTATTTTCTTTTTACGTTATACCCATTGGTGCTTCCCAGTTTTATTCCATTCACCCAGGTGATATCATTATCGTCAATCATGGAGAGTTCCAGTGTGGCTTCCTTGCCCGCATCTGCTGCAGACACGGTAATTAATTTTCGAAACCATACCACTCCATCCAGTCCCGGCAAATATTTTTCTTCCCAAAGACCCGGCAGGCTCATTTCTTTCCAGTCGTCCGTATTTACATTGGCCCCGCTCCAAGTATTGGCTACTTCTTGACTAACCAACGGACCCTGCGCATCTTCAATTTTTTTGATCATGGACTCACTGCGCATTTTAGCTACAGAGTCCAGGTTCACAGCAGGCATGCCGGCGATCATGTCTTTGAATTCAGCGCTTTGTTGAAAAGCTTCACGACTGGTCCAGGTTTCTACCATGGTGCCGCCCCAGGAAGAATTGATTAGTCCAATCGGAACTTTTAACTGGTTATACAGTTCTCTCGCAAAAAAATATCCCGCTGCTGTAAAGTCTCCAGCGTTTTGCGGACTGGCAATTTTCCATTCAGCGCTTTGAATATCTTCCCTGGGCGTTCCGCTGATCGTGTTTGGAATTTTTATATGGCGAATCTGCGGATAATTGGCATTGGCAATTTCCTGTTCGTAATTGTTGATCTTTCCCCAGCCTGCAATGGGCATTTCCATATTACTCTGTCCGCTGCAGATCCATACTTCTCCTACCAGCACATTGCTGTAACTGATCTTGTTTTTTCCGGTTGCGGTAAATGTATAAGGACCCCCTGCCTTTTCAGGATCGAGTTTCAAGATCCATTTTCCATTTTTACCAGCAACGGTGGTTTTGTTTTGATGATCGAATTGAACGGTGATCTTTTCGCCTGGCTCCGCCCAGCCCCAAATGGGAATGGGTTTATCTCTTTGCAACACCATGTTGTCGCCAAAGATTTTTGGAAGCGTGATATTGGCGGATCCATATTGAGCCGTCAAAATAAAAAGAGCAAGCAAGGTCTTTCTCATTGGTAGAAAATTTAGCTGTGAGAACAAACTTAAGAATTAAGAGGGAAGTGGTGATTACCCGGCAGCGCAGTGATTCCATTGCGTAAAAGCATCGGCATTTGTAATAAAAACTTATCCTTCAAGCCGCTTAAATTATTGTGAGCTATTTCTGAGGGAGGGAACAGGAAACGGCTGCATCTTCTATTAATTTTTCAATGGCTTCATTGGATAAATACAAGGTTGACTTGGGTTGATTCAATTTAAATGTTTTGTCCTCCAGGCTATCAACTCCCACCCGCAAGGCCAGGCAAACATCACCTGACTTGCTTCCTTCCAATGATTCATTGGTGAAAATGTACTGAATATGATAACTTCTCTGGTTCCTCTGAAAATGAAAAGACCGCGACAAATTCAGTAACATACCTTTAATTTTCTACAAGGTAGTCTTCTTTTAGAGCTTTACTTCTCCTGGTCAGTCCCTTTCTTATTCAAAACTCAAAACCAGGTCTCATTTTCACCACCAACCTTTAGTCCTTGAACAACATCGGTGCGAGTTCATATAAACTGCGGCGCCAGGTCTGAAACTCGTGACGTGTATTTTGAGATACGAAAGACACAGCATGGAAACCAGCCATTTTCAATGAATCAGCAGCCTTGGTGACTCCATCCGGATTTTCGAAACTGCCGCAACTCATAAAAACCAGTTTCACTTTCGACTTGTCTTTGATTTCCTCCGGTTTATAAACTCCTCCGCTCAGAAGACCATAGTAAGAAAATACATCAGGACGGGCCAGGGTGATGGTATGTGTTTCAAATCCTCCCATAGAAAGGCCTGCCATAGCGCGGTGAGAAGGATCTGCCATTGTACGGAAGTTTGCATCCACATAAGGAATCAATTCGTCGAGGAGCACGGTTTGAAAAGGTTGAATATTGAAACTTCTAAGACCTCCGGGGTTTCCGGGCCTGATGACGTTTGTCATCCCATACGTCATCACAATAATAAAAGGCCTGGTCTTTCCTTCGGCAATCAGATTATCCATGATCAGGTTTGCATGTCCCTGGTTACTCCATGCCGTTTCATCTTCGCCCCATCCATGTTGCAGGTACAATACCGGATATTTCTTCTTTGTATCCTTTTCATACCCCGGGGGCGTATATACAAATGCACGGCGCGAAGTGTTGGTGCTGGGCGAAGGAAAAAGAATTTGCAGCACATGACCATGAGGAACATTTTTCAAGGCATAAAAATCTCCGTCATGCGCCGGAACTTCTATACCACTCTCCCATCGTGTAGAACCATAGAAATTCAAAGTACCCGGATCATTGAATACGCCTCCATCAATGTTTACATGGTAGTAATGAAAACCTTCTTCCATTGGGCCCGAAGTGGTGCCCATCCAGATGCTATCAGATACTTTCTTTAAAGGAGTTCCTCCTCTTGTACCGCCGGGCCCCACATTCACCCGGACACTATCGGCATAAGGTGCTACAATTCGAAATCTTGCATAGCCTTGCGAATTCACCTGTGGATATTCCTGCCCCGGCTGATTTAATGTAGATGGTTTGAAATCTTCCAGTGGTGCCGTTTGAGCAGAACAAAATGCGCTACAAAATAAAGTGGCCAGAACAATGGACGAAGATCTTAGATTCATTTGAGTATAATTTTTTAAGTAAGAAGCGGTATTGAATCAGCAGGGGCTACTTATTCAATTTCTTCACCCTGCAAAATCATTTCATGCATCAATTCACCTTCACGATGATTTGGGTAAATGAGTGCGGTGGAAATGAATAAACAATCTTATTGTCTTTGATTGTTGCCTCTTTCGCTACAGGCATGTATTGTTTTTGTTTATCAAAACTGAACGTTTCATTCAGATCATTTGCATTTACCTCATTCACCACGGGCTTGCCTGTAAAATTTCCCGATTGATCCACGATCTCCGTTGCAATGGCCTTGTCTTTATGCCGGTTGACAACATTGATAATGACAGAACCATTCTCTTTCGAATACACTGTACTCACATCCAGATAAGGAATGCCTTTGTATTTTCCGGCACTAAAAGTGTCGCAGGCAACATAGGGATCAAGGGCAAGGCCACGACAGTTATTGGAGAACAATTTAAACGTATAGTATAAAGGTGACTTGTAGGTTCCTTTCTGCGGTTCGCTTGAAAGCAGGGAAGTCATCATGGTAAAATTTCCCATCTTCACCAGGTCGGCATGGCGGATAAAAGAATTCAAGGATTGCGCTATGGGCAGAATGCTCAAAAAATTCCTACCAAAAGAACCCCATTCATCTACTGAAATGCCAATAGGATTTTTATAGCCTTTGATGGCAGATATTGTTTGAATTTCATTGGCAGTAAGCTTGATCCTTTCTTCAAAGGTCATGGCACTCGCTCCCATAAAACTGTAATAGTCCGGTGAGTTTTCCCAATAACTATGAATAGAAAGATAATCGATGCGGTCGCCAAGGCCCGTGATCACTTTGCGGTTCCAATCATCCCAGGTGCCCTGACTGTACCAGGATGAACCTGATGCCACCAATTTGATGGAATTGTCCACGCTTCTCATAGCCTTGGCCGCCTCTCTGGCTATTTCAATATAGTCTTCGGCGTTTTTATGTCCGAGTTCCCAGGGCAGTCCATCCACTTCATTTCCCAGGTCCCAGATCTTTACATTGTACGGTTCTTTATGTCCATTCTTTGCACGGAGATCGGAATAATAAGTCCCGCCCTTGTAATTACAATATTCCACCCAGTAAGCTGCGTTCATGATGTTGTCGAGACCGAGGTTGACACAAACAATGTTTTCACTACCGATGGACTGATTCAGTTTCATCCATTCGTCTGTGCCCACATGATTATTGTCCACCCCTCCCCATGCAAGGTTGATACGTGCAGGCCGTTGCTCTTTTGGACCAATTCCATCCTGCCAGTTGTATCCCATCAAAAAATTTCCTCCAGGCCATCTCATGTTGGTTACTTTCAAATCTTTCATGGCGTCAATGTAATCCCTCCTGAACCCATTTTCATCTGCCAGAGATGAAGAAGGATCATACAGGTTTCCATACAGGGTATTGAAATTGGCTGTATCCGGTAATCCTAATCTTCTTCCATTGAAATGAATGGGCTCCATGAACACGCCGTAAATTTTTGGATCGATTTGATCCACTACCCGGTCAACATCAATTTTTATTTTTGCTGTTTGTGAAAACAGCGCCAGGGGAAGAAAGAGAGGAAAAAGAAAAAGGATTTTTTTCATGATGAATAGATTGAAAACAAGTAAAGACGAATAGATTGAATAATTCATAGAAGAATGTGGCGGATTGTCATTAGCCAACTTCGTTCACCAAGGTCCCGATCCCTTCAATAGAAATTTTTATTTCATCTTTCCTCTTCAATGTAAAATCATGTTCGGGGACAATTCCTGTTCCGGTCATAATCAAACAGCCATAAGGGAAAGAACATTCCCGGAAAACAAATGATACCAATTCCTCCGGAGTTCTTCTCATTTGACTGATGGCAATACTTCCTTCGAAAACAGTTTT
>JBJMLU010000215.1:0-44652 GCA_045805145.1 Flavisolibacter sp. | reverse complement strand
GTAAGGCCTCTGTCATCTATCGTCGACTTCCGGGGTCGGACGCCTGGAATGGCGGAAAACGGAATGACTGAAAATATGAAGGACTGTGTAAGACCAGTTTCACTTTTCTCACACAGTCCTAAAGGCCAAATTTTTATTATAATGGGTAATCTGGAAATCCTGATTCTAGTCAATCCCGACCCGAACGTACCGTCCGGTATGGGCAGGCGTGAAATCCGAAAATTAATCCATGAACCCGTGATTACTTTTTTCCTGCAGGTGCAGCAGCTTTTGCTGGAGCAGCAGCAGGTGCGGCAGCCGCAGCTTTTGCAGGAGCAGCACCACCCGCAGCAGGAGCAGCAGCGGTAGGAGTATCTTCCTGACGAAGCGCACGGGTAGTGACCACCGATGCAATAGGAATACGAGGAGAGTTCATGATTTCGTAATTGGCTTCACGAACATCCTCCACGCGAATATTTCCACCCAGTTCCAGGTTATCTACATTCACTTCAATGTGTTCTTTGAGATAGCGAGGATAAGTCTTCACCTTCAACGATTTCATCTTGGTGATCAGCCGTCCGCCGGCTTTTACGCCTACAGCAGCTCCAGTGAACTTGATCGGAATAGTTGCTACCACTTTCTTTTCTTCCACGAGTTCCAGAAGATCGATGTGGATCAATTCGTCACTTACCTTGTCAAATTGCAGGTCTTTTAAAATGCAGCGATAAGTTTTTCCTTCAACACTAACGTCTGCGAACTGGAAATCCGGTGTATAGACCAGGCCTTTGAAGGCTTTTGCAGGAGCAGAAAAATTGACCTCCTGTGCACCCCCATAAATTACACCAGGCACCAGTTCCTGAGAGCGAAGCTGGCGGGTGGCTGACTTTCCGCGTTCGGTCCTCAGTTGTCCTTCGATTGTAATTGTTTTCATTTTATAATTGTTTGTTTTAGACTACTCATGGCTCGAGGCTCACAACCCCGCAGCTGCATCTCACTTATCCCTGCTTTGCGAATGAAAAAACAGGCTGTTGATACTCTTGTTTTCATAAGCATTGCGAATGGCTACTGCAAAAAGTTCGGCAGTGGTAATGGATTTGATCTTGCCCGTTTCCCTTTTTAAGGGAATGGTATCACACACAATCAATTCTTCCAGCACACTGTTCTCAATATTTTCATAAGCCTTACCGCTCAATACCGGGTGCGTGATCAGTGCTCTGACGGTCCGGGCACCTTTTTCTTTTAACAGAGCGGCGCTCTTTGCTAGTGTGCCTCCCGTATCGCAGATATCATCGATGATCACAATATCCCTGTCTGTTACATCTCCAATCACCACCATGCTCGCTATTTCATTTGCTCTCTTTCTGTGCTTGTCACAAATCACCATGTCGGCTTCAAAATAAGAGGCAATTTCGCGGATCCGGTTGGTAGCGCCCACATCGGGGGCCGCAAAGGTAAGGTTTTCGAGACGCAGTTGTGTTATATAAGGTATAAAAACGGCCGAACTATCGAGGTGGTCTACAGGTATGTCGAAGTAGCCCTGGATCTGCGGAGCATGAAGGTCCATAGTGATCACCCTGTCGGCTCCGGCGGCCACCAGCATATTGGCTACCAGCTTGCTTCCAATGGCTACCCGTGGACGGTCTTTACGGTCCTGGCGCGCATATCCATAATAAGGAATTACGGCAATGATTTTATAAGCCGAAGCCCGGCGGGCCGCATCAATCATCAGCAACAGCTCCATCAGGTTGTCTGCCGGTGCATAGGTGCTCTGAACCAGGAAAACAAAATCACCGCGGATACTTTCCAGAAAAATTGGCTGGATCTCGCCATCACTGAATTTCTGGATATTGATCTTACCCGGAGGTGAACCCTGGGATTTACAGATCCTTTCGGCAAGTTTCTGGGAGCCGGTACCGGCAAAAATCTTCGCAGAGGGATTCATGGTAGGAAATGTGGCGCGAAGATAAGTTGAAGGAAGGAATTGGAAATTGGGAATTTGGAGTGGAAGCCGGGAGTTCGTGGTTCGGAATTCCTTACGGCTCGTAGCTCTTAGCTCAGGGCTGCGAGCTACGAGTTGAGGCCCAAAAAATAAGGGAGAACGCCCAGTCTAAATTGAGCTTTCTCCCTTTTTCAGGACGGATAGACGAATTATTTTACAAGGGAAACACTTGCTGCGCTGGTATAACTCAGGTCTGATTTCTGTTCTGTTTTTGTTTGATCGGCTACATCAGCATGAACGCTGTAGTAAATAGTGCGGCAAACAAAAATAGCCAGGAATAAAGAGATACCGTAAACAAACATGAAAAATAAAACTGGGTGCAGAGGACCCATAGACGAGGTAGATCTTCTTCTCATAGGAGGTTGGTTTATTAGTTTTCTAAAGGATAATTGACAAGGATAAAAGTAGAAAGCTCTTTTTAAAAATGCAAGCGCAGAATTACTCAATTAAGCAATGGGCAAAAGATGAACGGCCGCGGGAAAAACTACTTGCTCGTGGCCCTGGTGCCCTGAGTCATTCCGAGCTGATTGCGATCCTGATTATCAATGGGTTTAAAGAAAAAACAGCCGTTGACCTGGCCCGGGAGGTACTCAAATCAGCCCGGGACAACCTCAATGAACTGGGCAAAATGTCGGTTCGGGAACTGATGAAGACCAAGGGCATAGGTCTGGCGAAAGCCATTGGTATCGTGGCGGCACTGGAGCTCGGAAGAAGGCGACAGGCCGCTGTTTCCAGGGAAAAGGCCATCATCACCAGCAGCTCCGATGTAGCTCTGGAACTCCAGGCCCTGCTTCGCGATTATCACCATGAAGTATTTGCGGTGCTATTCCTGAACCGGTCCAATAAGGTCAATCATTTTCAGATCATCAGTGAAGGGGGGATCACGGGCACCGTCGCCGACCCCAGGATCATTTTGAAAAAGGCACTGGAAGAAGATGCAGTGAGTTTAATCCTGTGCCACAATCATCCCTCCGGAAGTCTCAAACCCAGTAAGGCAGATGAAGAACTAACTTACAAGATCAAAGAAGCTGCACGTTATTTTGACATCAAGGTGCTCGATCACCTGATCGTAAGCGATGATGGCTATTATAGTTTTGCTGATGAAGGTATTTTGTAATTATTGTTTTGGATTCAGAGACTCCAGTAAATTCTTTACAAAGCTTTCATCAATGGCGTCCGATTTATGTGATGAAAAAAAAGCTTCCACCTTGGACGACTCATTCTCCAGAGCTTTTTCAATTGCCTTTTTCTTGAAGATTATTTTGGTTAGCTCCCCTTTTGATGATAAGATGAAATATTCTTTGGTGTCAACATACTCGTCATACTTATTGCCTGATTCAATAATTCCGTTTGATTGATAGTCGGCCCTGTTAAACTTTGTTGTTAATAGTTTATACAGACTATACCCCTTTTCGTCTTTATAAACTGGCTGATAGAAATTGAGATCAGTGGAATTTTTAAGCCGCTCAAAAACCAAAATGCCGCCATCAGTTTTTAATTCAAAACCTGCTATATCCCCGCTGCTCAATTCAACAACAGTACTGCTATCCAGCAGCATGAAAAGCTTCCTGCTTATCTTATCATAATTATATTTGAATTTTGGCGAGTTGTAAACCACCCCATTCACACCCGTTACCGATCCCTCAAGCCATGTTTCAGAAAAATAACGATTTCCTCTTGTGTTCTCTTTGACCAAAAAAGTAGGAAGAACACTCCCTGTATTGATGGATCCACTTGAAGAGCGCAAGTAGTTTTGAAATGAGGTTTCTATAGAAGGTGCCGACACTTGCGAATACGCTTGACAGAGGATCATGAAAAACACTGTAGCGAAAAAAATAGATTTTGTTTTCATAAAAATTAAATTAAGCCAGGGCGGTTCATCCGCCAAAATTTACTGAAATTCCGACTTCTTGTAAGCACTTTTTTACTTCGTCTGCTGCATCATATTGATTAAATTTCTAGATAGGGTAAGAATACCATCATTACCTTCTTATATTTCCTCAGAAGTTTAAAAATTCGTCTACTTCGGCGATTGATGGTGGTCCTGAAACAAAAATAAAATTTGCAGAAGGAAGAATAAAATTAAAAACTGCCTCTTAACGGAGGCAGTTTTTTTAAGCTAATTAGATTTGTAGTTATTGAGTCTTCACAAAATTATCGATGATCGCACGGTTTGCTGAACCGTTAAAAAACACATAGTAGATACGGAAAGTCGATCCCACATAATGTGAAGCCGCAGTTCCTGCTATATTATAGCCAACAAGTACCGGACCACTGACAACGGAGAAACCAACAGCAGCTATTCCTCCCTGAGGATCAGAAAGTGACGCTTTAATATTGCTTAAAACTCCTGCCGTATTGGTGAAACTTAATGCAGTGCCAGCAGGAACACCATTCTGGCTGAGATAGGCATCAGGCAGAAATAAAGTGGTTGCATTTATTGGACCAACTGCGATCGACACATTGTTATAAGGAATACTGGCAGGAGGCTTAGTGGTATCCGTATTAGGGGCATTCCACCTGGAACCAGTAAAAGTATATACACCTGCCAAAGGATTACCAATTACATTATAGTAAATGGTGTTTTCATTACTGCTGATTTGTTTGCCTCCGCCATCAGTTATGGAAATAGGAAGCATATAACTAACGGTTGGATCTAATTTATTCTGATAAATTTCAACCGTAGCAGTACCATAGTGTTGACCAAGCGGAATGGTGACCTTTGGATTTACAATTTTGTAAGCATTGGCCGGGAAAGGCTGGAAACTTGTTCCATTTGCTGAATTGTAAGCAGCCAATGCAGCAGCATCAAATCCCAGTGTAACCACTACAGGTCCGTTATCATTATTTTTCGAAGCAAGATCCACGGTTATCGTTTTTCTGAGCGTATCCGGCGAAGACGTGTTTACCAAAACATTTGAAGCCTTAAAATTTCCTGTACCGGCTCCCGTCAAAATAACAAAATCCGAGGTATTGCTAAGATCAACATAACCATCATGGGTTTTCAAACATCCCGACAACAGGATCAGCAAAAATGCCGGGGCTGAAAAGATTAGTTTCTTAAAAATTCTTGTATTCATAATTCGTTTTTAATTTAATAGCTTTTGATTATGGCATCCACCAAACTTTACTACCTGGTGTAACATTACCTTGTGCGGCTACATTCTCACCGTTTACACTGATCTCTCTTTGAGGGTACATCAGCCTGTTAGGGAAAATGCCCGTAGAAAAAGGACTGGTGGACAAAGGAATGTCGGCAGGCAAGTGCAGTCTGCGATAATCATTGTAAGGCTCCATTTCATTGACCCATGTTTCGGCAATCCATTTCTGCCGGATGATGAGTGCCAGCTGCTCCTGAAAGCCTGTAGTAGAGCCCCAGGAAGTGTTCTTGTTATTTGGCTGAGTAAAATAGGTTTGTGCCTGTGCGGCGGATAGTCCCAAGAAATTAAACGAAGCGGTTACTCCTTTTTCATATAAGGTTTGAGCAGTTTCTCCTGGTACATTGATCCAGCTTCTCAAGACTGCTTCGGATTGTAAGAAATAACTTTCAGCCGCCAGCATAACGACTGCATCCTGATCATAGTTTTTCAAGACACCTGATCCGATTTGTGAAGTTGCTGAATTGGGAACACCCTGATCGCCGAAGTAATTCCCAGCATATTTAGAAAGGCTTGTATCCGCGACACCACCAACTGGTGTATAAAACTTTCTAAGACGAAAAGTGTCGCCGTTATTTTTCAAGAATTGTATGGCAAAAGCGCCTCCGCGATATAAGGTTTGCGTATAGGTTCTACTAACATTATAATTCTGTCCCCAGAATGGATTCGATTTTCCGGAAGAATTCAAATAACCCGGGTTTACAGTAGCGTCAGTAGTTAAGTACCCTCCTGAAATAGCTGCGGCTTGTGCCTGGGCAGCAGCGCCATTTTTTTCACTTTGTCTGAGTAACAACCTAAGCTTTACTGTATTTGCAAACTGGGTCCAAAGGGTAGCTTCCGCCATAGTTGCGGCTACAGTAGCGGTGTTTTTTTTGTTAAACATGATATCGCCTGATATACTCGGAGATCCGCCTATCGCTATTATTTTAAATAGTGCAATAGCAGTATCCATTTTTTTGGCCAGGTCTGCGTAAATCGTTTTACCATCATCATATTTAGGCCTGCTATTCGCAGTTCCCTGCAATGCTTCTGAATAAGGAACATTGTTATACAAATCAACCAGGGTTTGATAATTGTACGCCTTCATGAACATCCCGATCGCTTTGTAAAAGCTATTACCGGTTTGTATACCTTTTTTCTCCACGAAATCATAATCTTCAATATTATCATAAAGATTATCCCAGGTGCCCTGCGCAAAAGTATTTGTGAGGTTGTAGGAAATATTTTCTGTAGCGATCGCAAAGTTTCCACTGTAAGAAATATGGCCTAACCATAAGCCTGCCCAAACGAAATTATTGTTACCGGCAGTGGAATTATCATAAATCGCCGCAGTTGTATTCAATGCATTCGAAAGTACCAGGTCTGGGCTTGCAGAAGCCGTAGTGGGATTGTTTGGATCGACGTTAATATCCAACAATTGCTTTTTACAGGAAACAAAGGCTCCCGTAACCAAACAAATAACAAAAATCTTTTTTAATGCTTTCATGTTTTTCTACTTTAAATTTTTAAACCTTGTACAAGATTAAAATGTCACATTAAGCGTTGCCCCAAAGATCCTTGTTGGCGGAGTTTGGTAGTAGTCGGTAGTACCAACTGCATTACCCGTACCTCCTGTGCTAAATTCAGGATCTGTCCAGAAATTATCTTTAGGTCTAAACATGAACAAATTTCTTCCAGACAGGGAGAAGGAAGCTCCCTGAATAATTTTCAAGCGGTCTACAAAAGATTTAGCGAATTGATAAGTCAGCGCTATTTCTCTTATTTTCCAGTAATCCGAACTGCTTACAAAAGGAGCACCTACAGATCTCCAGGTGTTCGCCCAGAATCTCCATTCACCATCGGTGGTTGCGGTATTCACCACAACATTGGTATTAGGTTGATATTTACCCGGTGCAGTTTTTATTACGCTATTTGGAATAACAAAAGGCTGGCGGCCAGTCTGCGCAGAGTAAGCATCGATCCCGGTAAATTCGAGAGATCCTCCAATCGCATTATAAATTACACCTCCAAACTGAGCATCCGCAACAGCGCTCAGAGTTAATCCTTTCCACGTGAAAGAAGTTGTTATACCAAGTTTGGTTGGAGCAACCGTCGTACCGAATGTAGAGAGAGCGCCGGCTTTTGAGGGGAAGCCAGTAGCGGCATCCACAACGATGGAATGTGTGGCTGAATCACGAACAAAATCGGAAAGCTCCAGGTTTGGATAGGCTTTACCAGGAGTAGCGTAAACATTATTACCTATATATAATTCATTTGGAAGGTCATTGCCAACAGCGTTTTTATTGTGGGCAAAAGTAAATCCAAGGTTCCAATTCACCGGACCGAGGTTTACAAGCGGATTCATTCTTAAATCCAGTTCTATGCCTTTATTACTCATGCTACCCACATTAATGGTGGCACTGGCAAAACCTGTTGCTGTAGATATCTGTGTTGGAACTGTTTGATTGGTGGTTAAAGAATTATAATAAGTGGCCTCGAAATTAATTCTGTTTCTTAAGAACCCTAATTCTATGCCGCCTTCTTTTTGAGTCGTGAACTCAGGTTTCAGGCCGGGGTTTGCAAAGTTATTGCTGATCGTAAAACCGGCTGTTCCTCCGTAAGGAAATCCAGCACCAACAAGTGCCACATTATTGAGTTGATAGGGACCAACGCTGATATTACCCACTTTAGACCATGCTGCCCTTACTTTACCATAGCTTAACCATTTACTGTTTTTTAGAGGAGAGATTACATCAGTAAATATGAAAGAAGCATCTACATCAGGATAGAAGAATGAACGATTTTGCTCCGCCAGTTTGGAAGACCAGTCATTTCTTCCCGTAGCATGTAGATATAAGAATCTATCATAGCCTATAACCAGATCGCCAAAAACTGATACCAGCCCGGTTGCAGAATATTGCTGGTTAACAGAAGCTTCACCCTGACGATAATTAATATTATACAGCCCTGGTATAATCAAACTATTGGAGTTATCATAGACGTAACCTGATTGATTCTTTTGGAGTTGATTTCCTAAAACAAGTTTAGTCGTAATCTTACCAAATTCTTTGTTTGCACTTAACAATGCAATACCATTGATACTATTAGTATAAGTCTGCTGATCTGTTACTCTTGGTTGAAGAAAGATTGTTGATGATGCAATCATACCAGCCTCCCATGGGTCGGTAACGGCATAGGGATCGAAAGTAACTCCACCCAAAGTATTTTTAAATGTCTGATCATTCCGGGTATATCCGATATTATAGGAAGCTTCCAGCCAGTTTGTAAACTTATACGATAAGATTACGTTACCGATAAAGTTGTTGTTATTGGTAACAGTTCTATCATTGTCAATGTACCAATAAGGATTGCCATAATAGGCATTGTAATAATAGCTTGGGCTGGCAAATGGATTGTTTTGCCAATCTTTGAAATAAGAGAAATCAACGTGTTGGGGCTGGTTCAATATTTCCCAGTACAGGGGATAACCTCCCAAATCATAATTTGTATTGTTACCTACTACATCGGTTTTCTGCGCCGTATAAGACATATTAAAGTTGGCAGTAAATTTTCCATACTGCTTTACTCCGTTTAATCGGAAATTGTCTCTCTGTTGTTTGTCTTTAGGCACTGTACCGGTTACGTTCACATGCTGAATGCTTAGATACATGCTGCTGGTGGCATCACCTGTAGATAAAGAAAGACTATTTTGGGTTGTAATGCCTGTATTAAAGAAATCTCGCTTGCCATTTTTAATTGGAGAATAAGGAACCATTCTTGTAGAATCGAAGAAAGTTCCATCAGGCCTGTAAAAGCGGGCGGGTCCACCTAGAGGAACCATTTGTCCATTATATTCCGGACCATAGCTTTGGTTTTCATAGGGAAAATATACATGTATCGGATCTTCAGGAAAATGTACTCCTAACAGAGCGTCATACCCTTCACCACCATAAGAGCCAAACCGATCTTGAAGGTCCGGCATATAAGAAATGTTCTCACCCTGAACGGTGGAGCTAAAATTGATAATTGGACGACCGCCTCTGGTTCCCTTTTTTGTAGTAACCACGAGAACGCCATTTGAAGCCAATGAACCATACAAAGCAGAAGCAGAAGCTCCTTTCAATACCTGGAATGATTCGATATCATTTGCATTGAGTCTTGCCAAATAAGTATTGTCCACCTGTTGGCCATCTACCACTATCAGCGCCTGGTTATTGCCTAAAATAGACCGGTTACCTCTTAAAGTAACTCTTACAGCAGGGTTTACTCCATTGTCTGCAATTTGAATATTGAGTCCTGAAACTTTACCCACCAATCCTGTTACTGGATTAATAGGCCTAGCCTGGTTTAGTTCACTATTCGATACAGTTGCAGTGGAAGCCCCCAATGACCTCGCCTGCCTGTTTACGCCGGCAAAAGTACTTACCACTACTTCCTGCATGTTTACGTTTTCTGAATTGATGGTAATGACCTGGTTGCCGGAAGCACTTGGGGTAAATGTTGTAGTAGAATACCCGGAGGATGAAACCGTGAGGCTGGAATTTTGGTGGATTGTAATGGTAAAAGTTCCATTTTCATCCGCCTTGGTACCGTTTTTAGTACCTGTTTCAAGAATGGTTGCAAAAGGAATAGGAGCTCCTTTAGGATCTCTAATCACTCCTGAAACAACACGTGTTTGAGCAAGCGCCGATGTACATAGAAGCACCAGCACTGAAAGCAGTGATACAATTTTTCTCATGTGATGTCTTTTAGATAAAAAATTAAAGCTTAGGTCTTCACGGGAAATTCTTCACAGGGTAGAGGAAAAGTTAAGCTAAAGTTAAGGGCCGAATATAGTATCAAGACAGCAGTTTACCAACAAATGCTGCAAAATTCAACGTTAGGCTTGAGCGGTAGGACCACCGAAGCTCATCGGGATTTGAATTTCTTCCAGATCCTTGATTGGTCCATTCGATGATTCATAACGATTTAGATTTTCGACCAGAGCTTTCATGAAACGTTTGGCATGTTGCGGGGTAAAAATAATCCGGGACTTCACCTTACTCTTTGGAGTGCCCGGCATCACGTTCACAAAATCAATGACAAATTCAGCATGCGAATGGGTAATGATGGCCAGGTTGGCATAACTTCCTTCCGCCACTTCTTCTGAAATTTCAATATTGATTTGATTCTGGGGCTGCGGCTCTTGCATAATGAAGCTTTAAGGTTGAAAGGGTTAAGGCTGCACAAAGAAAAGCTTTTCCACTGAGGTAAGCCAAAAAACGGTCTCAAATTCTGAACTGAAATCACTGGTAGCTGTTTGCTATTGGCTGATGGCTTTTCATAAGATTAGCCTGCGGCAAAGACAATGTTGGACATAGTATGTTCTTCTGAAATATCACACCAATGAATTGAATGGTACTTGGCAGGGGATTGCTTCACTTTGCTGGGAATGACCTTCTCAGGTTTCAGATTTTGGTCTCTGAGTTTAGGCGTCATTGCGAGCGCAGCGAAGCAATCCCCTGTTGCCTGCAGTAAGCCCCATATAGCAGGCGCATCGCCAGGTCAAAGCCAGACCTTTAAAACGATGGCGTAGGTCTGGGGGCTGTGGTGCGGAGGAAGGTAAATGGTCATCGCGACCAACCAACTTTTCTCTTTTGTATTTTGACATTTATAAGCAACCTACCTCAACTGAACCAGCGTTTGTAAACGAACCTCGGTTTGCCTGTTTCCCTCAATCTCCGTCATCCCGCTTCCAATGGAATTTTTCTCCGGATAATAAGTTTCAGCCAGTCGAAACCAGAAAGAGATCATGTGGCTGAACTGATAATGCAGGTTCAGATAATATCGAAATCCTTTCTGATAAAATGCCAGAACCGGCGAGCCAAACAAAACATCTGACTCCGAAGCATACACACGGCTGTCATAGCTTCCCGTTTCAAAATACTGAAGCCTGGCATTGACATCAAGTCCTCTTCGGGCACGAAAATATATTTCAGCAAAGCCCAGAAATCCCTCTTCGTTTTTAATCCCTTCCAGCCACACAATTTCAGTCCGGGTTCGCAAACTAAACTGACGAGACAATTGGTTCTTTGTTTCCAGCCTCAGATTTTTTTTCCATTGCTGTTCCGGATATCCAATCAAAGCTGCACCTGTATTGTCGATTGCCTTGCTTCTGCTTCTGAAACGCAAATTCCACTCCACCAGCTTTGAAGGCTGATAATTCAACTGCATCAGATAGTCCGAACCGGACGAAGGCGCGTTAACACGGTATTGAAGCCAGGGAAAGCTAAAAAGGTCGGCATAGACATTCAGTTGCAGAGAAGAAGAATACCGAAACAAAAATCCCATAAAGATTCCCTTTTCATTGCGCGGTTCGGGATTTTCTGTGAAGGCATCTCCCGATAAACTGGTAAAGTCTTTACTGATGTATCGATAGAGTAATGAAAGATCGAGCTTTGGGTCCGCAGAAAGAATTGCCCCACTCATGACAGATTTATGAAATTGCTGGTCCATGGCTCCCTCACCAAACAAGTGCATATTCTTCCAGGTGTAGGCATAGTCCACACTTTGTCCAAAAGCTTTCGTTCCCGAGAATGAAAAATATTGGGAGGGTGCTCCATTCTTTTGCATGGGATATTGAAGCTGGTGACATACAGCATTCAATCCAATTTCACCAGGGCCCGAGTGATAACTGATATTTCCTCCGTAGGACAGGACACGCACATCATGACGGTTCTTAATTTCAGACGGTGTGCGATAATAACCGGAGCCCAGCAAGCTCGAAAAATATTCTGATGAATCCTGCAGAGAAGCACTGAGTCTTCTGCAGGATAGAAATCCTGTTGCTTCCCATTTTTTCTTTTCCAGACTAATTGCAATCCCTCGATAAAAATTATTTTCACCTGCCGAGCGGTAAGGCAGCAACGTTGGAGCAGACCTTTTTATCTGCAATACTTCGGTGGATTTGCCCATACCAAAAGACTGCCACTGAATCAATCCTTGTCCGAAGTTTATGGTATAGTCGCCCAGGGCCAAAGAACGAATACATCCAAGCTGCCGGAGAAAAAAATGAAATGAATAAAAATCAAATCCTGAAGATTGTGCGCCGCGAAAAAACTGTTCGCCAGGATCCTTCTCTCCTGTTATCCCAAAATAAAATAAGTTCCGGTATTGATACCGGTACCAGAACAACAGGTGATCCGGACTTCCCAAAAAATGATTGGGCAATTGATGGTCATATCCTTTTTGTTTTTGCAGTACACGTGAATAACGGAATAAAATAGTTTGCTCTCCTTTCATGCGCAACATAAAATCTTTGCCAATTGAAGGAGGATCGTTTGTGGTGACGAATGGAAGCATTCTTCTGATCGTAACAAGATCAAAAAGAGGAATCGCCTGCAGTTCCATTGGATCAATGAGTTTTCCCAGGAGGCGGATATAACGAAGCAAACCATTTATTTGCAAATCGGTGAGCATATGAAGTTGCTTCAATTCTTCGGCAGATGCGGTGTTTAGATGAAGCGGATGTCTTCCATAATATTCCAACTGCGCCTGGTAGTGACCATCTGCTTCTGCAGTTTCTTCTTCTCTTGACTCAGTCCTCGCTTCCAACAATTCTTTTCCTGCAGGAGGAATATCCTGGCTCGACGAATATTTTGTAATAAAGAGCAGCAGGATGCACAAAAATCTTTTCATGGCAAAGCAGGTTTCTGGTACAGGAAAAGCAATCCCGGACTGGTACCCAACTGAGGATGAATTCCGGCGGAAAAGCCGATGAGAAAATCTTTCATACGCAGCAACACTCCCAGGTAAAAAGAGGAGCTTGCCGATGAAAGGGCCAATTGAACAGAGATTCTTTCGCTGAAAGAATAATGAAAACCTGCGTCCACATTCAATGGCAGGCCTTCAGATTTTTCCAGCCGGCATCCCAGATAAAAAA
Source organism: Flavisolibacter sp. (assembly GCA_045805145.1). GTDB lineage: Bacteria > Bacteroidota > Bacteroidia > Chitinophagales > Chitinophagaceae > Flavisolibacter. The sequence goes on along the minus strand of JBJMLU010000215.1, from coordinate 31,616 downwards.
CAGGTGAAGCGTCATAACCAAGTCCGGCAGAAATCGCCAATGGCAGTCGTTCTTCCCTGTATTTTCCGAGAACAGACCGTGTGGGATTGTACACATGCATGCCGGTCTGAAATTTTTCTGTCATGTGAATGATGAATCCCAATTCACAATTAATGGAAGAAGCCGTTCCATAAGTAGAGGCATGAAGAAGATAGTCATTGAACTGGAGACCCAGGTCTATTTTGCCCAGCCTTCTTCCATAAGCAACCGATATGGATGATTCATTATATTCAGATGTTCCAAAATAGTTTGCGATTATGCCAAAATTGCCACTGCTTGTAGGCAGGAGCAAAGCGGAACGGTAGAGGGTTAGTTCATTGATAAAAAATCTCCTTTCTGCACTGAGCCCTGCGGAAAATTGTTTCATTGCCGGCATGGCTCCCTGGTTTTCTGCAAAAGAAAAAACATCCGCGTGCACCGTGCTGTATGCCTGCAACAACGAAAAAGGAGAAGCCAATTGATCACGCAGGGTCTGGGCTGTCAACAAGCCTTTGCAAAAACACAAACAGAAAAAGAAAAAAATTTTACGCATAGAATTGTTTCAGGTAAGGTAGAATGCGAGGTTAATTTTTGGAGGGGAAAAAAACTATTCAGATATGGGTCTTTACCTTTGGCGCATGCAGATTTTAAACGGAAGAGAAGCGTCACAGGCGATCAGGGACTCATTGAAATTGGAAACAGCACAACTGGCTGCACAGGGAAAACAGGTACCTCATCTTGTTGCCATACTGGTGGGAAACAACGGCGCCAGCGAAACCTATGTAGCATCCAAAGTGAAAGCCTGCCAGGAAGTAGGATTCAAATCTACCCTCATCAGGATGGAGGATACAATTTCTTCGCTGAAGCTTCTCGACATCATCATTGACCTGAACCGGGATCCTGATGTCGATGGCATTTTGGTACAGCTTCCGCTTCCGGCTCATATTTCACCCGAAGAAGTCATCAACACCATTGATCCAAACAAAGACGTGGATGGATTTCATCCGAATAATGTGGGAAGAATGGTGCTGGGCCATCCGGGTTTTGTTCCAGCCACTCCCTATGGTGTGATGCTTTTGCTGGAACACTATAAAATTGAAACCAAAGGAAAAAATGCAGTGGTAATTGGAAGGAGCAATATTGTGGGAAGGCCAATGAGCATTCTGCTTAGTGGCGCCGGCGACAGAGGAAATTGTACGGTTACCATCTGCCACTCGCACACAAAGAACATCGCCGAGATCTGTTCAACTGCGGACATTATTGTAGCAGCACTGGGCCGTCCGGGATTCATTCATGCGGATATGGTAAAAAATGGAGCAGTGGTCATTGATGTGGGCATCACAAGAATTGTGGACACATCCAAAAAATCGGGATACCGGATCAGCGGCGATGTGGATTTTGAATCCGTATCAAAGAAAGCAGCCTGGATCACGCCTGTTCCCGGAGGTGTTGGTCCAATGACCATTGCAGCATTGATGAAAAATACTTTCAAGGCATGTGCAATGAAGCACTATTATGAAGAAGCATGATGGAGACAAAAGAAAAAATAGAAACCCTTCCGGTGATGGAAGATTTTTATACCCTGCAGGGAGAAGGATTTCACCAGGGAAAGGCCGCCTATTTTATTCGCCTTGGTGGTTGTGATGTGGGTTGTGTATGGTGCGACGTAAAAGACAGCTGGGACAGTGGACGGCATCCACTTCAGAAGATTGAAGATCTTGTAAGCAAGGTAAAAGAATATCCAGTGAACATTGTAGTCATCACGGGTGGAGAACCACTGATGCACGACCTGACTTCACTCACAGAACAACTACGCAACGCAGGACTAAGAACACATATGGAAACTTCGGGTAGCTCGCCGCTTTCCGGAAGTTGGGATTGGATCACGCTCTCTCCAAAAAAATTCAAAGAGCCGCTCCCCGAGATATTGGACCATGCGGATGAACTCAAAATAATTGTCTTCAATCGTTCCGATTTTGCCTGGGCCGAGAAATGGGCATCAAGAGTAGGCGACAAATGTCGTCTCTATCTTCAGCCCGAATGGAGCAAAGCCTCAGAAATGACTCCATTCATTATTGATTACATTAAGGAACATCCCAGCTGGCAATTGTCTTTGCAGATCCATAAATACATTAATGTTCCCTGAACCTCCCGGCTTTCAGCAGTTCGCTAATATCGATAACCGCAAAGAGCGCAAAGTAACACAGAGAAACGCAAAGGTTTTCCCTGCGTTACTTTGCGTTTCCCAGCGCTCTTTGCGTTAAAACATTTGTTAAAAAAAAAGCAATAAAAAAACCATAACACAGTAACGAACTCACAGCTCTTAGCTTTCCGCTTACAGCTTTTTTCTCCTTCTAGCTCCAGGCTCAAGGCTCGCAGCTTTTTTCTATCTTCATCGGATGAAAAACCTTTCACTGTTCGTGGTGCTTGCCGTTTTATCCGTTTCCGCCTTCGGACAATACGATGTTTCCCGCATCAACAAAAAAGCTGTTGACGCTTACAATAAAGCACTGGACATGGCGCAGGAAGGAAAATATCCTCAGGCCATTGCCACACTTCAGGACGCCATTCAAAAAGATCCCCGTTATATAGATGCCTATTTATCGCTTGCAGGTGTGTATGGCGAAATAAAAAAATACGATCAAAGCACTCTGTTTTATGAAAAAGCGTTTCAGCTCGATAGCAACTATACTTCCGATTATCGGCTCCCTTATTCCATCAATCTTGCAGGACAAGGACAATTTGAAAAAGCACTGGCCGTCGTAACCGCACTGCTGTCAAACGAAGACCTTGCTGATGTAACACGAAAAGCAGCTGATTATCGAAGGGCTACCTACAAGTTTGCTGTGGATTATGCAAAAGCGCATCCTTCGTCTTATTTGTTTGCTCCACAAAACCTGGGTGATGGAATCAATTCAGAAGCCTCGGAATATTTTCCTTCGCTGCCCATCGACGGACAAACCATGGTCTTTACCCGCAAACTCAATTATTCGAATGAGGATTTTTACATGAGCAACAAAACAAAAAATAATTGGGGAAAGGCTTACAAGCTTCCGGGAAACATCAACACTCCGCAGAATGAGGGAGCGCTCACCATTTCCCAGGATGGTAAATGGTTGATCTTTACCGGATGTGAAAGACCGGGTGGATATGGAAGTTGTGACCTTTATATTTCTTATCTCACCGATAACGGATGGAGTGAAGCGCTCAATCTTGGGGGCCGGATCAATACCGACCAGTGGGAATCGCAGCCTAGTCTGTCGCCGGACAAGAGAGACCTGTATTTTGCCAGCAGAAGATTGGGTGGTTATGGCGGAAGTGATATTTATGTTACTCACATCCTTCCCAGTGGTAAATGGACTGAACCCGAAAACCTCGGTCCTGGAATCAATACAGCAGGTGATGAACAATGTCCTTTTATTCATGCCGACAACCAGACACTCTACTTCACGTCGAGTGGACTTCCGGGTTATGGTGATGAAGATATTTTTGTAACAAGAAAAGATGCGCAAGGCAACTGGACCAAACCAGAGAATCTCGGCTATCCCATCAACACTATTGACCGGGAAGGAACCTTGTTCATCGCAGCCGATGGACATACTTCTTATTTTGCAAGTGACAGAAGTGATACCAGGGGCGGACTGGATATTTACAGTTTCGACATGCGTCCAGAAAACCGTCCTGCCAGAACACTCTGGATAAAAGGAAAAGTATACGATCAGAAAACCTCCACCGGACTTCCTTCAGCAGTGGAGCTCATTGACCTCGCGACGAAAAGAACCATCTCGAAGGTACAAACCGATGAAACCGGAAACTATCTGATCACCCTGCCCGTTGGAAAAGATTATGCGTTCAATGTAAACCGCAAGGGATATTTATTTTATTCGGATAATTTTTCACTTCGCGATAAATCGCCCGACTCCACTTACGAAAAAAATATTCCGCTTCAGCCCATCGAAGTAAATGCTTCAGTAGTTCTTCGAAATATCTTTTTTGATGTCAACAAATCAGACCTCCGTAACGAATCGCAGGTAGAACTCGACCGTCTGGTGCAATTGTTACAAGACAATCCTGTAGTGAAGATTCAGGTGGAAGGCCACACAGATAATGTTGGTTCTGTATCCGACAACCTCAGGCTCTCTCAAAACCGCGCCCAATCGGTAGTAAAATACCTGACCACACACGGCATTGCTGCTACCCGCCTCTCCGCCAAAGGATTCGGCGCCACCAAACCTGTTGCCGATAACAAAACCGAAGAAGGAAGAGCGATGAATAGGAGAACGGAGATTAAGGTAATAGGGAGATGAGGGATGAGAGATGTGAGATGTGGGGAGGGAGAGGAGATAAGAATCAAGCGAGGGACGGTTTAGGATGAGGAAAAAAACATTTTAAAAGGGAAAATAAACAGATACTCGTTCGCCAGGGTTGATAATTTCTCATAAAAATTGTATGAGAAATTATCATAAGCTTGAGGTTTGGAAGTCAGCTACTGTCCTGCTTAAACAAGTTTACATTTTAACCGGGCAATATCCGAAATCAGAAATATATGGAATAACTTCTCAAACCAGAAGGGCGGCTGTTTCCATCGCAGCCAATATCGCAGAGGGCATGGGCAGGCAATACAAAAAGGATACAATCCAGTTCCTACACATTGCGCGCGGCTCCCTTTATGAACTAGAAGCTTTGTTGCAGATTGGCATGACCCTTGACCTAATTGATGAAAAAGATTTTCGTGACATCATTAATTTAACAGAGGACACAAACAAACTTCTTAATGGTCTCATCAATTATTGGGAAAAGACCGAATTAAAATAACCCACATCCCACATCTCACATCCCACATCTTTCGCATGGAACTCCTCTACCAACTCGCACTCACCCTGGTTCCGAATATCGGAGATGTGCAGGCGAAGATATTGGTGCAGCAACTGGGATCTGCTTCGACGGTGTTTGAGGAAAGACTTTCTGCTCTGGAAAAAATTGAAGGTATTGGAACAGTCCGGGCCCGATCCATCAGAGAATTCAATTCCTTTCACCTCGCAGAAGAAGAAATCAAATTCATTGAACGATTTGGCATCAAGACTTTATTCCTCACAGATAAGGACTATCCGCAAAGACTATTGAATTGTTATGATTCTCCCACCCTTCTTTTCTTCAAGGGTCCGGCAAATCTCAACGTGCCAAAAATAATTTCTATTGTAGGCACGCGCAGTCAGACCGAATATGGAAAACAGTTTACCGAAAAACTGGTAAAGGATCTGTCCGAACAACAGATCCTGATCGTGAGCGGACTGGCATTTGGCATTGATGCACAGGCACACAAAGCTGCATTGAAAAATAATCTTCCCACTGTTGGTGTAGTGGGTCATGGACTTGATACTATCTATCCTTATCCGCATGCTTCGCTGGCCAGAGAGATGATTGAAGAAGGCGGCGGGCTCCTCTCTGAATTTTTTAGCGGCACCAAACCCGATAAGCATCATTTTCCGCTTCGCAACCGAATCGTTGCCGGACTGGCTGATGCCACCGTAGTTGTAGAAACAAATATCAAAGGTGGAAGCATGATCACCGCAAAACTAGCGGACGCCTATAACCGCGATGTATTTGCTGTACCCGGTCGCACGGTTGATAAAACGAGTTCTGGTTGTAATCATCTCATCAAATTCAACAAAGCCATCCTGCTCACCGATGCAGAACAACTACTGGAAGTGATGGGATGGAAAGACAAAAGGAAAGAGCTCCGTCAACAAAGAGAACTGTTCATCGAACTATCAACAGAAGAACAGCAAATCGTTCAACTGCTTCAGGAAAAAGAAAGCATTCACATCGATGAACTGAACCTGAAAAGTGGCTTGAGCAGCAGTGCCGTGGCCGCAGCCATTCTCAACCTTGAAATCCAAAACGTGATCGTGAGCCAGCCGGGGAAAATGTATAAGTTGTTGTAGAGAAGCTGCGAGCGGTGAGCGGTGAGACTAAGAGAGGCTATTGGCTATTGGCTGTTGGCTTATGGCTGATGGCTTTTTGTTGGGAGTAGCCTTCGGCACAAACGATGTGCCGCATAGTTTGTTTTGTGGAAGTTGTTTATTGGTGAGAAGAGTTTTTAGTGGGTAGAATTTTTAACCGCGAAGGGCGCAAGGGACGCAAAGAATTATATGTTGGAATGCTTAAGGTCGGGGAGATTGCTTCGCTCGCAATGACTTCTTAATTTAAGTTGCATCACAGGTTTCAGTCTGACCTTTAAAAATTGGGGACAGGTCGTGCGCTTATGGTTTAAGTGACCTGCTCCTGAATCATAGCCTAGGCCGAGATCGATAGTAAGCACAGAACTATATGTCATTGCGAGCGAAGTGAAGCAGTCTCCCCGACCTTAAGCATCCCAACATATAATTCTTTGTGTCCCTTCACGGTTAAAAACTCTTCCCACTTAAAACTCTTCTCACCAAATAAACAACTTCCCACAAAACAAACTATGCCGCACATCGTTTGCGCCGAAGGCTACTCCCAACAAAAAGCCATCAGCCATTAGCCAACAGCTAACGGCTTACTTTTGTTTCATGGTTGATTACCTCATCGTTGGACAAGGAATTAGCGGTACCCTGCTTTCATGGTTTCTGTATCGGGAGGGAAAAACTTTTTTGGTGATCGACGAGAACAGCGAAAGAGCATCATCCAAAATTGCGGCAGGCATTATCAATCCGGTTACTGGAAGACGATATGCTTATGCCTGGATGATTGAAGAGATTATGCCTTTTGCAGCGCGGGTATATCAGGAAATGAGCGAATACTTTCAGTCCCGGTTTATCTTTCCGAAATCCATCATTGATTTTTTTCCTTCCGTGCAAATGCGCCAGGCCTTTCTGGACCGGCATTCCGAAAATGACAGTTATCTCCATGCCTATCCCGACCAGAATCATTTCAACCAGTTTTTTCATTATGATTTTGGATGCGGCGAAATAAAACCTGCCTACCTGGTTCATGTTTCAGAACTGCTCAAAGCCTGGAGAAAAAAATTGCAGGAAAACAATACACTGCTCGAAGAGCGATTCGAGGTAAATGATCTTGTCATGGATGTGGATCATGTACGATATAAAAACATTAGTGCTGAAAAAATTATTTTTTGCGAGGGATCGGAAGGCACAGACAATCCCTGGTTCCGGCTCCTTCCCTATGCACCCAACAAAGGAGAAGCATTGATCATTGAATGTGAGGACCTGGATCTAAATCATATTTTTAAAAAAGGACTGATGCTGGCTCCTCTTCCTGCAAAAGGCCAATACTGGCTCGGTTCCAATTACCAATGGGAATTTGAAAACGACCAGCCATCCGGGGCCTTCTATCAGCATGCCCATAATGTGCTCAAAGGATGGCTCAAGAACCCCTTCCGTGTGCTGGATCACAAGGCAGCGGTTCGTCCGGCCACCATCGAACGACGTCCCTTTGTAGGTCTGCATCCGCATCTACCCAACATCGGAATTCTGAATGGAATGGGAACAAAAGGAACTTCATTTGCTCCTTTTTTCGCGCACCAACTCGTGCAACACCTCGTCTATCAGTTTCCATTATCACCCGAAGCCGACATACATCGCTTCAGTCGCATCCTGCATCGATAAGATAAATCAGGAGAGAGATTTAAACGTAAAGAGCACAGACAACGCAAACCAGCGACCCTTTGCGTACCCTGCGTCCTTTGCGTTTAAATTTAGTTGTGTACGATAAATATATAGTCTTACTATTTTATTCAGGCCACCATCGATGGAATGCCCCTGGTCCAATTCTGTTTCTATCTCTGCTTCCTACCTTATCTTTGCTGCCCGGTAAAAGAAAGCTGTTAGCTGTTAGCTGTTGGCTTTCATTATTCATTATTCACTATTCATTATTCACTTTCAATTTTCACCATTCACAACTATGTTTCGTTCTCATACCTGTGGAGAATTAAGACTGCATCACTCCGGATCGGAAGTAACCCTTGCCGGATGGGTGCAGAGTGTTCGAAAATTTGGATCGATCAGTTTTGTAGACCTGCGCGACCGCTATGGCATTACCCAATTGCTCTTTGGAGAAGAGCTCAATACCGCGCTCGATGAACAACCCCTCGGACGTGAATTTGTACTTCAGGCCACGGGAAAGGTTCAGGAACGATCCAATAAAAATCCCAATCTTCCCAGTGGTGATATCGAGATCCAGGTGCGCTCTTTCCGCATCCTGAATAAATCGGTTGTGCCTCCATTTACCATTCAGGATGATACTGATGGTGGCGATGACCTCCGCATGAAATTCCGTTATCTCGATCTTCGCCGCAATGCCGTGAAAAAAAACCTTGAGCTTCGTTATGCCGTCAACAGGGCGACCCGGGAATACCTGCACCTGAATGGATTCATGGATATTGAAACTCCTTTTCTCATCAAGTCCACACCCGAAGGAGCAAGAGATTTTGTTGTGCCTTCCCGAATGAATCCCGGACAATTTTATGCACTGCCTCAAAGTCCGCAAACCTTTAAGCAACTGCTGATGGTGAGCGGATACGACCGCTACTACCAGATCGTAAAATGTTTTCGTGATGAAGACCTCCGTGCCGACCGCCAGCCCGAGTTCACACAGATCGACTGCGAGATGGCCTTTGTAGAACAGGAAGATATTTTGATGATGTTTGAAGGACTGGTGAGATTTATTTTCAAACAAGTAAAGGGGATTGATTATTCCGAGAAGCTGGAACGCATGTCCTGGGAAGAAGCCATGTGGCAATATGGAAACGACAAACCAGATATCCGCTTCGGAATGAAACTGTCGAACCTTAAATCTGCATTCAACAAAGACGGAAAAATTTCAGCAACCGGTGAACTAATTAATGGCGCCGGCTTTAATGTTTTCGATAAAGCAGAAACGGTTCTGGCAATTGCTGTTCCTGGTGCTGCTGATTATACCCGTAAGCAAATCGATGAACTCACTGAATGGGTCAAGCGTCCACAAATAGGGATGCAGGGAATGGTGTACATCCGCTATCAAACCGATGGAGCCTTGAAAAGCAGCGTGGACAAGTTTTATGATGAAGAAAAATTAAAAACGATCGCATCGAGCGCAGATGCAAAACCCGGCGACCTGGTGCTCATCCTCGCTGGCGCGGAAGAAAGAACCAGAAAAGCAATCAGTGAACTCCGCCTGGAACTGGGCGAACGGCTCGGACTGCGCAAGAAAGATGAATTCAAATTACTTTGGGTGATCGACTTCCCACTTTTTGAATATGCGGAGGAAGACAACCGCTGGGTAGCCCGGCATCACCCTTTTACTTCACCCAAGCCCTCGCAGATTGAAACGATGATCAGCAATGATCCTGAAATTAAAAATGCCTCGGAATACCTCAGGCATCCTTATTCCAATATCAAAGCCAATGCTTACGACATGGTGCTTAACGGCAACGAAATTGGTGGTGGTTCCATTCGGATTTTTCAAAGAGAACTACAGGAAAAAATGTTTGCTGCGCTGGGCATGACGAGGGAGGAGGCCCAACACAAATTTGGATTCCTGTTGGGTGCATTTGAATACGGCGCTCCTCCTCACGGCGGCATCGCCTTTGGATTTGACCGGCTCTGTTCTATCCTTGGCGGCAGTGAAAGCATCCGCGACTTTATTGCCTTTCCAAAAAACAACAGCGGCAGAGACGTGATGCTGGATGCTCCTTCCACCATTGATCAAAAGCAACTGGATGAATTGAAATTAAAATTGGGATAAGGTCAATCGGCAGACGACAGTCATCCCACGTCCTTTGTGACCTGTCATCTGTCCCCGGACCTCTTCCATCATTCGTCTTTCTCAGTGGGGAGAATGAATAATTCGAAAGATATTTGTAGAGAGATAGTCAGTATCAATCATCAACCATGCCGGATCAAACGCTTCATCCAAGAAAATGGCCTGCTGCAATTCCACTGGTGCTGGCTCTGGCCCTGGTTATTTTTTTCAGCCCGCAGCAAAAAGATTTCAGCATCGCTTATATGTCCGGCTTTTTGATCCTGCTTTCCCTGTTCATGTATTTTTTCCTTTCCGGATCCTCCATTACCATGACAGAAGCAGGGTTTGTCCAAAAAAATTTATTCAGATCGACGGAGGTCTTCTGGAGGGATGTCTCGAAGACTTACATAAAATATCGGCATCATGGAAAATCGGGAAGTTATTTCTGGTACTTTGAAGACCGCAATGAAAACAAGAAAAGATTTTCCATTAAACTTTATTCCCGTTCCAGTCTGCAGACTTTTGCTCGTGTGGTAGCATCCAAATGCAAAATGGCCATCACCGACGAAAGGATCATCAATATGGCCGAAGGTAATTTTCCCTGGTATATTTTTTAGAAGTGTCAACCGTTGACAGACAACCGCCATTGAAAGACAACAAATCATAGACGTTGGTTTCCAGACGTCAGTCGGCAGGCGGTGAGCAGCAAGCGAGCAAAAGGAAAAGCCGAAAAGATGATAGATGAAGTTTCAGCACCCTGATGCCTGCTTCTATCATCTTCCCACTATCAACCTCTACCAACTATCAACTACCAACTACCAACTATTCTTAACCTTTTATTGAAAAGAAGGGGCATAGAAATTGACCATTGGGGCAGTGATCAAAATGATCTTACCCCTACTTATATCCATGTCAATATTGTTGAATTGCCGGCAGAACGCAAATGCCGATGCTCCCGGAACGAAAGACCTTCCGGCCCGGACCCTTCGTGACGTTTCTTATGGTAACGACTCAGCCCAGCGGATGGATATCTATCTTCCTGCCGGAAGAAGCGAGGACTCTACCAAAGTATTGGTATTGATCCATGGTGGAGGCTGGAACAGCGGAAGCAAATCAGATTTTATCAGCTATATCGATTCCTTCAGAAAAAGAATGCCCGACTACGCGATCTTTAATATCAATTACCGGCTGGTAAACGGAACTAATCTTTTTCCTGCCCAGGAAAAAGATGTACGTGCTGCTTTGTCCTTCATTTCCGGGCACGCGATGGAATATGCAGTAAGCCGGAATAAGATTGTTTTGCTGGGGGCTTCCGCCGGTGCTCACCTCGCCCTGTTGCAAGCCTATAAATACAGTGATCCTTCTGTTTTAGCCGTGATCGATTTTTTTGGTCCAACAGATCTTACTGCCATGTACCAGCATCCCTGGCATCCGCTGGTGCCTTATGCACTGCAGATGATCACAGGCACTACGCCTTCGGGCAATCCGGATTTATATTTTCAGTCGAGTCCCATTAATTTCATCAGCTCTTCTTCTACACCCACCCTTATTTTTCACGGAAGCAATGATCCGGTGGTGGATCTTTCTCAATCCAAAGCCCTGAAAAGCAAACTCGAAAAAGCAAGGGTGAAAAATGAACTGGTGGTTTATCCCGGACAGAGACACGGATGGAACGGTTCGATCCTGAGCAATTCCTTTGACCGGATTGAAAAATTTCTGAAGGAAAATATCAGGTAAAAAAATCGTTAAAGATGCTTCTTTAGCTTCCTTCGCACAGCTGAATCTTTCATTTGACTTATTTTCAGGAATGATTAGAAACGGAATTTTTTCCCTTTGTCTTTCTCTTTCTGTTCTATTTCTTGCTTCCTGCAAGAAATCCACAAACGATTATGTTGACCCTTATCAAACCATCAACAACCTTTCTTATGGAAGTGATCCTTCGGAGACCATGGATCTGTATCTGCCAACAAGCCGTAATGCAGACAGCACGAAACTATTGGTGTTGATTCACGGTGGCGCCTGGACCGAAGGTGATAAAAAGGATTTTGATGTGTATTTGCCGGTGCTCAAACAAAGGCTTCCGGGCTGGGCTTTTGCCAATATCAATTACCGGCTTGCTACTACCATCATCAATCATTTTCCCACGCAGGAAAACGATATGAAACTGGCAGTGGATTTTTTATCGGATAAAAGCAGCACGTATCAGTTCAGCAAGAAATTTGTTTTCCTGGGCGCGAGTGCGGGCGCTCACATGGCCTTATTGCAAGCTTATAAAAATAACAGTCCGCACATCGAAGCCGTAGTGGATTTTTATGGCCCTTCAGATATGAAGGCATTGTACGATTCTGCTGCACCGGGATCCATCAACCAGGTGGGATTGCAGATCCTGATGAATGGAACACCTTTGCAAAATCCTTCAATGTATCAAAGCTCCAGTCCCATCAATTTTATTTCGGCTCAAACTCCACCCACACTGATTCTGCATGGAAGCGCAGACCTCATCGTTCCTGTATCGGAATCTGTTGGCCTGAGACATCAGTTGCAGCAGGCTGGAATTCCTGTTGAACTCGATATCTATCCCAACATGGGACATGAGATCTGGCCTGATCCCATCATGAATGATGCCTTCGACAAAATTGGAAACTTTATTAAAACCTATGTTCATTAAAAGAGGTCAATGGTCAATGGTGAATAGTGAATAGTGAATAGTGAATAGGAAAAAACGAAACCAGTCTGCATTAGTTGTTTGACAGGCTGGATACGATTCAGGATTCCTGTTTTTTCTTAATTTGAATGATGAAAACATCTGCGCCTCTTGCAGAGCGGATGCGCCCTCAAACCTTGGATGAACTCATTGGCCAGGAACACCTGGCAGGGAAGGGAAGCATTCTGCGCACAGCAATCGAACATGGACGAATTCCCTCGATGATACTCTGGGGACCACCGGGCACGGGCAAGACCACCATTGCCAACATCATTGCACACACACTCAAGGTGGAATTTTTTACCCTCAGCGCCATCAGTTCGGGTGTGAAAGAAGTTCGTGAGGCTATTGCACAATCGCAGAAAACGAGGGGCGCCATTCTTTTCATCGACGAGATTCACCGCTTCAATAAAGGACAGCAGGACGCGCTGCTCGGCGCTGTAGAAAAAGGCATCGTTACTTTGATTGGTGCCACCACAGAAAATCCCTCCTTCGAAGTAAACAGTGCGCTTCTGAGTCGTTGCCAGGTTTATGTGCTCAAGCCCCTGACCAATGAAGACCTCACAGGGCTCTTAAATCAGGCACTCCAAAAAGATGAATGGCTGAAATCAAAAAATATTGTGTTGAAAGAAACGGAGGCCATGATCACCATTTCAGGAGGTGATGCCCGCAAACTTTTAAATCTTTTGGAATTGGTTGTGGATGCACTCTCTGAAGAAAAAGAGATCGTGATCACCGATGACACCGTGATGGAGATCGCGCAGCAAAGAATTGCCCTGTATGATAAAACTGGAGAGCAACATTATGATATCATCTCTGCTTTCATCAAGTCCATGCGTGGTTCCGATCCCAATGGCGCCATCTACTGGCTGGCCCGTATGATTGAAGGTGGTGAGGATGTAAAATTTATTGCGCGGCGCATGGTGATCTTCGCTTCTGAAGACATCGGCAACGCCAATCCAACTGCACTGGTACTCGCCAATTCGGCATTTGAAGCAGTGAACAAGATCGGTTATCCAGAGTCAAGGATCATACTGGCTCAATGTGCCACCTATCTTGCTTCTTCTCATAAAAGCAACGCTTCTTACATGGCCATTGAAGAAGCTATTGAGTCGGTCCGCAAAGAAGGTGACCTTCCGGTCCCTCTTCATATCCGCAATGCACCAACAGGACTGATGAAACGAATGGGCTATGGCAAGGACTATAAATATGCCCACAGTTTCGAAGGCAATTTTGCCGACCAGGAATTTTTACCCGAAGAATTGAAGGGCCATGCTTTTTATGAACCCGGAAAGAATCCACGAGAAGAAGAGCTGAGAAAGTTTTTGCGAAACCTCTGGAAGGAAAAATATGGCTATTAACCAATAATTGTTTCACGCCAAGACGCAAAGATTTGAAGACGCAAAAGGTTTTCTTCACTCACCTGGCCTTTTTGTTTATCCTAAATTAAATGTCTTGGAGTTTGTTTGAATCATTAATTTGAATAAACTTCTCCACTCTTAAATAGTTGCTCCCTCGTCATTCATTAAGGTGCGCTGAAATCCAGGATTCAAAAAAAATCCTTTGCGCCTTCAGATCTTTTGCGTCTTGGCGTGAAACAATTATTCTCCAAATAGCAATGGAAAAAATTTTCCTTCCATTTTTTTTCCTTTGCCAATTACAGGAACGCCTTGAAGGAGCGGCTCGTCTGAATCGGAGACAACACCGTCTGCAAATGCATTGATCACAAAGGCTCTTCTTGGTTCGTTACTTTTATTTTCTCCTGATCCGTGCAAGGTGAGCGAATGATGAAAGATCGCTTCTCCTGCTTTCACCGGCGCCAGTTCAGGATGATCAAACTGTTTTTTCTGATCCTCGTTTAAAAAATTCCTGATGCCTTGCAATTCTCCCGCGATCACCGGCTTGGGCAAGAGCCCCCAGCGATGACTGCCTGGAATATATTGAAGACAACCATTTTCTACCGTAGCATCATCAAGAGCACACCAGCATGTGAGATGGGCGATGGGCTTTGTTCTGGTCCAATACGAATAGTCCTGATGCCAGGCAACCACACCTCCTTTTTTTGGTGGCTTGTAAAAAAGCTGGTCGTGCCAGAATCGCACCGGCTTGTTTCCAAGCAACTGGCTTGCAGCCATGACAAACCTTGGATTCCAGAGCACATCATGAAATCCACTGGTGACGCGCCAAGCGCCAAGGGCATGAAACAAAATAGTATAAGGATCGGACGATTCATTGCTGTGGTATTCGTAGAACAGCTCGTGGTTTTTATATTGCCCATCGGTGAGAAGGGACAATTCCTTTCTTAGTTCATTAATTTGTTCCCCGTCCAGCATTTTTACTCCGGCCAGAAATCCTTTTTCATGAAAAGAATCGATCTGCTCTTTCGATAGTCTGTATCGGTCCCATTCTTTTTCATTTTGTGGCCAGCGAAATAAATCACCAATCAGCTGATGGATGTGGCTCAGGTCTTGGGTTTGCATAATTTAGTTTGTGTAAAGTTCTATGACCTCAATCATTGCAGAATAAACTGAAATGTTTCCTGTTTTAAAATTACTGCATTCAGTATTTTTATCGGCCTAAAGACTAATCAATGAAAAAATTGTGTTTTCCTGTTCTCCTGCTTCTGATTACTGCACCTGCTTTTTGCCAGACCATTATCCAGCGCGATCCTGAAATAGAGCAGATGGTGAAAGAAATTTCTTCCGACAGCCTTCGGTCCTACATCAATAAACTTGTGAGCTTTGGAACAAGGAGTACATTGAGCACCACTACCGATAAAAAAAAGGGAATAGGCGCTGCCAGAGAATGGGTGGTACAGCGGTTTCGCGAATTTGCTGCTGCAAGTAATGGAAGACTGAGTGCCTACCTCGATACCACTACACTTCAAGCCGACAGCAAAAGAGTCGACACCGTAACCAGTCTTGGTAATGCCATGGCAGTGTTGAAGGGAACGGATCCCAACGACGATCGCATCTATATCATCAGTGGTCACCTCGACAGCCGTGTAACAGATGTGATGAACCGGAGATCGGATGCACCCGGCGCAAACGACGACGGAAGCGGAACCGCTGCAGTCATTGAATGTGCACGCGTAATGAGCAGGCATTCTTTTCCGGCCACCATTATTTTTGTTGCAGTGAGTGGTGAAGAACAGAGTTTGCTCGGATCCACCTATCTCGCAAATAGTGCGAAAGCAAAGAACTGGAATGTTGATGCCATGCTCAATAATGATATCATGGGAAGTAATAACAGCAGTGAAACCAACATCATCGACAATACCCGGTTGCGCGTTTTCAGCGAAGGTGTTTCTGCACTGGATACAGGAAGAGCAGCAGTGACACTTCGGAGCCTGGGACTGGAGAATGACAGCAGGTCAAGGCAGCTGGCGCGTTATGTAAAGGAAACCGGCGAAAGATATGTGGACAATCTGGAAGTGGTGATGATCTATCGTAGCGATCGTTTTTTGCGAGGCGGAGATCATTCACCTTTTCTTCAGAAAGGATATGCTGCTGTGCGACTCACAGAGATGAATGAAAATTTTAACCACCAGCACCAGGACCTGCGAACAGAAAACGGTGTGGTGTACGGCGACCTTCCGCAGTTCATGGATTTTGAATACCTCAGAAAAAATACAGGCATCAATCTCGCCACACTCGCCAATCTTGCAAAAGCACCTTCTATGCCTCAGGAGGTTCGTATTGAAGTGCGCAACCTAACCAACTCCACAACGCTGAACTGGAAAGCGCCAAAGAACGGAACCGTGAAAGGTTATTATATTTTGATGCGCGAAACAACAAGCGCGGTGTGGCAGAAAAAATTCTTTACTCTACAAACAACCATCACGCTTCCTTATTCGAAGGATAATTATTTTTTTGCAGTACAGTCGGTCAGTGACAAGGGCAATGAAAGTCTTGCGGTGGTTCCAGGTTTGGGCCGCTAAATTTTTTGCATGCAACACGAATGGCTCCTGAAGAATTTTGATTCACTTTCTCCTCGGGAGCTTTATTCCATTTTACAATTGCGCAATGAAGTATTTGTTGTGGAGCAGAACTGTGTATTTCAAGATGCAGACAACAACGACCAGCAGGCGTTTCACCTGATGTGTTTTCAGACAGGAAAACTGCTGGCATACACAAGACTGCTTCCTGCTGGTTCGGTGTATGAACTCGCCTCCATTGGACGTGTAGTGACTTCACCCTCCATCAGGGGCAGCGGAGTGGGAAGAGAACTGATGGAACGGTCGATAAATGCTGTTTATAATTTATGGGGAAGACAGTCCATCAAGATCGGAGCACAATTATACCTGAAGAAATTCTACCAATCATTTGGATTTGAGCAGGTGAGTGATACATATTTGGAAGATGGAATCGAACATATACACATGATTAAAAAAATATGATCGTAGATTTACGAGTGTACATCAGTGTTTGTCCTGTTTAAAAAAAAAGTTAATCATATGCTTGCGCCTTAAGTTTTGTAAAGCTACTTTAGCCACGTTATCCAAATCCTAATAAAACCAAAATTCGATATCTATGAGAACATTTGTACCAAGCGTACGTACATTCGTACTCATTTGTTTTCTCTCCCTCTGTACGAGGAGTTTTTCCCAGTCCATCACCACCGGAAATGGCAAGGTTGAAATCGGTCTCGGTTTCGGTCCCATGTTCTTTTTAGGTGACCTTGGTGGTAACAAGGGAATCGGTAAGGGAACCTGGCTCAAAGACGTTAGCTTCCCGCTCACCAAACTTTCCAAAGGTATTTATGTGAATATTTATCCCGCCGAGTGGATCGGTTTCCGCATTGCAGGAAATCAGAGCAAGGTAGATGGATATGATGATCGCATTGTCGACAGGAAAAGTGAAGAGATCTACCGTAAAGTGCGTAACCTCCAGTTCCGTTCGGACATCTGGGAGATTTATGGCGCCGTAGAATTTTATCCCACTGTTTTCTTTGAAAAATATGATGGTCTGCAGGGGAAATTCAGACCTTATGGAGTGATTGGAGGCGGTATGTTCCATTTCAATCCCATGGGTGAATATTTCGACAACACCACCCGCACCAGCAGTTGGGTACCACTTCGTCCTCTTCGTCTCGAAGGACAGGGCATGGCCGAATATCCCGACCGCAAACCCTATAGCCTGAACCAAATGGAAATTCCCATGGGTTTTGGTTTTAAATACTGGATCAAAGAAAACATGTACATAGGCCTGGAGATCCTGCATCGCCAAACCTTTACCGACTATATTGACGACGTAAGCAAGACCTATATCGACAACAGCCTTTTTGCCAATTACCTCACGCCCCAACAGGCAAAGATGGCCAACCAGTTGTACTACCGTCAAAACTATGTTCCCTATAGCAGTCAAACGCGTGTTCCCCTGGATGCACAGCGTGGGGATGCTACACAGAACGACGCGTTCTTCTCTTCCATGCTACGGTTTGGATGGAGACTGAACCAAATGACTAATGAGCTGAGGCATATGAGATGCCCGGCTTATTATTAAACCTAACCTAACCACTATGAAAAAAACCTTATTGCTTGTTTTATCCTGCATCATGCTTTATGGTTTAAGCCTCGGACAAAACCTGCAACTAGCCAGAATGGCGAGCAATAGTTTTTCCGATTCCACGGAGTCGGACAGGGCAGCAGTAAAAAGAAATGTTGTGAAGCTCTATCCCAATCCTTCTTTTGGAAGACTGAGTGTGAGCACTACCACAAACGGCACTTATCATTTTTACATCTTCGACCTGGAAAGCACCCTGGTGTACCAGGCTGTATTAACAAACAAGGAAAAGAAGAAAATTGAGAACCTCAAGAAAGGCACTTATACCTATAATGTTTTTGAGAACGATGAAAGCATCGAAGAGGGAAAGATCGTGATCAAATAATTTACCGATAAGCGGCAGCGAGCTTAATAAAATTCAATACCTGGTTGATGAAACCTAATCCGTTCCCTATTGTACGCTAAATGAAATTTTATTAACTACTCCTGCCGAACTTATTGGAATCACTCAGAGTTCTTTTAATTGCCATAACTTATCCCGTATGCAGGGAGATTGGTGTAATCTAACTATCCGAAATGATTTACTTAATGACTCCCTGCGTATTTACGGGAAAGCTGTTAGCTGAGAGCTGTTAGCTGCTGGCTCAGTGTTGTAGCCTTCGGCGAGGACAGTGTTCTTATAGTTACAGTTATTTAAAGAGAGCTTGCGGTTTGTGGTTTTTAAAGACGGTCCTTACTACTGAATTAAAAAGACATCATTCCTCAGTCTACAGAAAGACAGTTCAGTCATCCTTCATCTTTTCTTCTCACTTCTGTCATCACTCATCTCACATCTTTTCTCTAGATCTCATCGCCTAAACAAATCTGTTCGATTTAAAAAACAAAATTCCTGAGGACTGCCTATAGAGAACTACGAACAAGAGACGACAAACTCCCTTTAAATAACTGTAACTATAAAACAACTGCTCTCGCCGAAGGCTACAATCATGGAAAAGCTAGCAGCTAACAGCTCTCAGCTAACAGCTCTCAGTTAACAGCTCTCAGCTAGTAGCTTTTCCTTATATTTAACTATTCCCCCCTGTCAATACCCATCGCCCGATGATTGCTGGGAATGCTCCTGAACACCCATAAAAAGTAAGGGGCGAATGCCGAAAAGCCATATGAGTAGGCGCAACCAAAAAATTAATTGTTATGAATGTTGTTGAACGGGCCAGAAACATCATCACTACACCCAATTCAGAATGGAATACAATCAACACCGAAGTACCGGTAGCCAACAGGATCATTACCAATTACGTGTTGCCACTGGCCGGACTGGCTGCAGTTGCTGCTTTTATCGGTTATGGACTCATCGGCTTCAACAGTTTTAATCTCCACCTCGGCGGAATTAATTGGGGACTCTATCAGGCCATTTCTATTATTTGCAGCGCCATCTTCTCTGTTTATGTTACTGCTTTTGTTGTTGACTTGCTGGCGCCTTCCTTCGGCTCAGAAAAAAATTTTAATAAATCGCTGCAACTGGTGGCCTATTCTTTTACGCCTGCCTGGATTGGAGGACTGCTGGCCATATTTCCGCCCGTTGCATTCATCGGAGCTTTGTTTGGACTGTATGGATTGTACCTGATGTACATTGGTCTGCCAAAATTGAAACACACGCCGGAAGACAAGCATATCAGCTATTTTGTAGTGATCATCATCGTCACTATTGTGGTCTATATCGTCATCGGATGGATATTAACTACGATCCTGATGAATATATTTGGACTTTCCTATCATGTAGGAACCCTGGATTTGAGATGACTATTTACTGCGCAGTTCTTCCTTGAGAAATTGCGCAGTAAAACTTTCCCTGACCTGGAGCAGGTCTTCGGGTTTTCCTTCAAATAAAATCTTTCCTCCACCCGAACCACCTTCAGGTCCAAGGTCAATGATATGGTCGGCTACCTTGATCACATCCATGTTGTGCTCGATCACCAACACCGTATTTCCCCTGTCCACCAATTTATTGAGCACTTCCAGTAAATGATGAATGTCTTCAAAATGCAAACCTGTAGTTGGTTCGTCGAGGATGTAAAAAGTTTTTCCTGTATCTCTTTTCCCGAGTTCAGTAGCCAGCTTCACACGCTGCGCTTCTCCCCCGCTTAGCGTTACGGCTGATTGACCGAGCGTAATGTATCCAAGTCCCACATCAGCCAAAACTTTGATCTTGCGATAAATAAAAGGAACTGCCTGGAAAAATTCTACTGCTTCTTCCACCGTCATGTCCAATACATCGGCAATTGATTTTCCCTTGTACCGGATCTCCAATGTTTCGCGGTTGTATCTTTTTCCATTGCATTTTTCGCAGTGCACGTATACATCGGGAAGAAAATTCATTTCGATCGTACGCAGTCCGCTTCCTTCACACACATCGCATCTACCGCTTTTTACATTAAAAGAAAATCGTCCTGCATTGTATCCGCGAATCTTGGCCTCAGGCACAGAAGAAAAAAGTGTTCTGATATCCGTAAAGAAACCGCAATAGGTAGCAGGATTGCTTCGAGGTGTTCGTCCAATGGGTGATTGATCGATCTCAATTACCTTGTCGATATTTTCGAGACCCGAAATGCTTTTATATTCCAAAGGAGTTTGTTTGGATCCATAACAGAATTGTGACAGCAAGGGATAAAGTGTTTCGTTGATCAGGGTAGACTTACCGCTTCCACTAACTCCTGTGACTACGATCATTTTTCCCAGTGGAAACTTTGCTGATACATTGTGCAAATTGTTGCCCCTGGCACCTTTGATCTCGATGCATTTTCCATTTCCCTTTCTCCTTTCCTTTGGCACTTCGATCTCCCGCTCTCCATTGAGAAAATGGGCAGTAAGCGTATCATTGCGCAGCACGTCTTCGGGCCGGCCCTGTGCCATGATCCTGCCTCCGTGAAATCCTGCCCTGGGTCCAACATCTATGAGATGATCGGCGGCCATCATGATGTCCTTGTCGTGTTCCACCACCAGCACGCTGTTACCGATATCACGAAGATTTTTGAGTGCCATGATCAGCCGGTGATTATCGCGCTGGTGTAAACCAATAGAAGGTTCATCCAGAACATAAGTGATGCCTTGCAATTGCGATCCGATCTGGGTAGCCAGTCGTATCCTTTGCGATTCTCCCCCACTCAGCGTTCGAGTGGGCCTGTATAGTGTGAGATAAGTGAGTCCTACATCCAGCAGAAACTGTAATCTTTCCCTGATCTCCTTAATAATTTCTCTTCCGATCAGTTTTTGTCTTTCACTGAGTCTTTTTTCAATGCCTTCAAACCAGTGCATCAACTCCACCAGGTCGAGGCTACTGAGTTCCGCAATATTTTTTCCATCTACTTTAAACCAGAGACTTTCTTTTTTCAATCTTGTTCCACCGCAAGTTTTGCAGGTGGTGAGTTGCATGAAGGCTTCCGCCCAGCGTTGAATGGCTTCACTGGTGCTGGTTGCAAACCAACGCTTCACCTGGTTCACTACACCTTCGAATTCGCCACTATAAACATTGCCTTCAATTTCTTCATCGTTGAATTGCAATTCATCTCCGGTGATGCCATCTTCCTTGCCATACAAAACCAGGTTCAATGCTTTTTGCGGAAGCTCTTTGACAGGACGGTCGAGACTGAATTTATTTTTTCGCGAAAGTGTTTGTACCTGGCGAAAAATATAGGCTTCTCTTTCTCCCCCCAGTGGAGCAATAGCCCCTTCGTTGATGCTCAATGTATCATCGGGTATAATGGCATTCATGTCTACGGTGTACACCTGGCCAAGACCTTTGCACGCAGGACAGGCACCATAAGGCGAATTGAAAGAAAATGAATTGGGAGAAGGTTCTTCATAACTGATTCCTGTGTCTTCGCACATCAACTGTCTGCTATAAGCAGCTTCGCCTTTTTTACCCTGGTTGTCCTCATAATCCACAAACATCAAATCCTTTCCCAGTTTCAGTGATTGCTGTACACTTTGACTAATGCGCGTACGCATGTCCTTTGTTACTTTCAAACGGTCAACCACCAGTTCAATGTCGTGGATCTTGTAGCGGTCTACCTGCATTTTCGGACTCAGGTCTTTGATCGCTCCATCCACGCGCACTTTCAAAAAACCTTTTTTCCGTAGCTCTTCGAACAGTTCCCGGTAGTGACCTTTCCTTCCCCGAACCATTGGAGCAAGCAGGCTGATTTTAAATCCATCGAAACGTTTGAAAATATTGTTAACGATCTCGTCTTCACTCCAGCGGACCATTTTCTTTCCGGTATTGTACGAATAGGCTTCGCTGGCCCTCGCAAAAAGCAGACGCAGGAAATCATAGACCTCTGTTACGGTACCTACGGTGGACCGGGGATTTTTATTGGTTGTTTTTTGTTCAATGGAAATCACTGGTGAAAGTCCTGTGATCTTGTCTACATCCGGACGTTCCATTTCGCCAATGAACTGGCGGGCATAGGCACCAAAAGTTTCCATATAACGGCGCTGACCTTCGGCATAAATGGTATCAAAGGCGAGGGACGATTTTCCACTCCCACTGATGCCGGTGATGACCACGAGCTGATTTTTCGGGATGGCTATATCAATATTCTTCAGGTTGTGTTCCTTGGCTCCAAAAACTTCTATGTATTCATCAACACCATTCGGCGGTAGCGCTTGCTTTTTCATATTTTCTTGCTCCAGAATCAATGGACGCGAAGATACTGAAGGATGGGTCTTTGCTAAAAAATTTAACAAAAGCCGGAAGTGGGAGTCGGGAGTTCGGAGTTCAGAATCGGGAGTCGGTGAACTTAAAGGCGGTCAGTACAACTGATAATATTAAACGCAAAGAAGCGCAAAGGATCGCAAAGAAAAACGCAAGAGTGCCTTTGCGGGCCGAGCAAAGAAAGTTGCTTTGCGACCCTCCTCTGCGTTCCTTTCGAACTTTGCGTTTCATAAACGCCAACGAAAACTTTAAGACTGACTGTCTTTTGGTTCACCGACTCCCGACTCAGAACTCCGAACTCCGGACTCAAAACTAAACTCCTCCTAATTATCTATAAATTTTAAAAATCTTCAAAATTGGCACAGTATTTCCTAATGAGGACAAACTCTCAAAAAAACTAAACATATGAAAAACGCCATTGTTGCCTTTATTGCTGCCTTGTTCCTCGGGCTCGGTGCACAGGCTCAGTCCACTGTAGATTCGATTGCCTCCAAGTATCATCTTTTACCAATGCCTGCTCCACTCACCGTTGAAAAAACCTTTCCGGTTCTGGGAAGCTATCAGCTCAATACAGCCGATGGTGCCAGCCAGAATGTAGTGGTGACACTGGACCAGGACAACAAAGGAATTGTATGGATTGAAGGACTGCCCCAGGGAAAAATGAAAGCATATCTCAAACAAAGTCCGGCAACCTACCGCATCGTGGCTCAGAAAACAGAAACCGGTAAACAAATTCCCGAAGGCACCATGATCTTTGACCCTTCAAGTAAAGTATTGAATGTGGCAATAGGAAGTCCCTTCAATAGTGCTGAACCCGCTTCTGTATTCAGCCTGAACGCTGCAGCCGGCACTGATGCCGCAGCCAGCACAGTGAAAGTAAAATCAAAAGGTGTTGTAAAGACGAAATCAAAAGTATATTTCTATACAGCCAATAAAACCGAAGATGCTTCCGCTGCTGCCGGTTCTGCTGTATCTACTTCTTCAACAACGAATCCACAACAATAACGTTTCATTTGCATGGATAGGGGATCGCTTCGGCGGTCCCTTTTTTTTATCACGGATGTAGAGATTAAGAGAGGATTTCACGGATTGATTTCAGGATTAGGCAGGATGATTCACACATAGAGAGAACGTAATTGTTTCACGCCAAGACGCAAAGAATATTTTATATCCTACAGTACGAAGTTTCCTACCAGGTTTATATTTTAAAATTACCGGTATGGCTTCTCTTTTTCGAATAGAATGAAAGCTATACACTAGTAAAGCTATACGCTAGTAAAGAATAATCGAACTTAGAATAACAAATACTTGCGCCTTTATTCCTTTGCGTCTTTGCGTGAAACAACTGGAAGCATCAGCAAACTCTCAGCTTCTCTCCTACCAACTATCAACTGCCAACGACCAACTCTCTCTTAATGACCGCATCTGCAAAACGTTCCATTTCTTCTAATTGCGGACTGCATTGCAGAAGGAAAAAATCTACTCCGGCTTTTTCAAATTTTTCAATCTGTTCTGCTATTTGTGCAGGAGTTCCGGTGAGACCGGAGCGGAGGCCACGATTGGAAACGGAATAATCTTCCAGCGAAACTCTTTTCTCGAGCTGGGTTCCATTGAGCCATTGCTGGTAATTATGATATCCTGCTGAAGATGCTTTTACATTGGTGATGCGCTCGATCTCTTTTTTTACTTCAGCCTCGTTGTCCCGAACAATAGAATAGGCAGCCACTCCGTAGGTCAAAGGAGAAAGTCCGAGCTTTTCTCTTCTTTGTTTTACGTCGCGAATGCGCGTTGCAATTACTTCCGGTGCATCCCCATGCATCACATAACCATCACACACTTCTGCAATCAAATTCTTTCCTGCCTCGGATTCGCCGCCGGCGTAGATCAAAGGTTTTGTTTGAGGCTTGGGCTGAAGTACATTATCACTTACCTGATAATATTTTCCTTCAAAAGAGAAATGATCTTTCTCCCAGGCAGAAGTGATCACGTGCAACCATTCTTTCATTCTTGCATAACGGTCGTCGTGCTGTTCAAACTGAATTCCATATTTCAGGGCTTCCTGTTGCCACCACGAAGAAACCACATTGAGGGAAAGCCGCCCGTTGCTGATCTCCGAGATATTGGCGGCCTGCTTGGCCAGTATGGCTGGATTGTGAAATGTAGGCCGCACGGCTACCATCAGTTCCAGTTTTTCTGTTATGGCTGCCAGAGCTGCGGCTGTAGACCATGCATCAAGTGAAGGTGCTTCTTCTCCTTTGATATCATTGAGGAAAAGTTCTGCGATCAGCGTCAGATCGAAACCGATTTCTTCACTTCGTCTTGCCAGACGCTTGACATAATTCCAACTCGTCTCCATTTGTTCGTCTTCCACATTGCGGAGCCAGCCGCCAAATACAGGTAACCAATATCCAAATCGCATAGTAGTTGATTAAACTTTTTGTTTGGTTTTTTTTCCGGAAAAAGAATTCAGCCTCGATCCTTCACTGCTGTATTTTTCAATAAAATCCACCAGGTTCACAAATGGATCAAATCCAATGACGTTATCTGCGTCCGCAATAAAATTAGAAAGTGCATTGATGTCATAAAAAAGCACATCACCATTGCGATCGTCTACAATATATTCCACGCCGCCTACATCAATCTTTGCTTCTTTCACGATCCTTTCTACCGACTCAATAATGTCCGCTGGTGGAGTGAAGGCTTCTACTTTCAATCCTTTTTTTACTGCTGTAGTCAGGCAAACTTCTCCAATGGCCTGCGGTTGTTCCGGAACCGCGCAGATCTCTGCCGGACAAAGATTAAAGCTTTCACCCGTTGTAAATACTTTGATGGCATAGAGAAATTTTCCCCCGAGCGTTTCCACCCTGTTGATATGGCCTCCACGTGCAGGAATGAATTCCTGAACCAATGCAGTCTGGTCTATTCCAAGTTCAATGGCATTCGCATCCACGCCTTCCTTTAAAGAAGAAAGGCTATTGAACCGGATAATGCCCGCGCCTGCGCCGCCGATGTTTGGTTTAACGGCTATGGGGAAACGCAGGGTGGAAGCGGCTTCCATGATCTGTGAAATATGGTTGACTACAATAGTTTTAGGATACTGAAGTCCCAGCCTGGAAAGAAGCAGGAGCTGAAGGGCCTTGGAGGTTTCCACTTCCGTGGCCTTTGATCCATTGATTACGGGAACGCCTATTTGCTCGAGGTAGGCGATAAAGGCTTTGGAGTAAAATATTCCCTGTCCATGTCCCCTCAGGTAAGATGAAGAACTGATGCGGTTGAGGACTACGCTGTATTGCTGGTCTTTTTGTTGCGGGTTGAAATGATGAAAACCGGCGTGCAGTTTTTCATAAGGGATCTCCCGTTCGTCCAGCCGTTCAAATAGTTTCCTGAACCATTCAGGATGTTCATAAAAAATACCTACAGGTTTGGCCATTCCACTGATTTAGTCTACAAAACTAACCGGATAGCCAAAAGAGGAAAAATGAATTTTGTCAAACAGAAGTAAAAACCGGAATCGTCAATCATCCATACCGCAAAGCCCGATGGGGAGCGGAGAGAATTGATTGGGCCGGAACGTCGGAACAGGAGAAAAGGCCTCGCAACCTCCCGCAGCCAGGGAGCAGGTTTTGGCCTGCATACAGTTAATGAATCCCCAGTCCGACAATTTAATAGCGGTTTTCCCCCAATTCCTAATTCCAAATTCCTAATTCCCTCAACTGTTCCTGCGCGAAACCCCGCTGCTCTTGTCTTCGTCTGCGTTTTAATGCTCTTTTTCTTTCTCTTTCTCTTTTCTTTTTTTTCTTCTGCCAACTCCCGCACTTGCCGGACAGGTATCAACTACCAACTGTCTCCACGGATATTTCTTTTTTCTCATATTAAAATGTTCAAAAAAATCTCTTTGCATGGTTTTGGTTTTTCCGGGCCGGTTTTATACTTTAGACGCATCCCTCCTATAATTGCCGCGTATCCTCGAAAACTTGTATTGCGCCCCGGGCGATTTTTTTCAGGTCAATCAGCTAGCGATGAATTTTTATGATTTTCTTCAGTTGCAAGAAACTGAACAAGTGGAAGTGCTCTGGTATAACGGAGAGCAGATTGGAAGAAGAAGGGAAGGTGAATACCTGATCCTTCTTTATCAGGTAGAAGGATTTTATGTGGAAGTGTTTTATCATTCCAAACTCAGGGAGATCAAACGCTACCTCAGTTTTGATTGCACGGAACGCCTGGAGCCCTATATTGAAAGCATCGATATCTCACCGGTTTATCGCTACATGAAAAAACAACCGAAAAGCACCTTGTATGCTGCCGTGGTCAACACGCCCGTGCTGTCCCTATCGGCCGAAGCAAAAGAAAATAAAAAAAGAAAACAAAGTATTTGGGAGATTTTTCTTTCAATATTCCAAAAGAAAGCTGATAGCTGATGGCTGATAGTAAGAGCTGATGGCTGATAGCTGATAGCTGTCGGCACAATTGAGTAGCCTATGGCGAAAGCATTGTGTTTATAGTTTCTTTTTCTTGTTTCTTTCGAAGCAGTTAGCTAACAAAAGAATCAGAAGAGAAATAAAATATTCTTCGCGCCTCGACCAAAAAAAACTCCTCCAAATCTCACCCTGTCTTTTGCCCGACTTTTTCTTTTACTTCTTAAAAATCTATCTCAAACCTCTTTTCTCTGCGCTTATTCATTGGCAGGATCCTCCAGCCTTTCCTTTCTTTTCGTGAACCACTCATACACCAATAAAGCAAGCGAGGCAGACACAATTCCTGTGAGCAATCCTGCAAAAACATCGGTCACGAAATGCTGCGCCAGATAAATACGGGAGTAGCCCACAAAAAAAGCAATGAGGGGAAAGACGTAGACCCATAAATTTTTCCTGACAATAAAAGACATCAGCAGTGCCAGCGTAAATGCCGTGCTGGTATGACCTGAAGGAAAACTATGCACTCGGTTCATATAATATCCCGGAATGGTGCGCACTCTTTCGCCCAGCAGCACGATGGGACGAAAATCGTTGGGGAAAACAACATTTTTTAAAAACTGCGTGAGAATGGTGCAAAAGATCAGCGAAGCCAATACCGCAATAAAATAATCTCTTCGGAAAAGAAACACATAAACAAACAGAGGGATCCAGATCAAACCGTCGCCGAGGAAGGTCCATGCACGAAACACATAATCAAAGGCAGGACTATTATAACGGTTGATGATGAGAAAGGAATTTTCCTTCCCGTAGAAAAGAAAAAAAATACCAATGAGCAGCGCAAGTGTCAGGCTGAAGAGCACGGCATTTCTGAAATGGCGATATTCTGTACTTTGCAGCAAGGTTCGATGGATTTGGTACAAAGAAAAACAGAATAGCCAATGAGTCAATATAAAAAGCATTATCTCATCACCGGCGGAGCAGGATTTATCGGGAGTCACCTGGTTCGGGCCTTGCTTGCAGACAAGGACCTCCGAATGACCATCATCGACAATTTTGATCCATTTTACTCGCGCCAGATCAAACTTCTCAACACAGATGGATTTGAAAAACACCAGAACATCCTGCTACTTGACCGGAATCTCGAAGACCTTTCTGTGCACGAGCTGAAAAAAATTCTTCCCGAACCCGTTGACGTCATCATTCATCTCGCAGCAAAAGCGGGCGTTCGTCCCAGTATAGACCAACCACTGGCTTATCAGCGAACCAATATCCTGGCCACTCAAATGTTGCTGGACCTTGCCCGCGAAACAGGAATCAAACAGTTTGTATTCGCGTCTTCCAGCAGTGTGTACGGAATGAATAAAAATCTGCCGTGGAAAGAATCCGAGCAACTATTGCCGATCAGCCCTTATGCCATGACCAAGCTGGCAGCAGAACAGGCGGGATATGTATTCAGCCATTTAACCGGTTTGCGTTTCATAGCTCTTCGTCTTTTTACAATTTACGGCCCATCTCAACGTCCCGACCTCGCGATCCATAGATTTATTAAATCAATGCTTCTTGATGAACCAATCAGCGTTTATGGAGACGGCAGTTCGAGCCGCGATTATACTTATGTAAAAGATGCGGTGCAGGCCATCATTTCCGCTGCCGCTTATGACCAAGGGCTTTTCGAAATTATCAATGTGGGTAACCACGTACCTGTAACCTTAAATGAACTGGTTACCACAATTGAAGAAGTAACCGGTAAAAAAGCAAAGATCCAGCGCCTCCCGGAGCAGGCCGGCGAAGTTGCTGCAACATTTGCTGATATCTCCAGGGCAAATCGTCTGCTTCAGTACAAACCTTCAATAAGTTTAAAACAAGGCATCACTAATTTTTACGACTGGTTCCAGAAAAACCGCGAAGTATTGTTGCATCAATGAGATGGTGGAAACAGTGAATAATGAATAGTGAATGGTGAATGGTGAATGGTGAATGGTCAGTGGTGAATAGTGAATGGTCAGTGGTGAATAGTGATAGGGAATTGGGAATTGGGAATTGGGGAAACGGAGAATGTGGAAAAAAAAAAGACGTTAAACGGAAATCGGCAGGGAGTCAAATTTTTTAAAGGCCGCAATTGTGCTGCTAACTGTATATCAAAATTCGAATGAGCTCTATTTACTTTTAGAAACCGGTCAGTCAGGAATTCTCAAATCTATCGTCTAACGATTATAGAATTCACCATTCACTATTGACCATTCACCATCGACTAATCACTATTGACCATTCACCATCGACTAATCACTATTCATTATTCACAATTCACTATTCATTATTCACTATTCATTATTCACTATTCATTATTCACCATTCACCATTCACCATTCACCATTCGCCTCCATGCACTTTTCTCACGTTGTAGGTTTTCTTTTGTTGTGATTCGAAATAGGTGCGCACGGCAATTTCGGCGAGAATGCCGATGGTAATGAGCTGAATGCCGCCAAGCAGAAGGATCATTCCCAGAATTAGCATGGGCTTTCCCCAGATATCATGTCCCAGTATTTTTAGAACAAGCAGATAAAGGTTGATCAGCAGTCCGAGTCCAAAGCTGATAAAACCAATGGTACCGAAGAGGTGCATGGGTTTCTGTAGGTATTTTCGAAAAAAAACCATGAGTACCAGATCGGAAAGAACGCGGAAGGTTCGCCCGATGCCGTATTTGCTTTTTCCAAACCTGCGTGAGTGGTGCTGTACGTCAACTTGTGTCATGCGGGCGCCCTGCAGCTTCGCCAATACCGGGATGAATCGATGGAGCTCACCATAAAGTCCGAGGTCTTCGGCTATTTCTTTTTTAAAAATTTTAAGTGTACATCCATAGTCCCTGATGTACACGCCGGTCATGCGGCGTATCATAGCATTGGCGATACGACTTGGAATTTTTCTGAGCAGCATGCCATCCTTTCTGTTCTTTCTGTTGCCAGCCACAACATCCCAGTCTTCTTTTTTAGCGAGTTGGAGCATGAAGGGAATATCTGCAGGATCGTTCTGAAGATCTCCATCCATCAAAGCAATATAATTTCCTTTTGCATGATCAATGCCCGCCGTCATGGCTGTACTCTGTCCATAATTTTTTCTGAGTTCTACCAATGTGGTTCTTTGATCCAGGTTTTCAATTACCTTTTTTCTGGTTTCATCGGTAGATCCATCATCTACCAAGATGATCTCGTATTCGATCTCTTTTAGTGCTGCACGCAATGATTCCAGCAAGGGCCTGATATTATCCTGCTCATTCATTACCGGAATCACAACGGAGAGTTCCTTCATGTTTGTAAATTAGGGAAAGTTGGTGGTTGGTAGTTGGTAGTTGGTAGTTGGTAGTTGGTAGAAGAGAGGTGGAAGCAATTTTCCAGGATTACCAAGATTGAGCATTACTAAGATTGTAGGATTGACGATTTCATCGCAACCTGCTCTCTCCCCAATTCCATATCACGGATTTCACAGATTAAATTGGATTTCACGGATTGATTAAAACGATTACTGGATTGATGATTTCATAGAAACCCGTTCTCTGCCTAATTCCCAATTCCCAATTCCTCTTCGGCCGCCGCAGCCTTGGCGTAGGCGGCAATTCCATAGCACTACCCTATTACCCCAATACCC
Organism: Flavisolibacter sp.; assembly: GCA_045805145.1. Taxonomy (GTDB): domain Bacteria; phylum Bacteroidota; class Bacteroidia; order Chitinophagales; family Chitinophagaceae; genus Flavisolibacter. The sequence goes on along the minus strand of JBJMLU010000215.1, from coordinate 899 downwards.
TATTTCTCCACCGGGTATCCCTGATCAATCCAGTCAGCTTTAATATTATGTGGAAGATTCAGCAATTGGTAGTGCGTAAACTTCATGTTTTTCAAAACTGCAATCGCCGGACGAATATTAGGGCAATGCTCAAAAGGACAACAGCCGCAATAGATCACAATGTGCTTGTTCCTGGGAATCGTGGATAATTCTTTTTTCAGTTTATCCAGGTTCTCCTGGTCCTTTACTATACCTATTGCAACGGAGTGCGGAATGGGAGCGCCGGGGCCTACACTAAATATCAGCGGAACATTTTTGCCCGACTGAATCGCCCGCGCCAATGTTGAAGGTTCGACCAATTGTTTGGAAGTCCAGTTCTCGGGATTCTGCGCTTTTGAAGCAATGGTGCAAAAAATAAGCAGCAGAAAACAAATTATTTTGCTCATTCGCTAAAGATAATTAGAATGTATGTACAGAAGCCCTTGCTCTCTGTTCCTGAAATCTTTTCTATGCCGTACTTTCATATTTCCTAGCATGTCGCATCATCATCACGATCACGATCATCATCCGGCACTGACACAAGCCAACCGCAAGGTCTTCATCATCGGTATAGGACTCAACCTGCTTTTTGTTGTAGCGGAGATTATTGGAGGACTTGTATACAATTCCATGGCCTTGCTCACCGATGCGGGGCACAATGCCAGTGATGTAGCGAGTCTCGGACTTTCACTTGCCGCCTTCTGGATGGCACAAAGAAAATCAAGTGCGGTTTATACTTATGGATTCAAAAAAACAACGGTGCTTGCGGCCCTGATCAATTCGGTGGTGCTGCTGGTAGCTGTAGGCATTCTTGGATTCGAATCTGTCAGTAGACTGCTTCAACCAGAACCTGTAAAGGGAAATGTGATTGCATGGATTGC